>SOKQ01000031.1 GCA_004375695.1 Hadesarchaea archaeon | reverse complement strand
ACTGTTCGTGGTGGGCGCCCTTGCGATTTCGGGGGTGCCTCCCTTCAACGGGTTCGCGAGCAAGTGGACAATCTACGTGGCCGGCATCGAGGCAGGACAGCCCGTGTTCACCATCATCGCCCTCATCACGAGTGCCCTGACGCTCGCCTACTTCCTGAAGGCGCTCAACTCAATCTTCCTCGGACAGCGACCGGCGCACCTGAAGGACGTGAAAGAAACCCCACGGTCAATGCTGCTCCCCATCATGCTACTCGCGGTGCTGTGTGTGGTGTTCGGGGTGCTCCCGCAGCTTGGGATAGACTTGGTGCGTCCCGCGCAAGAAGCCCTGATGAACTCGAGCGGCTACATAAGTGCGGTGTTGGGTGGTGCATGATGGTACCTGAACCGGTGTTGTTCGGGCCTGGGTTCTGGGGGCCCATCGTTGCGACAGCCGCGCTCTTGCTCATCACCGCGGTAACATGGCTCATCCTAATCGGTGGGCGAAGAATCACGAAAGCAAAACCCACCGCCCAAAAAATCCAAACCTATGCCTGTGGTGAGACTCTTAAGGCGGAAGAGGTCCACGCGGACAGCGAGCAGTTTTTCTCGCCCATCCGTCGCGTCTTCAGACCATTTTACCGCTATGTGCGTCCTGAGCACACTGGCATCTTGAACACCTACCTCTTCTGGGTGGTGGTCGGCCTAATCACCATCCTTGCAGCAATCGCGGTGGTGTTGGGGTGAACTCATGGGACTAATCCGATTATGTAGGAAAAAATCGCCTTGGCTTATTCACTTTAACACGGGAGGTTGCGCCGGGTGCGATATCGAGTTGGTTGCAGCGCTCACCCCTCGCTACGACCTCGAGCGCTTTGGCATCCAGCTCCGAGGCTCTCCCAGACATGCCGACATCTTAGTCGTCACCGGTCCCATAACGAGGCAAGCGAAAGATCGGATCATCCGTATTTATGAGCAGATGCCCGAGCCGAAGTCCGTCATTGCAATCGGCTCCTGCCCGGCATCTGGCAGCGTGTACCACGACTGCTACAATGTCGTGTGGCCGCTCGACAAGCACGTGCCCGTCAGCGCCTACGTGCCAGGTTGCCCGCCCAAGCCCGAAGCCATGATTTATGGAATTTTGAAAGTATTGGGGAAGGTGTGAAAAATGAACGCGAAGGAAGTCACAACCCTGATTAAAGATCATGTCGACGAAATCAAGATAAAGGATGAATGCCTCTTCGCCACAACCGACAAACAGCGGTATCGTGAAGCCATGCTCGCGTTAAGAACTCAAGACATTCAACACATTTTCACAATTACGGGGGTCGACCAAGGCAAAACTGTTGAAGTCATCTATCACTTCGATTGCCGTCCCGCCTTGCTCAACCTGAAAATTAACCTGCCGAAAAATGAGCTCAGAATCCCAACCATAACCGACATCTTCCCGGGAGCGATTCTGTATGAGCGCGAACTCATGGAGATGTTCGGCGTGAAAGTTGAGGGCCACCCCGATCCGAGGCGGATTTTCTTGCCCGACGACTGGCCCGATGGTGAGTATCCATTACGTAAGGAGTGGAGGGAAAAGACAAAATGACATTCATCGTTCCAATCGGTCCACAGCACCCCGCGCTCAAAGAGCCCGCGTTCTTCAGGTTTGAGGTCAAAGGGGAGGAAATCGCCGATGTCGACATCCGTTTCGGCTACGTGCACCGAGGAATCGAGGAGGCGCTTCAACGACGCGACTATAAGCACGATGTCTACCTAATAGAGCGAATCTGCGGCATCTGCAACGTAGTGCACACGACGACCTACTGCCAAGCGATAGAGCAGCTTGCGGGAGTCGAACCCCCAGAGCGGGCGAAGTATATCCGAGTGATTATTCTCGAGCTTGAGCGCATCCACAGCCACCTCTTATGGCTCGGAATCGCTGCCCACCAAATCGGCTTCAACACGCTTTTCATGCTAGCATGGCGGGACCGCGAGCGTGTCATGGACCTGCGGGAAATCATATCAGGCAATCGCGTTACGTCTGCTACCAACACCATCGGGGGGGTTCGAAGGGATGTGAAGCCAGAGCACGTGCCGACAATCCTGCGCGGGCTAGATGAGCTCGAGCACTCTACCAAGTATTACATCGATCTTTTCAACTCCGACCGCACGATCTTGGCGCGTTGCACTAACGTCGGGATATTAACGAAGGATGATGCGAGGAAGTTCTGCGCTGTTGGACCCCTCGCACGCGCATCCGGGGTCGATACCGATATTCGAAGGGACCACCCCTACGCCATCTACGACAAGCTCTCCTTCAATGTCATCACCGAGCGGGAGGGAGACGTCTGGGCGAAGAGCATGGTCAGGCTGCGAGAAATTTTGGAAGCAATCCACATCGTGCGTCAAGCAGTAAAGGAAATGCCAATCGGCCCCATTCGAATCAAAGTCAATCTAGAAATCCCGAGGAATGAAGCGATCGAGCGGACAGAGGCTCCACGGGGCGAGCTTTTCTATTACGCCCTCTCGAACGGCACCGATAGTCCTGAGCGCGTGCACGTGCGGACGCCCACCTGCGCTAATTTCGCCTCGATAAAACGCATGTTCCTCGGCGGCACCGTGGCCGAAATTCCAATCGTGATATGGAGCATAGACCCCTGCTTCGCTTGCAATGACCGCGTCGCGCTGGTGGACTCGCACACAGGTAAGACCTTCAACTTGTCCCTGAAGGAACTCAGGAAGTGGCGCCATTGATGGAAGTCCTAAGTTTCATTCTCGGCTCCCTCGTCTTCCCGGGACTTCTCTTCGCCTCCCTCATCGGATTGCTCTACATTGGAATCGACCGAAAGGTGACAGGACACATGCAGAACCGCATAGGGCCCCCAATATGGCAGGAGTTCTTGGACGTCGGCAAACTACTTAGCAAGGAAGACATCACGCCTGGAGCCGCGCAGTCGCCAATATTCACTGCCGCGCCGTTAGTTGCGCTGGGGGCAGCAGTAACCGTGATGCTCCTGATCCCTGTCAGCTCACCTCAACCTACCCTAACGATGGTCGCGGACCTGATCGTCATCATCTACCTGCTCAACATCCCGGCTATATGTATGATGCTGGGGGGCTACTCCTCGGGGAGCCCGTTCGGTGCGACCGGGGCTGGGCGCCACGTCGCCCAGCTCTTCGGCTACGAGTTCGTGTTTATCATCGCGATCCTAGTTGCTGTAGTTAGGGTTGGGTCCTTAGGCCTGCCAACGATTGTAAACTATCAAGCTCAGCAGGGGTGGCTCATCCTTGATTGGCGTCTCCTGCCCGCGGCAATCGCTGCGCTGGTGGCCATCCAAGGCAAGCTCCTTCGTGTGCCATTTGACATCCCAGAGGCCGAAAGCGAGATCGTGCACGGATCGCTGACCGAATACTCAGGCCCGAAACTCGCGATCTGGCGCCTCGCCTATGATGTCGAAACGATTGTGGTCGCTGGCCTGTTTGCCGCCCTCTTCTTAGGTGGCCCCACAGCTTACGTAATCGGCGGCGTCCAAATCCCGAGCATAGTCGATTTTCTCATCAAAACCCTCGCGATTGTGCTGCTGACGACGACCCTCAGAAACATCATGGCCCGCCTGCGCATCGACCAAGCTCTCAAGTTCTACTGGACATCCGCCACGCTGCTCGCGATAATCAGCTTAGTGCTCGTCTTGGTGGTGCCCTAATGCCTCGGATATTGCCCCAAGTGCTCCGGAACCTGCTCCGCAAGCCTGCAACGGTGAAGTATCCTCAAGTGCGGGTGGAGCCGCCTAAGGGCTATCGCGGGCGACCGGTCGTCGATCCAGAGCGATGTATCAGCTGCTGGCTCTGTATTCGGACTTGTCCAGCCCGAGCGATAACCATCAGCAAGGAGACAAAAAAGCCAAGCATATGGCTAGGGCGATGCATCTTCTGTGGCGAGTGCGCCGAGGTCTGCCCTGCGCGTGCAATTACCATGACCAAGGAGTTCGAGTTCACCACTCTGCGATAAATCAAGATAGCTCAGAATGATACAAGTATGTCGCGCCGAGTGAGCTATAGTGAGCCAAGTTCCATCATCAAAGCTTCTTTAACCCTCTCGATTGCATCCTTTACCGGCTCGCTCATCTCCGCACCCATCTGCGCCCGTGCAGGTTGAATTCCTAGAAGCATTATTTTTGCTCCCGTTTGTTCTTGCAGGTAGCCCGCGAGGATAGAAAGCGGTAGTGTATGGGTCGAGATCGATTGGCCGACGATTGCCTCAGGCTCGGCTAGAACGATATCACCCGGCTTGGAACCGAAATCCGTTGCATCGATTAACAGCACATGTGTTGGCTTGAATTTCCTTATCTCCCTAGTGAAGTTTTCCGGCGTCACGCCTCCTTCTATCAAAAGAACCTTCGACGACTCGAGCTTGCGCCGTAGCCTTCGCACGACTTCAATACCCGCGACATCGTCCCCGCGCATGTCGCTGCCGATGCCTACGATTGCCACCCGGCTCGCACCTTTGAGGAATGAGCGGAGGTTAATCAATTAATCACCGCAAGAAGCGACCCAAGATTAGGTCTTCGCGCCTCGCCCCTACGCGCCTGAGTACCCCAAGTGCCCAATCAACTCGCCCCACCTCACCCGCAGTGTGGGCATCGGTCCCCACGCTCAGCTTGACCCCCTCGCGCAAGCAGAGCCTCAAGAACTCCTCATCGGGTGTCCGGTATTTTATGTTGATCTCTATAGCGACCTCGTGCCCAGCCGCGAGCCTCACGAAATCCTCGAGATCTTCCGGTAAAAGGTGGGGTGCTAAGTAGTGATGAAAATAAAACGGATGCACAAAAACGTCAAACTTATGGCGCTCAATCGCGTTCGTCGCCCTCCTCAGGTAATCCCTGGCGAGCTCGGATGGGTCCCTTGCCTCCCCCAGCTTGTGGATGGCGACCAACAAGATATCGAGCTTTCGGATGGACTCGTCGTCGACATCGATCGTTCCCCACTCGTCCACCACATTTGCCTCGAGTCCAGCCAGCACTTGGATTCCCGCGTCTTCGCGCGCGATCCCAATGTCCTGCAGCATGGGGGCTAGTTTCTCTCGAGGGATGCCCATGCTCAGCTCGAACCCGTGGTCGGTGAGGGCAACAGCTTTCAATCCCCGCGCCTCCGCTGCCTCGACCATCGACGCGACTGTGCCCGCGCCGTCCGAGTAAAGCGTGTGGGTGTGGAAGTCGAACTTCGCCGGCATGAAAATCATAATACATAAACTCCATAAGCATTGAAAAGGTTAATCTAATTAAAATGGCTGAAGGGGAAGCCGAATGTGCCTCGCGATTCCAGGTAAAGTGTTGAAAATTGAAGAGCAAATTGCGACCGTTGACTTCGGTGGTACGCGGCGGGAGGTTAAGCTGGACTTACTCAGGAACGTACGCAATGGCGACTACGTGCTCGTCCATGCCGGGTATGCGATCCAGATTCTCGACGAGACAAAGGCAAAAGAGATACTCAGCGCGTGGGAAGAGGTCGCTGCGGGTGAAAGCGGTGCATGAAATCGAACTCACGACGCGTGTGTTAAAAGCCGTCCGTCGGATAGCGACCGAGCACGATGCGCGGGTGCTGGAAGTGAACCTGCGGGTGGGCGAGATAAACGAGCCGAACTCCCTGCAGTTATGGTTAAATAAACTAGGGGGGGATGAATTCAACCTAACAAAATTTAACATCTCCCGAGTGCCGATTACGATTAAATGTGAATGCGGATACGTGGGCAACGCTAGCTCCATTGATACCCACATTCCCCAACCCGAGCTAGGAATCCCCTGCCCAAAATGCGGCGGGCATGAACTGTCCCTCACTTCGGGTCAGGAACTTGAAATCGTTGATGTAAAACTGGAAAAGAAAGGGGTGCAAAAACGTCGGACGAAAAAATCTCGCTAGCCCACGGTGCTGGCGGCAAGGCGATGATGAAACTCATCGTGGACGTCGCTCTCAAGGAGCTCTCACTGAAGCGCGCGGGAGAAATAGGACTTGACGAGCTTGACGACGGCGCTACGATATCGATTGGTGATAAAACCCTCGTGCTGACGACCGATTCCCACGCCATCAAGCCGCTTTTCTTCCCTGGTGGGGACATTGGCAGGCTCGCAATCGCAGGCACCGTCAACGACCTCGCGGTGATGGGGGCTCGACCGCTCGCGATGGCCTGTGCAATCGTGCTTGAGGAGGGATTTTTGGTTGAAGATTTCCGAAAAATTTGTAGATCGATAGACGCCACCGCGAGAGAGGCGAAAGTCCCAATTATAACCGGTGACACAAAGGTGATGGAACGGGGCGCGCTCGACGGTGTGGTGCTTACAAGTACGGGAATTGGCGTGGCTGAAACTTTGGTGACCGACCACGGACTCAAGCCAGGAGACAAAATCATTACAACGGGGACCATCGGAGACCACGGCATTACGATTTTGGCCCACCGGGAGGGCATTGGTGCCGATGTCGACCTCCGCTCGGACATCGCGCCTATTTGGGGGACTATCGAAACCGCACTAAAAGTCGGTGGAATAACGGCGATGAAGGACCCAACTCGCGGAGGCTTGGCAGCCGCGCTCAACGATATGGCCTCGAAGGCAAATGTCGGGATACTTGTAAGAGAAGCCGATATCCCCCTCCTGCCCGCAGTCAGATCGATGAGCGAGATGCTCGGCATAGACCCGCTCCAGATAACGAACGAGGGAAAAGCCATAATCGGGGTTGAATCCGGGCGCTGTGACGATGTCCTCGCCGCAATTCGAAAAACAAGGTACGGGAAGGAAGCGTGTGTGATAGGGGAAGTAACGACAACTGACCACCCCGGCGACGTTATGCTTGAAACTGTTGTCGGCGGACGGCGCCTGCTGGAGTCGCCAATCGGGGACCCAGCACCTAGAATTTGCTAGACGTATCTCAATGACTTTTTATAAATTTACAAATTCTAACAAAGATTGCCAGCCTTTTTGTTAATTTTTAGTAAAGTTTGGGTTATTTTTTGTTAATATCAGTTAACTTTATATTGTAATGTATCGTTAGAATTTGTTTATTATTGTTAAAAACTTAGAGGTAATGTCCGAACTGAACCGGACAAAAAACTGTGGATAGGACTGATAACGCTCAGCATAGAAATTTTGACCTTCGTTTATCTCCCGGAAATGAAACAAAAGCCGTTAACGGAAGATTTAAGATGTCTCTAGAGGTTCCAATGATTCAGCGATTTTAAGAAGTTCTTTGAGTGGGAGCATGCCCCTGACTTCAAACTTTAAGTTGTTTTTCCACCAAATCACGGTTGCGGGTACGGGCTCCTCGTATCCATCGCTGAACTTGTTCACGTGGCCGAGGTCCGTGCCGATCCCCACCGTCCCTCGGACCTCAACGACCTCGAAGACATCCTTTCCAGCGGAACCTTCTTGTTGGTTCCAATAAGCGACGAAGTCACGTACCCAATTTTCATCAGGTACCTCGCCAATTTCTATGTTTACTATTACCGCTAGCTTCGCTGCGGCCGGGTATTTATTCACCGCAGAGGGATCCAGTGGGAGTATGGTTATTGGTCGATCCGAGTAAAGGAGGCGGATCATACCATATTCACTACCATATAAATCATCATTCTCCTGAAGAAGGCTTATAAGCCCTCGAGACCCTGTCACCCTTCTCAGCGAGAGACCCTCCGGCAAATACGTGGGCACGAGGAGAAATGGGGCTTTGGCCCTAGCCTCTTGAAGCGTGATGGGAGTGCCCGATTCATGAATGGGGGGGAGCCTAGCGATGTCAGCAGGGTTTTGTTCTTGCTCCGGAATCACTTGGAGCAATAAAGCAGTTGAAATACCTAAAATTGCAAAAATAACCAAAATTTTTATTGCAGTGAAGCGCTTCACTTCATGACCAAATAAGTATATAAAAGTGTTTTCATATAAATTTTTAAGTTGTTTATAACTGTTTCGGGAATATTTAAGTTTTTTATAAATGTTTATGGTTCTAAAAGTGGAAAACACGTCACTGATAATTTCAGTCGCCCCTGCCATGCCTTTAGCGACTGGCGAGCGTTCTATTAGATAATCTAAATGTCTAGGGCAATCTCTTTTTGCCAGCCCGAGCTAATTGCATCGTCATTCCAGCAAATTGGTCAGGTATGGGGACCTTAAAACTAATACATCCCCACATTATTTGTTTAATTTTTACAACTTCTAACAAAGATTGCCAGCCCTTTTTGTTAATTTTTAGTAAAGTTTGGGTTATTTTTTGTTAATATCAGTTAACTTTATATTGTAATGTATCGTTAGAATTTGTTTATTATTGTTAAAAACTTAGAGGTAATGTCCGAACTGAACCGGACAAAAAACTGTGGATAGGACTGATAACGCTCAGCATAGAAATTTTGACCTTCGTTTATCTCCCGGAAATGAAACAAAAGCCGTTAACGGAAGATTTAAGATGTCTCCAGAGGTTCCAATGATTCAGCGATTTTGAGAAGTTCTTTGAGTGAGAGCCAGCCCCCGATTCCGAACCTTAAGTTGTTTTCCCACCAAGTCAAGCTTGCGCCTAGGGGCTCCTCGTATCCATCGAACTTGTTCACGTGGCCGAGGTCCCGGCCGATCCCCACCGTCCCTCGGACCTCAACGACCTCGAAGACATCCTTTCCAGCAGAACCTTCTTGTTGGTTCCAATAAGCGACGGAGTCACGAACCCAATTTTCATCAGGTATCTCGCCAATTACTATGTTTACTCCTACCGCTAGCTTCGGTCCGGCCGGGTATTTATTCACCAGAGAGGTGGTTATTGGTCGATCCGAGTAAAGGAGGCTGATCTCACCGTATTCACTACCGTAAAAATCATCATTCTCCCAAAGAAGGCTTACAAGTCCTCGATCCCCCGTCACCCTTCTCAGCGGGAGACCCTCCGGCAAATACGTGGGCACGAGGAGAAATGGGGCTTTGGTCCTAGCCTCTTGAAGCGTGATGGGAGTGCCCGATACTCCAGAGGTGGGGGGATGAAGACCAGGCATGTCAGCAGGGTTTTGTTCTTGCTCCGGAATCACTTGGAACAATAAAGCAGCCGAAATACCTAAAATTGCAAAAATAACCAAAATTTTTATTGCAGTGAAGCGCTTCACTTCATGACCAAATAAGTATATAAAAGTGTTTTCATATAAATTTTTAAGTTGTTTATAACTGTTTCGGGAATATTTAAGTTTTTTATAAATGTTTATGGTTCTAAAAGTGGAAAACACGTCACTGATAATTTCAGTCGCCCCTGCCATGCCTTTAGCGACTGGCGAGCGTTCTATTAGATAATCTAAATGTCTAGGGCAATCTCTTTTTGCCAGCCCGAGCTAATTGCATCGTCATTCCAGCAAATTGATCAGATATGGGGGCCTTGAAACTAATACATCCCTACATTATTTGTTTAATTTTTACAACTTCTAACAAAGATTGCCAGCTTTTGTTAATTTTTGGTAAAGTTTAGGTTAATTTCTTTGTTAAAATCCGTTAACTTTATATGTATGTATTGTTAGAATATGTTGGTTATTGTTAGAAAAGGTGAGGTAGTGGAACAAAAAGAAAAACTCTACAAAATGAAAGAGGCTTGTAAAATACTCGGATTACACCCCAACACGATTAGGTTGTGGGATAAACAGGGAAAAATCAAGGTTGTGCGACCCCAAGGAGGGCAAAGAAGGATACCTGAAAGTGAGATAAATCGTCTACTCCAGGGCCCTTCTGCCGTTCCCCCACCCCCTTCCACAATCCCGAAGGATGAAGGCCTTTCCTCCTTTTTGAACTATGTTTTTTCTCACCACCGGGACGATTGGGAACTGGTAAGAAAGGCTGTAATCATCAGAGATAACTACACCTGCCAAGAATGCGGGGGGAAGGAGCTACTAGAGGTGCACCACAAGGATGGAACAAGCCGAAACGACCCAGATAATCTAGTCACACTTTGCCAGAAGTGTTACAACCTAGTGCATAAACGTGCGCGTAAAATGCCAGCCCCCCAACCAATCACAAAGCCGGAGGCGCCCGCTCCAAAGCCCGAAAAACCCACAAAAATTCAGCCACCCCCTGTACCCGAAGTGACCGAACTACCTCGCCACAAGATCTTGGACGATCTCAAGCCAACCGGACTGGCCCAGCGTACCTTGTTTGGGGACCTGCTCTCAGCTACTGCCGTGCTCAAGAGCTTTACGCTGGGGGATTTAGCCACACGAGCCCATTGTCCTGAAGATGTCGCCAAAACATTTTGTGAACGAATGAGCGCTTGTGGTTACCTTGTGAGCAAAAACGGGATGTTTGAAATACACGTGAGGCTAGCGAGATGACTACTTTCGAGAAAAAAATCGGCCGAGATCGGCTTTTCGAGAGTTACATCTGGAGCTGGGGGCTGCGGGAGGACCCATTCAAGCTCGAGCTGCCATCCATCGAAGCTTTTGCCCCATTTCAACGTAGAGACCTGCGCAAACTCAAACGGTTGTTTTCTGGAGGCAAAGTCGGTGTTCTCACAGGCGGTTTAGGGACGGGCAAAACTACCGTGTGCGAGTTTTTAGTCGCATCATTGAAGGAAGAAAATCTAACTGAATCCGACCCCTCGAAACAGATTATACCTGTTTTCATCCACGGCGCCGCGTACAAATCTGCCGACGAGCTACTGCGTGCGATAATTCTGGGACTTGAGATGGATGCGAGTAAAGATCGGGAGAATCTCTTCGAGTTTCTGCGCCGATGGCCCCAAGAACACCAAGAGCGTTTAGCGATACTCATAGATGACCTCCCTGAGAGCGGTGCAGACGCGTTAGATGTTGGCGAATTCCTGCGCGTGCTGGCCGACATTCCAAACATCTCAATCCTGATCAACGGCACGTTCAAGCAGATGGAGCGCTTTCTCGCCAAGGTACCGGCGCTGGCCGACCGCATCCAAACAAAAATCAAACTAAAGCCAATGACCAAAAAAAATCTCAAAGAATTGCTCGAACTACGCCTCAAAAACGCTGGATGTGTCTGTTATAAAGATTTACTGACCCCAAATGGCTTTAAATCACTTTACAAATTCAGCAAAGGTGTTCCGAGGTCAGCCTTGAAGGCCGCAAGCAACGCCATTCACTACGCCGCGGAGACTGATGCACCGATTGACGCGCGCGTGGTGAAGCGGGCAAACAAGCGCTCCTTCTTAAAACGGATCTTTTCTTTCCTAATGTGATGCCCGCCTTCCGATAAGTATTTATTTTGTTTCCAAAAAATGGAAACATGTAGGGGACTAAAATGCCGAGAGAGGAATTCGCCCGGGCCGAAAAATGGCTGAGCGAAAACCTGCTTGCACGAGCATTGCTCGAACGGTCCCACCTGGACGAAAAGACGCTCAAAACGATGCTTCTGCACTATTGGAGCGAAGGTGCGACCTTTGAAGAACTCGCAAAAAAGCTCCGTATGCAAAGGCCTGGGGCTTGGAAGCGCTGGCGGATAGGGCGCGACGCCGTCATGCGTTCTTTCTACACCATAGAATTAGCAGTCTATGCGGGAATTCTCGAGGCCGAGACAGCAGAACTCATGGTGGATGACCTGTTGGACTACGTCACGCTATCTCGCGGCGAGGGGAACCTCGATGAGCTGCGAGACCGAATCGAACGGAGAATGGTGGAACTCACGAAAAAAGCTGCTAAAAAGCGTTAGTTACCTGCCTTCGACCAGCGAGGAAAGCACGAGATGGGCGGAAGTTCCCTTTACGCCATCGATACCCGAGAGCGACTTCAACACTTTATCTAGTTTTTGTCGATCCACTACAATAATCAAATCCACATTCCCTGTCACACGGAAGGCTTGCAACACATCCAGCGACATTATCTCCTTGTAGACATTATGTCTCTTCTTTGGCTCGATTTTGGCAAACACGAAGGCCTGAGTTGGGGCTCCCCCGAGAATGTTCCCGGATTTTTCCGAGAGATCGATAAATCCTCTGCCAGCGTTCAATAGCTCAAGTTCGCGTAGCTCCCGCAAATGGCTGCTGAGCGCCTGTCGAGTTATGCCGAGCTCCTCTGCTAATGCTGCTTGCGTCTTCTTGACCCTCCGAACTCGCATCACCTTGCCCTCGTTGAAGAGCTTGCGCAAGATAGAGAGCTGGCGTTCGGTTAACTCGGCTTCCTTCGGCATGGGGATCATCAAATGTCAAACTAAACTTTACAAAAGTAAAGATTTAACCTTTTCGTCCTCGCGTCTCGATTTCCCCAAGGAATACCGAAAGTAAACTCAAAATTTATTTTAAGACTAAAGTAGAACCAAAATTTATTTATAAAGACCAAAAGTATACCCAAAAGGTATTTATTAGGGTCGAAAGTATAGAGATTGATAAAAACAAGGGAGGAAAGGTACAATGGCCGAAGAGAAACCTACAGTTGAAGAGAAACCTGCAGCTAAAGAAACACCCGCTGGGGAAAACACCGTTTTTATTGGAATAAAACCGGTGATGAACTACGTACTTGCAGTGATAACGCAGTTCAACATGGGGACCGGTGACGTCACCCTCAAGGCACGAGGTAAAGCGATTAGCAGGGCCGTCGACGTTGCGGAGATAACCAGGAATCGCTTCCTGCAGGGTTTAACTGTGCGAAACATTTTGATTGGGACCGAAGAGCTTAAAGGCGAGCGCGGCTTGATTAGTGTTTCGACCATCGAAATAGTGCTTGGCAAGTAAACATTTTCCGCGCTCTTTTATTTTTTTTGCCTCGCGCAATTCTGAAAGCCCTTAAATTAACAGAGCGAAGAACTACTAGGTCTGAACTTGCGAGCACCTATCTGCAATATTTGTCTCAAAAGCGGCATTCTCTGTCAGGGTTGCGAGAGTAGGTTAAAAGATGGCAAGATTTCCGAACTAGATGTCCAAATATCCAAGACTCTGTTCGAGTTCGCACAAAAGCACCGCGGGCTGGAAAAAATAAATTTTAAACACGCAATCGATGCCGGCAATTTGATTGCCCTCGTCGTCAGGCGGGGAGAAATACGTTTCGTCGTGGGGAGGGGTGGTAAAGTTGTTCGGGCACTCGAGCGCAGATTTCGAGCGAAAATCCGCGTAGTCGAGGGGGGCACCGAAACGCGTAAGTTAGCACAAGACCTTCTGACCCCAGCAAAGGTCCTGGGTGTCAACGTTCTCTATGCCGGAGGGAAGGAAGAATATCATGTGAGGGTGCCACGTTCGCACCTGAGGCGCCTCCCCGCCAGCGTTGACGAGATTCAAATCTCCCTAGCAAAGCTAACTAATAAAAACATTAAACTTGCATTTGAGTAGGGGCTAGATGAAGCTTGATGAATTAGGGAACTGGCGGCGAACACACCTTTCGAATGAGGTCACGCCCAAGCTGGCCAGCAAGGAAGTCATAGTGATGGGAAAGGTCGGCGGCGTCCGAGATCTTGGAGGGATCAAATTTTTTGTTCTTTCCGATATTTCTGGCTCAATCCAAATTACGGCGCCGAAAGCCAAAACGGATAAAAAGGTTCTGGCTAAGATAGACAGCTTAACCCAGGAGTCAGCGGTGGCGGTGAAGGGCAAGGTCGTAGCCGCAAAGCAGGCCCCGCGCGGCGTCGAGGTTGTGCCGTCGGAGATTAGAATTTTGAACCTCGCCATCACCCCGCTGCCACTCGACCCAAGAGGGCGGGTAAAAGCTAACTTGGACACTCGTCTAGATGCCCGGGCGCTGGATCTCTGTCGCCCTGAATCGCTCGCGATCTTCAAAATTCGCCACCAAGCACTTCAAAGCGTGAGAGATCATCTCCTTTCAAAGGGGCTCATCGAAGTGAACACGCCGAAAATTGTGGCGACCGCGACCGAGAGCGGCGCTGCACTTTTTCCCATTTCCTACTTCGAGCGCGAAGCTTTCCTGAGCCAGAGCCCCCAGCTCTATAAAGAGGTGCTCACGGGCTGTTTCGAGCGGGTCTTTGAGGTTGGGCCAATCTTCCGCGCCGAGGAGCACGACACCCCGCGACATCTGAACGAGGCAATTTCAATCGATATCGAGGTCGCGTATGTAACGGCTGAGGACGTGACGAAAATTCTCGAGGATTTAATCGTTAAAGTCTTCTCGCAGGTAAAGCGAACATGCGCCAAGGAACTGAAAGTGCTCGAGCACAAGTTGGAGGTCCCGAGAAAACCGTTCCCGCGTGTAACTTACGACGAGGCCCTCAAGAGGTTGGAACAAGCGGGGGTAAAAGTTCCGTGGGGTGAGGATCTGCCGACTCCAGCGGGGCGAAAACTTGGAGAACTGGTAGGTGGCGCTTACTTTGTGATTGACTGGCCTATGGCGATCAAACCATTTTACACCATGCCGAAGCGAGATGACACAAAGCTCGCACAGGCTTTCGACTTGATGTATGGAGGAATCGAGTTAGCTTCGGGTGGAACACGTGTCCACCAAGAAACACTTCTCGTAAAACAGCTCAAACAAAAGGGGTTGAATCCGCAGAGCTTCGAATCTCACCTTCAATCCTTTAAATATGGCGCTTTACCCCCACACGCTGGGTGGGGTCTTGGGCTGGATCGTTTGACGATGGTCCTTACCGGGGCCGAAAATATTCGAGAGTGCGTCCTGTTCCCGCGGGATAGGAAAAGGCTGACCCCTTAATTCTTTACATCAGGCCTTTGAGCTTCCACATAAGTTTTGGACTAACTTTCATGAACACTTTTAGCATGTCGGTCAGGCTTATTTTCTCGAACTCCACTCCCTGCAGAGCCTTCGCGAGTCGATCGAGCTCCTCGTCGGACATGCTCAAAAGCACTTCTTTAGCCTTCAGGTAGCGCTCGAGCCTTTTCCCCATCTGTTTGCGCCAACGTTTTTCGTATTCCTTAAGTTTTTTCTCTGAAACATCCCCAGAAGCTATCGCTTTCGCCGCGACCTCCCCTGCTATGTCTCCTGCACGCATGGCCGAGTCGATTCCGCCGCCCGTCAGAGCGTTGACCTGACGAGCTGCATCACCAACTATCAACAAATTGTCTTTGACTGTCTTCGGTATGGGGCCACCGACCGGTACCCCGCCGCCATTTATTTCAATTACCCGCCCCTTCTTGAGCCCTGGCATAGAATTGACAAAATCTTTCAAGTAATCTATCGCTGGACGTTGCGTACGGCTGCCAAGGATACCTATGCCGACGTTCGCCATGTCTCTGCCCTTCGGGAATATCCAAGTGTATCCCCCTGGGGTGATTCTGCTCCCAAAATAGTACTCCATGACCTCCGGCGACTTGATGTCGATGCCAACCATCTGGAATTGTGCGCATGACTCGATGTTCACCAGTTTGAGTGCAGTGTTAACGCCAGCCCAGCGTGCCACTCTGGAAACGACGCCATCCGCAGCTATCACGACCTCCGCCCTAACTTCCATTCTGCCGTCAAAACTGCTGGCCTTCACGCCGGCGATTTTTTTTCCATCCATCAGTAAACTATCTACCAAAGTTCCAACTCTTACGTCCGCGCCCTCTTTGGCTGCGAGCATCGCGAGGTGCTTGTCGAAAACCTTTCGATCCAAGATGAAGCCAACTTTACCGTGGACTACTTTTTTCTCTGATATCGAGACTTCGAGACCAGATGGTGAAATTAGTCTAACCGCGTTCACCTCGCCAGCTATCCATCGCGGATTCGGCTTTATCCCAAGATCCAACAGCGGCTCCTCCGACAGTGCCTCACCGCACTGTACTGGCACCCCCAGTTCGCGCCGCTTATCAAGCAACAAAACTTCTGCCCCGGCTCTGGCAGCCGCCCGAGCAGCCATCGACCCTGCTGGGCCCGCACCAACTACGACGACATCATAATTTTCTCTCAACAGTTACCGCCCCCACGGGACATGATTTTGTGCAGATCCCGCAGTTAGTGCAGTTTTTATCAGCTCGAACGTAAGTATCCGCCACTTCGATTGCGTTTACAGGACAAACGCTCGCGCACGCACCGCACCCTATACAGAGCTTTGAGTCTACATTCATTTTTCATCCCCACATTCCCTCTAAAATTAGTAGCTATCACTACTATTTATAAGCTTTTGCTTCGTTATATCAGTGGGGTGCTCTTGATAGACGAGGAAAAACTCAGAGTTTTGCGTAGGCTTGGTTTGACGGAATATGAAGCCAAAACCTACGTCGCATTAACATCAACTAAATCAGCTGTTCCACGCGAGATCGCAGGTCTCGCTGGGATACCTTACCCCAGTACTTACGATGCCCTAGAAGCGCTCGTTAAAAAAGGGTGGGTCGAAGTCGCCCGAGGAAGGCCGAGACGCTATCGTGCACGATCACCAAAATTGATTCAAAAAGAGTCTATTGCCACGGTTGAACGCGTTTTTGCAGAACTTGAGAAAATCTATAAAAGTTCGATGGAAAAGGCCGAAAAGCCGGAAATAATTTACACAACGGTCGGTAGGGCGGGAGTTATCAAAAAAATTCAAGAAGTGCTGTCGAGAGCGGAGAAAGGAGTCATTATATTTCTTCCACATTACGAAGAATTAGCAAGTTACCTAAACCAAATCTTTAATTCATTAATCGGAAAGGGGGTCAAAGTAAGACTTACAACCGAGTCTGAGGTATCTTTGAAAAACATCGAGGTTAGATTGCGTAAACCTATCCTCGCAGTTGATGTACTCGTGGATGAAAAAGAAGCCATCATCGGCTTACCTAACTACTCCGCTTGTGGGTGGGTAGAGAACCCCGCGATAGCTAAGCACTTTAAAGAGTTTCTTGAGCTCCTTTGGGAGAATTCCAGAACCCAATAACCCATTAACAAGAATGCATCTTACCCAAAATCCGCCAGCGTGCGTTGAGCTTTCGGCGGTAGGGTCGTGGCAAGCTCGAGAGGGATTTCAAGATGACCATATCGTCCCCCTCCCCCCGGAACCACCTTCAACTCGCCCGCCCTAAATGCCTTGATCACCGCCGCAACTTTTGTCCCAGCTGCATTCGCGAGCTCCTCCGGAGGCACGTCTATGAGCACTTCAATCTCGTTACCGAAACGTGCGACGAGCTTCTCCCACATTGATTGAACCTCCGGCGCGTGGGCATTTTTTTCTCCCAGCGCCAATGCAATAACTTCGGCGAGGGGAGCTATTCGTAAGTAGTTGGGGCGGTGAGGCGGATGTCTTGGCTCTGGGTAATCAGCAAGCTCATTGACACGATCCCAGACCCCCTTCTTGACCCACCCGCCGCATTTATCGCAGCGCCATCGCGATGCCTTCGCTTGCTCAAACGTGAACTGCTTGTAACAACGCGAACAGGCGGTCATGTGATATTTACCCAAGCGGGGGTCGAAACCGACGTTCAGCACGATATGCCGTCCATTTTCCCGCTTGATCGCTTTGATGATCTCGGCATAAGTCGGTTCCACCAGCTCGAAACGGTTAAACTCGCGACCTAATTTATCGGGCCAAGGGGAATGGGCATCGCTGTTTGCCAAGAAGGTAACATCCCCAAGCTCCGCAATCTGATCCGCCATGGAGGTGTCCGCACTCAGCCCGAGCTCCAAGAATTTCACGTCGTTCACCCGGTCACCATAGCAGGCCCGCATGCTATCAAACTCTTTGTACATGCTCGTCCATGGTGTGAAGGCGTGGCTGGGGCCGACCAAACAGTCATGCGCCAGCGCTATGTCAACGATTCCCGGGGCATCTAACTCAACTCTTGCACGTCCATCTGCATCTATGTCATTTGAACGCTTCGCGAACTCCTCACGCACACTTTCGACCGTGGAAAGGCAAGGCAGGAGAATTAGATGGTGGACGCGGTGCTTGTCCTCGACCTCCACGGTCAGAACGAACTTGATGTGGTAGCGGGGATGCTCGAAGGTACCCTCCTCGATCTCCTCGAGCTCCGTCTTTATGTTCTCAAACCACCTAGGATGAAAAACATCTCCCGTGCCTACGAACGCCAGTCCCTTGAGTTTGGCCTGCTGCGCGATGGTGTCCAGAACCATCCTCGTGGAAGTTGCACCCGAGTATTTGGAATGTATATGTAGGTCGGCAGGATAGGTTTGGAATTCAGGCAAGCGGATACCTACTCGATGTTGCGGTTCAACGTTTTAAAAGCTTAAGAGGATTCTGCTCACCCTCACGCCCAAGGTTCATCCACCGGCCAGACGTTCAAGAGGTTACGCTGGCTCCAGCAACTATTGCAATAGATTGGGTTTTTAAAAATCGTCGCCACTTCGTGCATATTGTTATCTAGAAAAACAATTCTATCCTATATACCAAGCCTCTTCCTCGTCGCGCCGCCGCTCCTTGTTCGTACGAAGATTCATCTCTTTTCTTATCCTATCGAGCGTACGCTCCGTTTCCCTCCCACGACGTTCGAGGGCACTCATATCTACCTTTATACCCAACACGCCAACGAGTACCTCGAGTACCGCCTGCGCAGCGCGGTGATCAACCATTATCCCGTGGGTTTCACCAAGCAAGCATACCCCACGCATCCCACGCAGCTTTCCGAGCCCCAGTATCAGACCAGCCGCACCAATTATCGGTCCACCGCCCTCTTCCACCTCGACGCCACGCTTGCGGAACTTCTTCAGAAGCTCGGGGTCGCCTGCCCCCACAACTCTCGGTTTCGCCCTCGAATACTTGCCAGTTGCATACCCGCCGAGGGTGAAGAGCTGTTTCACATTAAACTTCTCGACAACATCAAGGATGCTCTTGACGACCTCGTAGTGCCCCTCCGAGGATATCGGCTGTACATCCCCGACCAAAATTATAACCTCTTTGCCATCGGCGCGTGCCCAGTAAAATTCGTTCTTTAGCATCCTTAGCGTGCCGTTCGCTTCGACCACGACGTGATGTGGAAAGTAGGGCGAGCAAAGCTCAGCAAATTTTTTGGCATGGAACTCTTCCAGCAAGTGCTCCGCCGCCAATTTTCCGACGTAACCCATACCTGGCAAGCCCTCGATCAGGGTCGGCGCCTTTAGCTTGGGCTTCGAAAGAATTTTGACGTTCGTCTTTTTCATTTTCACACTTCCCCAACCTGCTTTTTCAGCATGCGCCGGTATTTGCCGTATGGGTCGAGTGGTGAAAATTTGGGTGGGCGGGGTGAAATTGTCTGCCCCCCACAACTCGGACACACATCCTTAAGCGTATACGCACCACACGACTTACACTTTTTTAATTTCATCGCTATCACGTTCTGTGAAATTCTCCTTTCCCACCCACCTTTTTCACGGCTGCGATGGCCCCATCAACCGCCTTCTGCATCACGCTCTCAGCTACTTTGTATGATGGGGCAGTAACCTCGACGCGATATCTTGGCGAACCCACATAGTAGAACTTCACATCAATCCCATTTCTCTTCGTGGAGTCGCGGGCATCTATCATGGCTGATTTTATCACCTCGACACCGTTGGGGGAATAGCAAGTCAAGTCAAGGTAACCAACGACATTATAAGACGGCGGTTCGACCTTTGAAGCTGCGATATCGCTGAGCACCTCCGCCCAGCGCTGGTCTTTGACCACATCGATCAGGGCTTCCTTGTCCTTCGCAGCTGACTCGAGCGCCGAGTAAAGATCACCAAATTTGTCCTGCAACGTGAAGCCCACCTCCTCGTAGGCTTCGTCGAGACTTTTTCCAAGCTTGCCTGCCGCCAGCTCAAGGAGCTTATCAGCCCTCTGCTCCCGTTTCAACTGCTGCACCTTCCACCGACGCTCGCTTTCCTTGACTCTGCGAAGCGAGAGATCGATGTGTTTTCGTTTCGGGTCCACAGCCAAAACCTTGCACACCGCTTTTTGCCCCTCCCGAACGTAATCACGAATGTTTTTGATCCAGCCCGAAGCGACCTCAGATATGTGAACCATTCCCTCTTCTCCACCGTACTCATCGAGCTTCATGAATGCGCCTTGATTGAAGACCTTTGCCACCGTGCACATGACGAACTCATCAATGGTTGGCCACTCCGACTTACGCCTTATCAACTAAACGCCCCCTTCACTCCACCACACCAAGAATCGTGGTCTTTATTTCCGCCTTTCCCCCATGCGGCACCGCGAGCGTCTTGCCACACACCTTGCATTTGACGACGGAGCTAACATGACTGTACACCACCTGTTCATTCTCGCAACCATTACATCTGACCCTCAAGAACTTCGAGCGCTGTTTTTCCTGCATTTTCTCACCTATTCCTCAAACTTCACACTTTTTGCCCTGAAACCGCGACGGGGGTGGGACTTCCCGCAGACGCTGCACTTGAGCATCAGGACTACCTTCTTCGTTGTCTTCGCAAATTTCTTCTGCTCGGATCTAGGCTGGCTACCGTACCCCGCCGTGACGCGCGCGAACTGGCGCTGCCCCCAACTCATTATGCGAGCGGGACGCTTCTTTAGCTGGGATACCCTGTGCTCGGTGTGCTTTCTACAAGACGGGCAATAGGTGCGAAGCTTTTTTGGGACTTTCATGTAATCCCTTAAATTTCAGCCTCTCCCCCAAAAAAGGTATCGCCAACTAAACCTTGACCTCAATTTTTCTCGCGAGACCATGCTTCACCATGAGCTCGGCACTGCGTCTCGGTAGGCTGGCTATCTCGCCCTTCTTGAATGGTCCGTATTGCCGGAGGTCATCGCCGACTATGGTCGGAACCTCGGCCAGCACGATCAATAAAACATTTGTTATCTCGCGAGGCGCCGCGAGTTCCGCCTTTCCAGCGATCGTCGTGGAGATGAGCTCGGCGTAAAGCTTCTCCATGCTCTGCCGTATCTCGTTGAACGCGTAGCGCTCGCGCTCCAACAAGAGGTCCGGCAGTCTCCCCTGAGCTACTTCATCGATGGCCTTGAGCGTGCGGGAGAGGTAGATCTCCTGTACCATTTGAAACACTTTTTGGAGCTCTTCCTGCAGCAGCTCCCCGCGCAAGGGTTCGCTGCGCTTGAGCTCGAGATTCAGCTGCGCCACGTACTTAGCTACATTTGGGTAGAATTCCTCTGGGATCTCTATGAGCTCGCGCGAAGTTTTTTCCGCCAACCACACCTGCTTCACGTCATCATACGAAAATTCAACCATCAGCTCTCACGCTCACTTACAAATTTTGGGAGCGCGTCTTCCAGCTTGAAACGCTCCATATCCCGCACGAGCATGCATTTCATACTCACTCCGGAGTGTAGGCTCGAGGGTAAACGCAAAATGCGCTTTGTGTCGATCGTGACCTTCCCATCGGTGCACTCCGAATTCAGCCTGACCAAAAAATCCAAGAATTGCCGAAAGGTCTTTGGGCCAAGCCCCCCGAGCGTGGAAAGCTCATTCAATTTTCCCCTGCGTATCGCCTCTAAGGCTCGCTCCTTCTCCGCCAAGAGTTTTTGAATTATGGACTTTCTTAGCCCGCGAGCTTTCGAAAGCCGCTGCTCGTCCAATCCCTTAAAGGTCCGCGCGAGGCGCTCCCGAAAGACTTGAGAATATCCAAGCGCCATCGTGACATCGGTGGGGATCACACCGCCGGTAACGTACTCGACAACTTGGGTCCGCTCGGTTTGCTCCAGTGTCATTATTGTATCGTCAGTCACTCGGATGTGGAAGCCGCGGCCCGAATATGAAAAAACGATGTTGTGCAGCCCTAAATCCGTGCGCATGGTATCGGCGAACTCTATCGCGATTCGACGGGCCTCATCGATGCATCGTTCACAAACTTTCCCAGATGTACAACCACAACTTTTCAGAGGGAGATCCTTCGCGTCGATATCAAAAGCGAGCTCGGATTTCAGCCAACCCTTCCGCATCGACGGCTGATCGTAAAGCGCGACGCTGGCGAACACGGAGTAAGGCGCCCTGTTCTGTAAATACTCCATCAATTTCTCGACGGTCATGAACTGATTGTACCGGTGACTTGGCCCCGTGCCATCCAGATCGAACCCGAACTCACGGAGGGAGAGGGTGTGAAGGATGAAATCGGGCAACTCGCGTTTGTTCCATTCCTCGGAGTAAAATTGCTTTCGCTCCTCTGGGGTTGCTTCATGCATTTTCATTTATCCACCTGCGCCTGACCTCTGCTCGGATAATTTTCTAAAATAATAGGTGAGTGGGTTCTTTATCTTACGATTACGACAAAATTCATCTGGGTCGCAGAGCGGCGCGGCCGACATCGCTATTTTCGAGCAATTCGGGCAACGGTACCACTTCGATTTTCCGCTGCCGTCCAGGCGAGGCTCGGCCGTCATGCCGAACCCGAGATGGTAGTAAACGTTCGCCTTTTCTTGGGGTTGATCCTTGAAAAACGGAGGTTTGCATCGCTCGGCCGCCTCAAAAATTGGAGCTGCAATCTCATCCCGAACGACCGAAATGTCCTTGATGAAATCACCAATCCGATTGGCAACCCTACCCGAAGGGGAAACGCGCGCGTAAGAGAGAAACGAAGTCAGCAGAACGGTGATCGCGTAGTTCCTCACCCCCGAGCCGACCCCGCCCATGGCTATTTTCACGCAAGGTGGGAATGCCTCCGGGCGAAGCTTTCCTCCCGGCACGCGCGCAAACCTCTCGCGAAGCTCAAGTTCCGGAGGCAAAAGCGAGGAAATACTCTCACCAACTTCGGTAAGCCGCTTGGGTGGCGCCCCAACATCGGAGAAGCGCTCGTATACCGATGTCACGTATTCCTCGGTTCGCACGGCTATGAAGGCTGAAAAAAGGTTCCAGAGATCGCGGGGAGTGATCACCGCCCTGCCGTTCACCAGATAGAACTTCGTTAGCTCGGCGCGTCGATGTCTGAGTAGGGGAGCCAGATCCGTCCAGCGCACCCCATATTTAGGTAAATACTGCGGGAGTAAGCGATCGTCTATGGTCTCTATGCCGTCCTCCGCAAGGCGTCGGTCACGTATCTTGTAGAGGTCCTCCCGAGGAATTTCTACACTACCGAGCTTGACCACATCACCTTCCTCCAGCTCAACGAGTTTAATCGAACGTTTAACCACTTCCAAACACAAATCCCCATGCCCGCGCTTGAAGAGGTCGTACATGCGATACTTGATCGTATTCTTTGTCATATCACTTATCAGGCGGGCTTCGCGCGAGTAGGGGTAGGAAACCGCGGCCACGCCCTGACACATCAAATAAAAGGAGAGCACTTCAGCTCGAACTGCCTCGATATCAGACTCAACCACCATTTCCCTGCTCGACCATTTCACGCGCGCAATGGCTCGATCGACTATTTCCTGCGGCATCGAATCCAGCGGGGGGGACTTCTCCACCAGATTCTTTGCCTCATCTCCAAATGGGTCTAGCGTTGCTACATACTCTGGAGCGATCAAGATTCGGCCTCACCAACGATTCGTTCTAGTGTTTGATAACACTTTCACATCGATTTGAAATAGCTAACCTAAAAACTTTCAGTGGAAATGAAGGTTAAATTTTAACTTTTTTATTCTTTTTTAATTCTTCACTACTCCTCGATTCCTCGATTTTCGGACTTGAAAAATATGCATTTAAAAAAGATCAGGGTGTAATTAAATTTAATGTGCTTTCATGAAATTCGTTAATAAATTTTTGAAAGATATCTAGGCCTTTTTCTGCCAAAACCTTATTTGTGAAAATTGGCTCTGATGGGGGAACCTCTTCAAAGTTTATCATCGTTTGATCGCTTTTTGAATGGATTATTTTGTGTCTCCACTTTATAAACTTCTGCACTTGAAGCAAAATGTCATTTGGAATACCAATTTCTCCAATTTTAAAACTGTACCCTTTGTTATACGCATCTTTAAAGGACTCCCAATCCTGAAAGTTTACATGTCTACTATATCTACTTTCTATAAAAACCTCTAATTCTGTTTTTCCTCGTCTGCTTGCGGCCTCCTTTATCTCTTCTTTAAATTGCTCCACATACTTCTTAGAGACAAACCGATTGTACAGTTCATCCATATTTACAGTCTTACCTTCTTTCTCAAGTTCGATAAACCTTGTCCGAGCATACACTTCAAAAGCTGTTGTTAGCATGACGATTATCTGTTGGACTAAGATTGATTCAAAAAGGAAGTCCCCTTTTTTGCAATTTTCAATCAATATTTTTATTTTCTCCATTTGGAAATCAAAAATCTCTTTTGCTGTTGGCTCTAAAACAACCTCCCCCCCAACTTTAACTCTATAATATCCAACTTTGATGCCCTTATCTCCTACTTGATAAATTGCTCTATCTTTGCCCACTCGGAACTTAATGTTCGGGTCTTCAAGAGACTTTGCATTTTTAAGTTCGCCTTTTCTGTACTCTCCAACGTAAATAGCGTTTTCCTTTTCCGACCATGTGAAAGCAACGAATAATTTTGAAGTATTACGAAAATCTTGGATGTTTATTTTTGCGATTTTTGTTCTGTAATCTGGATTACTCTGAATAAACCTAAGGTTAAAATCAGGATCTCTTTCTAAAATAAACACCGTTTGACCTTTGGCTATCTCAAGTATCCTAATTAAGGGAATTCTTTCATCGAATAAATTTGATTCCCTTACAACAAATTCAATGGTTCCCTCCCTTTCATTTAACTGTTCCACAAGGATTCCAACTGGGTTATACATTTACTCACCTCGTACAAATTACAACTTATGTCAGCTGCATCTCGGGGCGAATTGGTTCTAATTCTTTTTCTCCTCTCAAATACTGCGCCAGCTTTATCGGCTTCTCTCTAATTCCAGTTCCGATTTTAGAATACTCACAAAAACTTTTTGATATTTTTCCCTTTAACACACCTTCCATCCACGTAAAATCACTCCGCCTCAATCCTTGGGGCCAACAAGAACCGCAGCTTGCCCTTGCCCTCGGCGACTGGTAAATCCAGCCGAATCGGCAAGTCCGTGCCCAAGTTGATGGTGATGACTTCCGACGATCCCGCTGCCTTCGTCATATCACTAAGGTATTTTATGTTGAACATCGCATGCGCCGGTTGCTTGACGCTGAGCTTCAGCAGCCCTTGGTCTCCCTTGCGCAGTTTAAGTTCAGAGGTGCCCTTATCGCTCTCAGCAGAAAGGAAAAATCCGTCCTCGCTCAATTCGAATTTCACATTGTCCCCCACGATCTCTGCGTCCTTCAATCCATCCTGAATCACCCCCGCCACCACATCAGCCGTCGCGGTGAACTGAAGCTTTGGCTCGGGCAACTCCGCTTCGCGCACATCTATGAGCGGCAAGCTGAGGCGCCTCGTCGATACACCCTTGAATGTGAGGGCCAAACGATTTTTCTCCTCATCGAGCTCGAGGGTCAGCTCGTCCTCGGCCTTGGCACGTGCCAGAATCTTGTTCATCTCGATGAGGCCTATGCCCAAAGTCGTTGGTTGCTTGACCTTGTACTCCTCGAATACCGAAGCCGGCAATTCGAAATCCAACAGCGCAACGTGCGAGGGGTCCATCGCCTTCATCTTGATGCCCTCGGGGGTGAACTTGAATGCCGCCTCGTCGATGAGGTTCACCATCGCACCCACGCATGTTTTCCAAATCTTCGAATCCGCCATCCTGACACTTACCATTTCATCCACCCTCCTCGAGTTCTTTCTCCAATTTTTTAACTTCACGTCTGACCTCATCATACAATTCCAGGTCCAACCCCTTCATGTTCTGCACGATCTCAGCCCGCAGTTCGTGGGCGCCAGCGACGTTCAGCGGCGTTCCGAACACCCTGATTCTCGAGCCTATCTCTACACCCTCAACTACCGCGAGGTCATCGAAAACCACGGTGAGGCGACCTGAGCCATCGTCAAGCACAAATTCTGTCTCCCTCTTATCAACGACCAGCCCGACTAACCTCACCTGCTCATCGCCTATTTTTATCTCGGAGATTTTTCTGCTGCGTGCCGGGTTTCTGCGCGGTCGAAGTTCTTCCATGCTCGGGCCCCATCCTTTTGTCATATCTCTCTTTTACTTTTTAATCTCATCTAATGCTATGTGTATTCTCTCCAAGTGTGGCCGCACTTTGCGCAACGGTAGAACCGTGTAGTCGCTTCGTCTGCTGCGCGTGTCTGTCGCAGCCACCAATAGGCTTCGCCGTGTCCGCATTTAGGGCATTTGGTTCTAGCGGTCGGTAGCGCTGGCTTCGCTCCCTTTTCTATCACTGCTATCATCTCCTTCTGCTTGGCTGGTTTGACGATTTTGTATTCTTCCAATTTTGCTGTCTTTGTAGCATGGCCACAGGTATTGCAAACTAGAATTGGCCTATCCTCGATCTGCTTTGGTAGCATCAGGGCCCCGCACTTCGGACAGAATTGCATGCACTCACTTAAACCCTGCGTCCTTTAAAATCCGTGCATGATCGAACGCCAGCTCCCGCCAAGGAATGTGCTTGAAAATTTTTATATCTTGAGCATCGCTGCTTGCTTTTAACCTGCCACCCGCCCGTTCTGCCGAAAAACATACGCTGACAACATGCCCCCGCGGATCTCGCTTTGGGTCTGAGTAAACGCCCACAAGATTCCCCAGCTTGACTCTTAAACCTGTTTCCTCGTTCACCTCGCGTGCCGCCGCATCTTCAACTCTTTCGCCATAACGCACGAACCCGCCTGGTATCGCCCACTTCCCCTTATACGGTTCATTCTTTCGCTTGATCAGCACCACGCCATTTGGAGTTCGAATGACCACATCGACTGCGAGCATGGGGCACCGCTCCATACTATCAACTTCCCTGGAACCAAAGCGACAGATAGCCGAGCTTCGGGATTACAAAAATTACCTTACCCCTGATTTGCTCGGGTTTTATTGACTTTTCCACGGATAAAATTCCACTGTTGCCATCCCCCTTCGTCTGTACTCGCGCCACCCCATTTTCGTTACTTATGTCTACGACGCGGTGGACGAGCGGCATTGGTCGATTGATATTAAACATTATGACTTCTCCGACCGCTATTTCCGTGACGGACCCCACTCCCTGAATAATGAGCATGTCCCCGCGCTCGAACCCGCCTTGAATTGAAAATTGGGAGGAAGCATAACCACGTGTCTCAAAATATTCCCTCCAGCTCTCATCGTCATGCCTCATGCTGTTGGATACGACCGCCATCCAGTACGTGTCGGTGCGCAGGGCCAGGGCCAGAACACCACTCACACCAAAATAGAGGATAGCTAAGATCAAGAGAAATTCCAGCACTTCTTTGACGATCTTACGGCCAAATATGTTCATTACAAACTTCTTACTCGCGCGCAACTTCTTCCATGATTTTTTTCTCGCCAAGCTAGGCCCTCCCGTAACTCTCGCCTCGCACCATGGCCGTGGCAATCAAGTGCGCGACCCTTAACGGCTCCGGGATTAGACTGCGCGTCGAACTTAATTTTACCACCTGTTCAGCATCTGCACGCCCCATGCCGACAAACTGCATGTAGACAGGCCCCGCTCGGGGTTTAGTCCTCACCGGATAAATCTTGCCAGAACTTTTAATTATCTTCCACCGCTCGCGCCAGTTGGGGAGATGCTTGATCGCTTTTCTGACATCCGCCATGTTCGGCAACTCCCTGGAGACGATGATAATCGGCAGGCCTGTTTGCTCGAATACCTTCTTGACGTCGAGCACATTAAAGCCGGCAAAAGTAACTCCGTCCGCCATCACTATTCTGAGCTGCCCTCGGTGCCGACTTCGGTTGATCATCTCGACCACGCGCTCGGTCACATCGGTACCGTCCTGCTCGATTGTGGTGCTCAGAACTCCATCTAACCATTGCCCTCCCCTGAAGACCGTTCCTACGAGCGGAACTGTTCCCTTCGCACGTTTCTCAAATGGTCCATCGTCTATACCGAGAATCCTTATCTCTGGCTTTATCTGCCAAAATTTGACTTTCTGCAACTCAAGCCTCCGCGAGGAGCGCTCCGTGACTATTTCTTGAGCTCTCGCTGCAGCTGCTTCTGTAGTTCCTTCAACTGTCCCGCTACTTGCCCAGCCGCATCCATGAGGGCGCGCTCGGGCGTCTTTCCTTTTTTTGTCTTCACATAGAGCTTGGGGGGTTCCACGAGGGGGTGTTCGATCACATAGGATGCCGTAACAACGTGTTTGTCGCTGTGCAGGGTTTTGCGCAAGAGGTTGCAGAGGGTATGATCTTCTCCTCTCACCTTTATCAGCAAAGATCCCTCGCCCTTTTCAATAAGCTCAAGCTCCACGGTTATCCCTTACTTAATTTATCCCATCGACTTATGAGGATTGCGGGGTTTTGAGGAACTCCTTTATCTTGTGCTCCAGCCCGCGGGCCTCCTCCTTCGAGCCAAACACCTCTATCTTGACCATTCTGGGACGCGACTCCGCGACTAAATCCACTTTCAACTTTCCGAGCGCCTCCATTAACGCGATAAGCTGAGAGGTGTCCTTCACCTGCACGTTGATGGTTCGCTTTTGTTTTTGCATCAGAGGGCTCCTTGGCGGTAATCGCTCGCGAGCTTCCTAACCTCTACATTGCCACACTCCAAGCACCGAAGCTTGGAATCCTCTCGCTCGAGCGGCGCACGGCAGCGCGAACAAGCTGCAACGATTACCCCTAGGTCATCTCCAGCCGTCGAAAGCTGGACGGGTGCCCTGCGCGCGTTCAGAACCCGCGCGCGGATGATGTCGCCGGGCTTAAACTGACCGCGCATCTCCTTGGCGTAACCAGCGCGAACCTGCGAAATGTGAACGGTGCCCATATTCGGAAGGGGGAGCTCCCGATTCTCGTGCCCCCTGAGAACTCCTATGTAAACGTTCGCGCTCTGGTCTCTTACATCTTCGACCCGCCCGACTACTGTGTCGTCGAGCTTTAACTTTGGTGGCCCCGAGGCACGGGACAACACCGAGATGCGCTTGGTTTGAACATCGACTAGCACCACGCCAGTACAAGAGGAATATATCTCGCCACCCTCTTCGTATGCTCCATCACCAGGGACGAACTCCTCTGCGGTCGCGAGGAAGTCCCCCGGAACAACGAAATCTCCTGTTTTTATTTCTGCCATATCAATCCCACCTCAATTAATCTATCCGAGCTTAAATCTTCTTACATAAAAGTACATCAAAACTCTTTCCTATTAACCTCATCCATCCTGTATGGCTCGAACTTTGCCTTCCCCAGCATGACCCGCGCCTCAAAGGGGGTCAGAATCGGTCGCTCGAATCGTTCCGCATCATCAATGGGCATGCGCGGGCAGGCGGCGCAGATGAACCCATCGAACCCAAAATCACCCAGCTCCTCCGGCCGCACTTCGTCGACCGCGAGTACGTGCGCAACCTTGCCGGCACGCTTGAGATCCTTAAATATCTTCTCCGCTAGCTTGAAGCGGGCCTGCCCGGGCTTTGTACTCACAATGATGCCGAACCGCTCTCCCGCTGTAGCTCGAGCAACCATCGCCTTTCTCGCCCGCAAAAAAGCGCCGATATCCGGGGAGAGCATTTTGAAGCCCTCCGAAATTGGGTTTACGGCTAAAACCTGCTTGCCAGTCGCGAGCGCTGCACCCAGCGGGTGAAACTCACCCGTGCCGATGTAAAGAAAACCGTCTACGCGGGCGGCGACCGAGCGGGCACAGCCGAAATCACAGCCCAGAAGTTGTCCGGGATACTTCGCCCTCGGTCCAGGCCTGCCGATAAACGGTTTGATTCCGCTTGAACGGAGGAGTTTCGCTACATCCTGCAGGTGGGCAATGTGTTGAACGGTGGTGAGTAGCCCCACGCGCTTGAACTTCAACTCGGGTAGTACTCGCTCAACCACCCCGCGAGGATCAACCGACATGCGTGCCTCGATGTAGAGAGTTGGCAAGCAGGCGGACACCCCCATGTCCGCATGTCCGTAGTGAACCAGAACATCACCCCCAAGTTGCTTTGCCTTTTCATCGGCCAAATCGCAGGCGCCATAACAGCTGTCCGCCAACACGAGTGTCTCCACACCCATTTTAGCAAAAGGTTCCACGATTTCTCGTAGGTGTTCCCTCAACCCCGCAGGGAGTTGAATCGCCGCTCGTCTCGCCCTGTGCTGTTTCAGAAATCGCTTGACCCGCGCCGATTCGAAATCGTAAAATCTCAAACAACTTCCACCATTTATTGGTCAACACGCCAAATATAATGGGTATAGTATGCAGCCAACTGATATTAAATGGCTTCGCGACATCATCGCGACCAAACAAGTTGGCGAACTCGCTGCATTCAGAGATGTCAAAGTTGCCAGAGCCCCCTCGAGCTCTCTTTGCCTGCTGTGCAAGGGCGGGCGGATGCTTTGTGGTAAGCTGAGATGCCCGATCGTGGCCAAAGCGCAATCGCTCGCCAAATCGAGCCTGCAAATCACCTCCCCCTGCATCCAAGGCTCGACTCCCCCTGGGGTGTTCGTCGGGCGCATAGGCTATCCCAAAGTTTACATTGGCCCCATGGTGCCCCCCTACCGAGGCGACACCGAAATCCTCGACACCCCCGAGCTATGGATTGGGAAAAGTATTCAAGACATAATCGATTATCGCTTCGCCCTAATTCGTGGGAAGGTACGAACAAGCGTGTACAACGCCCAATCTGGCGGGAGGCTGCTTGACACGCTTCAGGAGCTGGCGATGGGGAAGCGGCCTGTCGATGCTGAAGCCATGCTCACGAGAGTTCCTAACAAGGTGATAACCCTGAGCGGAGAGTCCCAACCTTTCGGTCCTTCTGCGCCTCTGATATCATTCAAAACTTCAGACGTGAGTGTTGATCACAGAATAGAACGCGCATTCTACGACCGCGACTTTAAGGCGACCGATGCGGTCGTCGAGCTCTACGAAGATGACGTTTTGGTCACGCGCATCCAACGAGCTTTCAGCTTGGGCATGTTCGGCTTCCAAAAGCGTAGGAAGCTCGTCCCAACCCGCTGGAGCATCACAGCAGTTGACTCAATCCTATCGCTCGAACTCATCAATCAAATAAAGCAGCACAATACAATCGACGAGTATCGCGTCTACTCCTTCGAACACCTTGACAATCGATTCGTCGCAATCCTGATGCCTGAACGCTGGAGCTTCGAATGGATCGAGGCTTGGTTCCCGGGCACCACTTGGAATCCTGACGAGCGTGCTGCCGCCCCCGCGATAATGGGGGACTTCGAGCCCTACCGTGGCCGGACAACTTACCCCGATGTTGGTGGGTGTTACTACGCTTGCAGGCTGGCGGTTGCCGAGAGGTTGAATCAGGAGCGGAGGCAAGCTTCGGCGCTGGTGCTTCGAGAAATTCATCCCGGCTACATCCTACCCGTGGGCGTCTGGAATGTGCGTGAGTCCGTCCGGCAAACGGTGCAGAGCGAGCCGCAGAAGTTCGACACCTTTCAAGCAGCCCTAAATCATGCGCAAACGAAACTTACAATCCCGCTGCGTAAGTGGGTCGAAAATAGTGAGATGTTAAAACGTACTTTATTCCAGAAAAAGATCACGGAGTTCGCCGCATGAGCGTTGAATATTCGTCAATTAAATGCAAGAGCGCCCTTTCCCCCAGCAAGCTGCCGGGGCTAAAGTACTCGTTGAACCCGTACTTAGGTTGCGAGCACGGCTGCGTCTATTGTTACTCGCCCTCAACCCTCCGCGACGAATGGATTGCGATGAATTGGGGAAAGTTCGTGCGAGCAAAGCAAAATATCGTCGAGGTGCTGGCGAAAGAGCTGCGGAAAAAACCACGCGGCACGGTTGGGGTTAGCACGATATGCGATCCTTACCAACTAATAGAAGCCAAACTCGAGCTCACTCGCAAATGTATCGAACTACTTTCACGGGAGGGTTTCGATGTATGCATCCAGACAAAATCCAACTTGGTGTTGCGTGACGAGGATGTGATCAAGCCCGGAGGTTTTGAAGTGGGGGTAACGATAACGACAATGAATACTGAGCTAGCAGGCGCGCTTGAACCTCACGCTTCGCCACCCGATGCACGTGCGCAAGTGCTCGAAGAGTTCTCGACCCGAGGCGTTAAAACGTGGATCTTTTTAGGGCCAATCATCTCGGAGATCAACGATAGCGAAGAAAACATCAGACGAGTAGTTGAAGTTGCCAAACGAACGAACAGCAGGCTCATCTACGATCGGCTCAACCTGAGGCGATGGGTACTCGACAGACTTACGCCAGTACTTGAAAAAAAGCTTCCGGGACTGGTGAAACGGTACTCTGGCCTCTCCCGAAATCCGGAAAACTGGCGTCGGGTAAGCTCGAATGTTGAATCGGTATGCAGAGAACTCGAGGTGAGGTGTGAGCCCGCATTCCCAAGTTGACCAAGCGAAGTGGAGCCGTCGGTGTGCTTCGGAATGAAAGTATAAAAGCAGACATTTAAACGAGCCCACATCCTACGCCTTGATAACAACGCCATGACTCGAGCCGGTTTTTATAAAGGAACGTAGATAGAAAGTTGGAGGCTGAGACTTGAAACGAGCAATTATCAGTGGGTTAGTTTTCGTGCTCGTGTTTTCCTACCTTGGCTCGGTGCCGCAAGCAGGTGCAACGGATGAACAGCAGCCGTTGTGGAGCTACGAGACTGACGATAAAATTGAATCGGTAGCAATCTCATCTGATGGGAATTACATAGTTTCGGGTAGTACTGCGGGTGTACTTACTCTCTTTTCTAAAGAGGATAACACCCCGTTATGGATTTATGATAACTATACTATTCGCGCGGTGGCAATCTCTGCGGATGGCAATTACATTGCGGTTGCATGCTCTGGTGATCACAGGGTTTACCTCTTCAGTAGGTCAAGTAGTACTCCACTATGGTCTTACGAAACTGGGGGGCAGACCGAATCAATTGCGATTTCTTCTGATGGTAACTATATCGTAGCGGGGGACCTTAAAAATAATGTCTATTTGTTCCACACCTCCGGCAACTCGCCACTCTGGAGTTACCAGACAGGCGGTGGTGTTTTTTGGGTTGCCATATCGTCAGACGGAAACTACGTGGCAGCAGGGAGTGAAGATGGTTGTCTCTACATGTTTTCACGCACGAGCAACACTCCGATTTACAAGTACCTTACTAGGCACACATTTTTGTATTACAACCTGTCCATGTCTTCGGACGGTTCATGCGTCTTCCACTGGGGCGGCAATTTTATCCCTTTGCTTTCACCCTCAAGTAGCGCGCCACTTCAGAACTTTAACGATAATGATTTTGAATATCCCCCCATATTAGTTGCGATTTCCTCAAATGGCTCATACGTCGCGGTTGGGAGCGGGGACAACAAAGTCGGTCTATTCTCTCGTCGCGCGGGCGAAGCTCCACTCTGGGTCCATCAGGTGGGGGGCCCAATCAGATGGATATCAATTTCCTCAGATGGGAGCTATATAATTACCCAAAATAACGACAACAAGATCTACCTCTTTGACAAGTCGGGCGACATGCTTTGGAGTCATGAAATTGACCCTACTTATCTCTTTAAAAGAAAAACAGTTTCAATTTCTTCCGATGGTAATTACATTGCAGCAGCAGGGGCTGGTAAAGTCTATTTGTTTAGTAGAAAGTTACCAACCGTTTATTTTGCCACTTTAACTTTCTGTGCGCCCGACGGAAGTCTACTCACCGACACCGAAATTTATTACGGCCTTTCAAGTGGCCAAGAAACTAACTATCTGGGCACAACGGACAACGAGGGGAAAATTATAATAGACAATTCCGAACTCGCCAATCAAACGATCTACTTCAAGACCTCTGATGAAAAATACGTAGGAAGCACATATATCGGGTCGACGGGTGGCTCTGCAACGATTGAACTCACCGAGGTTTCAGAGCCTCCAATCTTGTGGATCGCAGCTGCGGTTATTATCGTCGCCATAGGGATTGGAGCCGTGGTGTTCGTTAAAAAGAGAAAGCAATCTTAGAGTCTTGGGGTATAATCTTCTGTTTTTATACTTCTGGAGCCGCCGGTGGGGATCGAACCCACGACCTATCGCTTACGAGGCGATCGCTCTACCAGCTGAGCCACGGCGGCCCACTAGATATTGTACGGCAATGTCGTTAAAAGTCCTGATGGCGCCGGGGCAGGGATTTTGACCCGGTTTTTGGGGTCAAATGACCTCGGGCACCAACATCAGTTAAGGAACTTCCAATAAAAGGACTGCTTACCTCTTCGCAGGTTAGGTTGCATGCCTGATGTG
>SOKQ01000028.1 GCA_004375695.1 Hadesarchaea archaeon | reverse complement strand
GATGATTAAGTGGGCGGCAGAGAAACCCAACCCCTCGGTGAGCTTGATCAGCATCAAAGCACCTTCATCAGTTTGTGCACTTGGTGTATTATCTATATCTCTCTCGAGCGTGAAATCCCCGGGTTGGTTTGGTGGAGCCGCCGGTGGGTCACGATCCCACGACCTGCTGATTACAAATCAGCCGCTCTGCCAACTGAGCTACGGCGGCTTAAATATCTGTGGTCCTTTAAAGAAAAATACATTCCCTCGAGCGCTCGTAACTACAAAAACTTGGTGAACTCCTCAAAATCTTTAGGATAGCATGATCACTTTCTCAATCGCCACCAGCTGCTCCTTTGTGAACTTACTCGGGTCTATTTGAACGATTAGATTTGAGTTGTTTCTGGAGCACAAATCTACCATCTTCTTCAGGAAGTCCATCGCCTCCTCGAACCCATTCGCCACCACAAGCTCCTTGAAACAGTCCACAAACACTACAGACCTCCGAGGCCTCGCGAAGAAGTAGCTGGAGATAACGCCAATTGCTTTATCCAACCTGTTCGGTGGCACCGTCGCTTCACCGCTCACGCGCTCGGATGTCAGGTAGAGGAGGGAGGTCCTCGCTAACCCGTATTTCTCCCTTATTTTATTTGGGTTCAGAGTCGTCACCCATAACCCGGGGGCATCGTGTGCCACCCGTTCTTTGAAAATTTTTGGGCCTCGCTCGGGCTTCTTCTCTTTAATCAGGTAACTGCCGCCCTCTTTTAGCTTGTACTTCAATTTCATCTTCAGCCGTGCCTCGGGTGCGGGTACGAAAAATCTGGTTATCGGCGGCAAGATAAACAGCCTGTACTTTGTTATCGCATAGACGATAAAACCAAAGCTAACCGGAATCGCAAAGACAGCTGGGCGACCCATATTGCCAACAAAAAATATGTTTAGGCCTATGGTACCAGCGGCGATCGAAAACGAGACCACCATGCCGATCAGGACGAACTTAAGTTGAACGCGTTCTTCCGCATATCTGGATTTGGTGTACGACCTCGCCAAATTGAACATCGCAAAACATGCGAAGATGAGTTGATACATGGAATACGGGATGCGGGTCGGGGAAACCAGTAGGATCTCTCCCCCCGTGAACAATTCTACGAATAGCAAGCCCATGAAAACGGCTGCTGGGGCGTAAAGCAGGGCAACACGGGGCCCTAATGGTTTAGCTCTTGGGAAAACGTACGTAAGATGCACGAACACGGACAACAGCAATATCAAGCCCGCCTCAGCAAACTTACCCCAAAGAAAGGCGATATTTTCGAGGGACAAATCCTCCATTGACTTGCCGAGACACCAAGCTGCCCCGAGAAACGCAAGTAGGGCGACCATCCTGTTGACCGTGTGGCGGGGGTCAGCTTTCAAAATGTAGATGCCGAGCAGGATGAGCAAGGCCGAGGAGACGAAGCCAGCTATCGTGTACGCATCCATTGCCGCACCCCTACCTTTCAATTTCTCTTTCTATGACTGCTAACTGTGCCTCATGTTAGTGCCGACCCCGCATCAATATCAGCCTCATCATGAACTCGCTAAAGAATAGGAACGCGGAGGTTAATATTAAGTAGGGCAAATACCCTATTCACCCTTTCTTTTGGATCCTTGTTAGAACGTAGGAACCTAAGCACACACTAATGATAAAAGCGACCAATGCAGGTACCCGTATGGATTCATCACTTCACCTTTCTACCCCTTTTGCGAAGCCAGCGCTTTCGGCGCGGGGCGATGCGCTTACGAGCTTTTAGATGGGTTAGGATCGCCCGCGCGAGCTTCCTATACTCGACTGCTGCTGGCGAGTTCGGGGCGTGAAGGACCACAGGGACTCCGCGGGTCACGCTTTCCGCGACCATGTCGTCCTCCGGTACTTCCGCTATGATCGGCCACCCTAGAGTTCGCTTGATGTCCGAGGTCGGGATTTCGAAGCGCTTGCCCGTGATCCGGTTCAGGACCACCCCGAACACCGGGATCTTGAGGCGATCCACGGCCCGGAAGGTCTGGAGCGTCCCTGCAATCGCAGGAACCCTGGGTTGACAACATATGAGAAGCTCATCGCAGGCCTTCATTCCCGCGAAAACCTCGAGACCGAACCCGGGGGCGGAGTCGAGTATGATCACATCGTATTTTTTTGTGAGTTCATCCAAGATGCCGCGGAGGTCGATCGAGCCGAGCTTGTCCGTGAATGCAACGGAGCCCGGGATGATATGGAGCCCATAATCGGTAGTGGTAATCGCATCGTTGACCTTGAGCCTGCCAAAAACGACATCCTGAATCACCACGGGGGGATCTAGGATGCCGAGGTGCAAGCTTAAGCTTGAAGCGGTCATGTTAGTCTCGACTATGATGACGCGGTTTTTGAGCTTCTGGGCCAGAGCTGCACCCAAGTTGGCCACGGTTGTAGTCTTCCCGACACCCCCCTTGGCCGAGAAAACCCCCAGTATCAGGCCTCTTTTCATCCTCATTTGAGCACCCCGGGTAAAGAAAAAATCATTTTTGGACCGACCTTAATTTTTTTCCTCCACAACTTTCACTTTCCTCAAACATCGGGGGCAAGTTGCGTAGTAGTTGGACTTGCCTTTGTAGTTCCATTTATATCCACAATTTTTGCATTCGATGTTCATTTTCTACCCCCATTAGTTAGTAGATAGTAGATAGTAGTTAGTAGTCCCTATACAAAGAGGGTATATATATCTTGCGAAAATCGGGTTTTTCTGACTGCTTTCGCTGAAACTCCCAATTTTTGC
>SOKQ01000027.1 GCA_004375695.1 Hadesarchaea archaeon | reverse complement strand
CATGAGAGCCGACGTGCTTTCCGAAGACAAGTTTTCGGTGATGCCCCACCACTTCGGGCGAGATGGGCTCGTAGGTTGGTGGATAGGTGAGCACCCCGTGGGTGTGGATGCCCGCTTCGTGTGCGAAGGCGTTTTCGCCGACCACGGCTTTCGTCGGTGATACCGGTAGCCCCGTGTGGCGCTCCACGAGCTTCGAGATGTCGTAAAGCTTGTTCAGCTTGACCCCAGTTTTGATTCCATGAAAGTGCGCGAGCGCGAGCACAACCTCTTCAAGCGCGGCGTTCCCTCCACGTTCGCCCAAACCGTTGACGCTCACATGAACCTCCTGGGCTCCAGCTTGAATCGCGGCGAGCGTGTTCGCCGTCGCCATGCCGAAATCGTCGTGGCAGTGGGCAGCGACGGGCACTTGCACGATTTTTGCGAGTTCGGAGAAAAGTTTACTCGCCTTCTCAGGGGTAAGCACCCCAACGGTATCACAGGCACAAACGCGCTGCGCGCCCTCCTTGACAGCAGCTGAGAGGAGCTCGTGAAGGAAGGTGGGGTCGGTTCGGGTAGCGTCCTCAGCGGAGAATTCCACTACCAGCCCATGGTCGAGGGCATAGCGTGCAGCGTCGAGAGAAATTTGCTTTATCTCTTGTCTGCTTTTTTTCAGCTTGTGCTTTAGGTGGATGTCAGATGTTGGGACGACGAGGTGCACGCTGTCGACGTCGCATGCAAGCGCGGCATCCACATCGCTTCGAAGTGCTCGGACGAAGCTACATATCTCCGCATCCAAACCTGCCTTTGAGATTAGCTTTATCGCCTTGCGTTCACCCTCAGAGGTTATCGCTGCTCCTGCTTCGATTATGTCAACGCCAAGGTCATCCAGGGCTCTAGCTACTTCGAGCTTTTGTTCGGGGGCCAAAGCTACACCGGGAGTTTGCTCCCCATCGCGCAGGGTGGTATCCAGCACTTTTACGGCGCGTTTTTTCATGGCCTCGCCTCGCTGCTAATATAAACAACGTTATTATTTAACCACATAGATTAGTTGTTGAGGAAGCGGGATGCCGAAAGAGGCTTTTGTAAGCGATTTCATCAAGCGGGTGAGCAAGGATGTAAAGCTCCCGAGGCGTGTCAGGATATTTGATACCACCCTACGGGATGGCGACCAGACCCCAGGGGTATCGTTCACCACCGACCAGAAGCTGCTCATCGCGCGGCAGCTCGACAGGCTGGGAGTGGACACGATTGAAGCCGGCACACCGGTGTCGTCCGAAGGTGAAAGAAAGGCTGCGGCCGCGATAGCGAAGGCTGGCTTGAACGCGGAGATCTGTGGGCTAGCAAGGCCGATCAAAGAAGATGTGGACGCGGCACTTGAGTGTGGGGTGGATTGCGTTCATGTGTTCATCAGCACGTCGGACTTGCACCTTAAACACATGCTCAAGATGACGCGCGAACAGGTGCTTCAGCGAGCGGTCGAGTACGTCAGGTACGCCAAGGACCACGGCGTCACCGTCGAGTTTTCTGCCATGGACGCCTCGCGGACCGATTTGGGATATCTCAAACAAATCTATCAAGCGACCGTGGAGGCGGGGGCGGACCGCATCAACGTTCCGGATACGGTAGGCGTGATCACCCCACGGGGCATGAATTACCTAATCAGCCAGCTGAAACCCATCATAAAGGTGCCGATAAGCGTGCACTGTCACGATGACCTCGGGCTAGCGACGGCAAACTCGCTCGCAGCGGTAGAGGCTGGGGCTGAACAGGTTCAAGTAGCGGTTAATGGGCTAGGTGAACGTGCGGGCAACGCATCGCTTGAGGAGGTCGTCATAGCTCTTCGGGCACTTTACGGGGCAAAACTGAATATTCAAACCAAGTTGATTGCTGAAACCTCTGATCTGGTTGAGCGTCTTACGGGGATATTGGTGCCGCCAAACAAGGCGATTGTGGGGGAGAACGCGTTTGCTCATGTTTCAGGTATCCACGCGCATGGGGTACTTAAGTTCCCTGGCACCTATGAGCCCATCTCGCCGGAGCTGGTCGGGCACCATCGCCGTCTGGCCCTGGGCAAGCTCTCGGGAAAGCACTCGGTCGAAAAGCAGCTCAGGAGCATCGGGGTGAGGGCAACCAAGGTGCAGTTGGCGGAGATCACAAAGCGAGTCAAGGACCTCGGGGACAAAGGTAAGCGCGTGACTGATGTCGACCTTCGAGCGATAGCGGAAAGCGTGATCGGGGAACTCCCCAAAGTGGAAAAGATGGTCGAGTTGAAGGAAGTCACCGTGACAACCGGGATCACGATAACTCCAACCGCTTCGGTGCGGGTAGCTGTGCGGGGCGAGGAGCGAGTGGGCTCCGCGACGGGTCTTGGCCCAGTGGACGCCGCAATTACCGCGATCCGAAACGTCATGAAAGAAATTTCCGCGCTCAGGCTCAAGGAGTACCACCTCGACGCTATCACGGGCGGGAGCGATGCCCTAGCAGAGGTAACGGTGAAGCTGGAGGACGACCAGGGTAACCTCTACATCGCGAAGGGTGTTCGAGAGGATGTGGTAATAGCGAGTGTGGACGCGATGATCAATGGTATCAACCGCTATTTTGCTGGGCGGAAGTGACCTTTTACAGCTCCTGAGCGAAAATAATTCGGACCTTCATAGGAATTGTCCTCAGGTCCAGCCCAAATTTACCCTATCAATCACTGTTTTCTATTCTCGCCGATTCTCAACGAGGTATAGAAGCCGTGCTCCCTCGAAACACCGAAGTTAACCCATAAGCTCCTCGTTTCGTCGATCGTCACCCTAATCGAGTCGGGGTAGGGTTTGCCATCCGGCCAGTTGA
>SOKQ01000026.1 GCA_004375695.1 Hadesarchaea archaeon | reverse complement strand
GGAAAGCGCTGAAATTGCCACCGAAGCCGTTAAAATTTTGGCACGAATGGATGCGGCAAAACGAAGGCGGACGAAGAAATACTGGTACCATGGTATGGGTTGAATTTCAAGCTATATTAGGAATCTGAGGTGGACCTGTGCGGGATGTCGCAATCATAGGTTGCGGGATGACGAAGTTCGGGCGGCTCGAGGGAAAAGACCTCATGGACCTGCTCGCGGAGGCCTCGCTTCGAGCGATCGACGACGCGGGAGCCGGCGAGCGCGACTTCGATTCGGTCTACGTGGGGAACATGATGGCCGGAGAACTCGTCCATCAGACTGCTATCGCAAGTGCCCTCGTGGATCGAATTAACTTGATTCCAGCGGGTGCGGAGCGGGTTGAAAATGGCCCGGCCTCGGGGGCGTCCGCGGTCAAGAATGGATTTTTGGCTGTGGCCTCGGGGGCGAGCGACCTCGTGCTCGTCGCGGGCGGGGAGAAGATGACGGCCGTCGACACGGACGTTATCGGCGACCTCGTATCAACAATGACTCACCCCACCGCAGAGTACGTGCATGGTGTGACCTTGCCCGCGATGGCAGCTATGCTCACCCGCCTTTACATGGAACGCTACGGCGTCACCGAACGCCACCTAGCGATGGTCGCGGTGAAAAATCATGCGAACGCGCTGAAAAACCCTTACGCCCACCTACACAGGGAGTGCACCATCGAAGGTGCCATGAACTCGATCATGATCGCCGACCCGTTGCGACTTTACTACGCTTGTCCAATCAGCGACGGTGCTGCCGCAGTGGTTCTATGCCCCTTGGAGAAAGCGAAGGAGTTCACGGATAAACCCGTTCGAATCGCCGGCTTTGGGCACGCAAGTGATGTCCAGACCCTCCAGGAGCGGGAAGACCCAGCGGTGCTCAAATCAGTCCAGCTGGCCTCGCAGCAGGCGTTCAAAATGGCCAAGCTCGAGCCCAATGATATAGGTGTCGTGGAAACGCACGACGCGTTCGAGATTTTGGAAATCGTGCAAAGTGAGGATGCTGGATTCTTTGAGAAGGGCAAGGGGCATTTGGCGGTTGAAAAGGGAGTGACCGCGCTCGATGGGGAGCTGCCGATTAACCCCTCAGGAGGGCTGAAGGCGAAGGGACATCCTGTGGGGGCAACTGGAGTTGCACAGATAGTCGAGCTTGTCTGGCAGCTGCGCGGTGAAGCTGGCGAGCGTCAGGTCAAGGATCCCAAGCGGGGTTTCGCATGTAACTTCGGAGGCTTCGGGAACAACACGGTCATTCATATCCTGGAACGGGGGTGGTGAGATGGAACAAAAATTCACCGGATTCAAGTGCAAGTCCTGCGGGCGGGTGATGTATCCCAAGCACGACCGCTGCCTAGACTGCAAGGGCACGGAGTTCGAGGAGGTCGAGCTGGGGGAGGATGCAACGCTGCTCACCTACACCAAACTCTACGCCCTCCCCGAAGGAATCGAAATGCCACCGCTGGTGCTCGGGATAGTCAAGTTCCCCGGGGGCGTCAGGGCTATGGGGCAGCTCACCACCGACGACCCGAAAATCGGCATGAAGCTCCGCCCGGTTTGGGGGAAGCTGCGCAAGATGAAAGACAGGGAAATCTTCGGGTTCAAGTTCGAGCCCTTGAAGTAAGGGATTAAAAGTATGGTGTGTTATTGAAGAAGGGGATGAAATGGAAGTTGACTGGAGCAAAATAATGAAGCCCTACCCGAAGAGAAAGATCACCCTCCCGAACGGCGAGGAGATGATCGTTTATTCGCAGACCAAGGATGAAACCGAAGAAGTTGCCGAAGCCATAATGCCCCACATAAAATACCATAAGGATTTCTTCGACCTCGTGACCGCAGAGATCATCACGGAATTGTACCTGTGGCGGGAGAACCGACCCATCTGGGGATGTCCACCCGAAGCTCACTTCAACCTGATCGGCAAAGTGGGCGACGAGATTGTCGGGTGCTCAAACGGCATACTCAGGGACCCTAAAACAGGATGCAGCCTCCACACCATAACGATGAAGCGTGGGATGCAGATAGGCGCTTACCTCTGGCCGTGCAAGCTGGAGCACTATTTCGACGTGCTTGGGATCGAAAAGCTCCAAGCAAGCGCCGAGAGCGCGATCGGGGCGCGAAAGCTCTTCGCCGCGTACGGATTTAGCTCACAACCGTTTCCGGAGCAGCGAAGCCACTTCGGCACCAAGCTAGAGCTAATGACGAACGAGCAATGGCAGCGGATAAAGCCCGGCAAGCTCGTTGGTGAGCGGGTTTAATTTTCGATAAAGTACGGTATATTGGGAACCCCTTGGAGCGATTTGCGAGAGCCGTTTTCATCGGCCCCTCCGCATTTGACACGCTAAAGCGGAGTGCTGCTGGCGAGGTCCACAGCGTTTTTGACCGCACTTTCAACATCATCATCGGTGGCGAGCTAGTTGGCGTCGCTCAGAGCAGCATCTCACGAAGTCCGATTAACGTGATTACCGACGTTCGTCCCAGCGAAAGCATGCCATCGCTCGGCGTCCGCAAGGGAATGCAAGCTCAGAAGGTGGGTAATCGTGTGCTCGTCGGAGAGGTGCTCGAAATCTCATTGGAGGACGCGCAGCTCTGGCGGCCGAAAACCCGTGCTGAACGGTGCCTCGGCCCTGAGCTCATCAAGCGCAACATAGAGCTGGCGAAACAGCTTGCTGCGAACAAAGGCAGGCGTGAGGGGCTCGGACAACTTCTGAAGCACGTCGACGAGATTGCCGCTGGTAAGATGCCTCAAACATCCGATCTTAACATGGTGGCTAGGGCAGTGCTGCCGCGGCTGATCGATCTGGTAAACGCAGCCAAATCTGAAAATGTTGAGGGGGTAAAAGGGGCGGCTCAAAAACTTATTGGGCTCGGTCTTGGGCTCTCCCCCTCCGCGGATGATACACTGTCTGGGTTCACGGCTGCCCTCTGGTGGGTTTCCCATTCGCTTGGTAAGGGCATCGACCGCGT
>SOKQ01000021.1 GCA_004375695.1 Hadesarchaea archaeon | reverse complement strand
ACCCGACGTTGAAGGTGAGGGTTTCCCCCACGACATTTGGAATGAATTCTACGTCCGGGGTAACGGTATTGTCCATGTTCTCATCAAACTGAATCGTGACCGTGAATGTTTCGCCCGCATCATTATCCGCGATCACGTTGTCGCTCACGATTATCGAGACGACTGTCGGGTTCTTGGTGTCTATGTCGAACTTGTCGTTGCCTGTGAATGAAACCTGAAGATTCCCAGCAAGGTCTTTCGCATTTTCAACTTTTATGTCCACATCGAAATTCTCCACATTTGCATCACTAATCGTGTAGTTCTCATAATAGTATCGATTGTCAGAACTCCACCACCTGTTGTCGAAGGTGAGGGTTTCGCCTACGACATTTGGAATGAATTCTACGTCTGGGGTGACGGTATTGTCCATGTTCTCATCAAACTGAACCGTGACCGTGAATGTTTCGCCTATCTCACTATCCGTGATTATGTTGTCACTCTCGCTCACGCTTATCGAGACGACTGTCGGAGAAGTCACGTCAATTGTAAGAGTTCGCGTTTCTGAGAATGGACCCCAGCCGTTCTCGTTCTCGGCCTGAACCTTCCAATACCACGTGCCCTCCGGTAACGCATTTTCAGTGTGTGTTTTAAAGTTGTCCCAATTATCAGTGAGGATTTGATTATCGTAGGAGTTATCCCCGTCTGCAAAGTTTATATCGTTGTCGATGACCAGGCGATAATGGGTTATATTTTCTGTTCCGATATTCTCCCACTCGAAGTATGGCGTATTATCGTTTGTGTAGGTATTATCTCCAGGTGATAGAAGGTTGGGACCTGTCGAGGGCTGGGCTTGGACTATTAGGACGGGAGAGAGTACTAAAAGCGCTAAAAGCAAGACCACAAGTGGACATATTATAATTTTCCTATCCAACTAATCAACCCCGCATCATGTAAAGTCTATACACCGCTTTAAATACTTACCTAAAAATTCAATAAAAATGATAAAGATTTTAATAAGAATACATAAAAAAACTGCTGAAAAATAGCTGAAAAATAAAAATAGCGGGAAAACGAAATTTTTTCTGAGATTCAAGTCGTCCGGGCCATCAGATATGTTTTCTGAATGCGATAAACCACAGAATTTGTTGACTCATCTGCACTCGCTAGGAGCCGGACAAGTAACGCGAACAAGACCAACACCAGTACCAAGAACCTTCGCAAGTCAACCCCCAACTCAAATGATTGGGTTTCATATAAAAAGTATTCAAAAATTGCCTCCGGCTTTTCCCCTTTATAAAGAACCTTCATCCAAAGCCTCGGCGGGATGCAATGGATGAGAAATCTATGACGAAGCTGAGCCTGCTTTGCTCGTTGACGGGGCTGGCGGCGATCTACGCTGCGGCGATGCAGGTCCGCCCAACGATGACACCCATCGCGAGCCTGAACGATGAGTTCGTCGGGCTACAGGTGGAGATTTCGGGGCAGGTTGTGGACTTCTATGAGCATCCAGACGGGCACCTCTTCTTGAAGCTCAAGGACGGCTCAGGAGGTGTGGTGAGCGTCCCGGTGTTCGCCCGGGTGCGGAGTGAGCTGGGCGAGCCTATAGAGTTTCTGGATGTGGTCCAGGTTACGGGCGAAGTGAAGCTCTACGGGGGCGAGCACGAAGTAATCCCCGGGCGGGCGGCTGACTTGCGGGTGGTACACACCGCGCCGGTCAAGCTCTCGGGCCTGAGCCGGGAGAACGCGGGCGTACCGGTGAAGGTCCAAGGCACCATCGTAGAGCGCGAGATAGTGGGGAGCGGAAGCCTACTCCTGACGCTGCGCGAGGACGGTGGCCAGCTGCTGGTGTTCATCCCTACGTGGGTTATTGAGGATGGTATGCCCGAGCTCCATGTCGGCAACGTGGTGCGCGTCGATGGGTGGCTTCAACTCTACAACGGCGAGCTCGAGCTGAAACTCAAGGGTGCATCGCACTTGCAGGTCATAGAGGCAGCGTAGATGTTAGAAGTGCTCGCCTGCACGCTGCTGGGCGTGGGGCTGGGCACCTTCACGGGCTTGATCCCGGGCGTGCACGTGAACAACCTTGCACCCCTGTTAGTCGGAGCAGCGGCGGTCTCAGGCCTGCCACCGATGAACCTAGTGGCAGTGATCGTGGCGATGATGACGACCCACACATTCATCAGCTACATCCCAGCGACTTTCCTAGGGGCGCCCGAAGCCGGAACCGAGCTCTCCGTGCTGCCCGCCCATCGCATGCTACTCGAGGGGCGAGGGTACGAGGTCATCCGCCTGACCGCCTTCGGCTGCTTGGGCGCACTCGTGCTGAGCGCCGCGCTCGCCATACCCCTCTCGTTCGTATTCGCCCCGGCTTACAGATTCATCCAGCCCCAGATGCACTGGCTGCTGCTCGCGGTGATTGTGGTAATGATCGCACTCGAGCGCTCGCGTTCGGGCATCCTGTGGGCGACAACAATTTTCTTGCTCTCGGGTTTGCTGGGTCTGTTCACGTTGGACACAAACTTGGTGAAGGGTGATGTGGCGCTCATGCCCTTGCTCAGCGGGCTCTTTGGGGTGAGCGTGCTTCTGCTTAGCGCAGTCCACAAGAGCAGCCTTCCCAAACAGAACGTTGATAACCCCGAGCCGCTCAATCTCCGCGCAAATGCGAAAGCTCTGTGCGCGGGAACTGGAGCTGGCGTCCTGACGGGCATCATCCCCGGCATAGGACCCTCTCAGGGGACAGTGCTAGCCCAGCTAGTGACCCGCTCGAGCGGCACGCATGATTTCCTCGTGGGGGTGAGCGGGGTGAACACGGCGAAGGCCCTCTTTTCCTTCGTGGCGCTTTACGCGATCGCCCGCCCTCGGAGCGGAGCGGCGGTAGCGGTCGACCAGTTGGTGGATAAGGTCGGATTCAATGAGCTGTTGTTCCTGATCGTGGTGGCGCTCATTGCAGGCGGAATCGCAGCGGTACTCCATCTGAAACTCGGCAAGCTCGCGGCCCGCCACATCGGGGGACTGCCCTATCGAGAGATATGTTTGGTGGTGATTGGTGGTATGGTCGCGATGACGCTCTGGTACGCGGGCATGATGGGTCTGCTCATTTTAGCAACAGCAACCGCGGTTGGAGTGCTCCCGGCGGCGGCAAAGGTTAAACGAACGCACTGCATGGGAGTGATCATGGTTCCTTGCATCCTTTACTTCGCCGGGGCAAAAGATGGGGTGCTAGCGGCATTTGGACTATAGGCCTTGCTTCTTCGCCTTCAACAGCACGAACACGGCGACGAGGGCGAGCACGAGCCCTGGAATCACTAGCGAGAGTTTCAGCTCAGTCGTCACTAGGCCCGACCGAGTCAATCCAAAACTCAATATGACTATCCCCAGCACGAGCAGGAGCGGCATGAAAGTTATTCCCCGAGGTGCCCGAAGCCAGCGCTCGATAGTGTCGCCGATCAGCCAGAAATAACCGAGTGTGAGTACGGCCCCCAGCACGATGAATGATACATTAATTAGCATGTCCTGAACCATGTAAGCTCCCTCGATCAAAAGGTAGATTCCAATCACTAGGACGACTATTGCTACATAAGCTCTAGCCGATTTCATCGTAAAGTTCATCCTCTCTCCGAAAATCGTTGGGGTTTAACTTATTTAAAGACATAGCTTCCCTTGATGCCAATGCGGGTAGCGGCCCTTTGTTCGGGTGGAAAAGACTCAAGCCTTGCGCTCTGGCTTGCGCAGCAGCGGGGGCACGAAATTGCGCACGTGGTTGCGATGATTCCCAAGCGGGAGGACTCCTGGATGTTTCACTATCCCAACATCGAACTCATTGATCTGTTTGCCGAATGTGCAGGTTTGCCTCTCATCAAAACCGAGACGAGTGGCGAGCGCGAACAGGAACTGGAGGATCTGAAGCGGGTGGTTAACGAGCTCGACATTGAAGGTGTGGTAAGCGGCGTGATAGCCTCGAACTATCAAAAGAGCCGCATCGACCGCATCTGCGAGGAATTCAATCTTAAATCGATAGCACCGCTCTGGGGCCGCGAGCCAATCGAGCTACTCAGCGAGATGTTGAATGCTAGATTTGACATCCTCATTACAAGCGTGGCCGCCCAAGGGTTTGACGAGAGCTGGCTGGGCAGAAAAATCGATGAGGGATGTCTGGAAGATCTGAAAAGGCTCCATGCCAAGTTCAAGATAAACATTTCGGCCGAAGGAGGCGAATATGAATCACTCGTGCTCGATGCGCCTTTTTTCAAAAAACGGATCGAGGTGGTGGAGGCCGAGCGAATCTGGCGGGGAACCAACGGATATTTGCTAATCAAACATGCAAAGCTTGTGGAGAAGTGATGAGATGACGACAGCCCTCGTTTACTCCGAAAAATATCTAGAACATAATCCAGGAGAGGGGCACCCCGAGCGGCCCGAGCGTCTGAAAGCAATCGTGGACGCGCTGAAGCGGGCGAAACTCTGGGGAGCACCGAAAGTAAAGGTGATTGAGCCGAAACCTACAAAACGTGAGGACATTGAGCTCGTCCACGATCCGAGCCACGTCGAACTCGTCGAACGCTTGAGCAAGTTCGAGAAGCCGCTCGATGGAGATACTCCCGTGCGCAAAAACACCTATGAGTTGGCGCTGCTAGCCGCAGGCGGGACGATTGATGCCGGACGCGTAGTACTATCTGGAGATGCTCTGAACGCATTCGCGCTGGTCAGGCCCCCAGGACACCACGCCACGCAAGCACGGGGTGGCGGGTTCTGTTATTTCAACAACCTCGCGGTGATGATTGAGCGCCTCAAGCGAGAATTCAAGCTAAGACGAGTATTCATCCTAGACTTTGATGCCCACCACGGCAACGGGACGCAGAATATCTTCTACGATGACCCGAGCGTGCTCTACATGTCGCTGCACCAAGACCCGCTGACACTCTACCCGGGAACTGGCTTCATCGACGAAGTGGGCTCGGGCGAAGGGAATGGCTACACGGTCAACGTGCCGTTACCACCCGAGAGCGGTGATGCTGAATACATGGGTGCGATGAAGGAAATTTTCGTGCCGCTCACCGAGCAGTTCAAGCCGGAACTTTTTGCGGTTTCCGCCGGGTTCGATGCGTATGTTGATGATCCGCTTACGCAGCTGCGGTTATCAACGCTCGCTTATGGGTGGCTTACACGCTTTGTCGTCGAGCAAGCTGAGAGGCTGTGTAAAGGGAGAGTAGTGTTTGTGCTCGAAGGTGGCTACGTGCCCGATGCTTTGGCGGAGGGAGTGGTAAATGTCGCGAAAACCCTGACCGGCGAGAAACCCTCAACGTCCGTCGAACCTCGCCGCACCAGCGTTATTGATGAACTCAAGAGAGTGCTCTCGAGCTACTGGAAACTTTAACACTCCACATGACTAAAGTCGGAGATTCTTGGAAGCGCATACCTGAACCTCCAACCCGTTTCCGGCTCAATTCGGCAAAACCCTCGGGCAAATTCGGCGAGCCCAAGCGGCTGTCTCTTGTGACTCCCATACCCCGCTCTCTTCCAAGTTGTGGCGGGCCCCGGCGGTCGCGCGCAAAAATACCCGGGACCAGGCCCCGCCGCGCTCGGGGAGTATGAGGGTATTTGAACCCGCCCCTGCCACATATTCGCTTACCAGCGCGGTTCATTATGCCGCCGCCGGCCTTTCGCCACTCTCCCCTCTGCGCCTGCTGGTGCGGTCGGATGGATAACCCCACCCAAAAGCTTGCGCCTTCGGGAAACCACACCAGCAGATTGCGCAAGGGATATATGCGCCTATTCAGCCCCCTTATCTTCTTGAAGGAACCAATAACACACCATTTATAGTTTGCGAACTTTTATATAAATGACACGTTTAACACGCTTAATATTCTTAACGTGCTTTTCCCATCATTATTGGGGAGTTCATTAATCAAGAAAGTGCTAAGCAAGAAGGCCAAGAAGCTGGTACACTGGCACGACAATTACGTCGTGTTTGTGACACCCGAAGCCAAGGCGCTGAAGTGGAACGACAAGACAATCGTGAAGATTTCTGTGGTCGAGGAAAAAGGCAAAAAGAAAATCATCATCGAAAAGGGGATGGAGCTTTAGTTTTCATTTCCTAGATTTGTCTGTCGTTAGCGCGAGTGAAAGTTGAAGGGCAGAGGGATAGACAAACGAGCGTGGGATATCTGATTCTCCAATCCAAAATGAGAAAGCGCTAGACATTTAACGCCAGATATAAATTGGTGTTCGGGAGCAGATGGACGAAATTTTGAAATCGGTTCTAAAAGAAGTTAAACCAACCCCAGCTGACCGGAAGCGCCTCAATCGGGTGGCGGCCGAGCTCATTAAGCGGACAAATGCAGCCTGCGCGAAACTCGACATCGATGCAAAGGCGATGCTCGTGGGCTCAGCCGCGCGCGACACTTGGCTTCGCTCCGAGCGTGATATCGATGTTTTCATCCTCTTTCCTGAAGAGCTCCCGCGGGAGGAACTCGAGCGCCAAGGGCTAGCGGTGGCGCGGGAGGTGGCCGGCGCCAAGGGAAAGGAGCAGTTCGCCGAGCACCCCTACGTGACAATGAAGTTCAAAGGGTTCGATGTCGACCTAGTGCCATGCTACGATGTCGCCAAACCAAGTGAAATCAAAAGTGCGGTCGATCGCTCACCTCACCACCAGCGCTACATCACTGAACACCTGACGTCCGAACTTGCTGATGAGGTGCTGCTGACGAAACAATTCATGCTCGGCGTTGGTTGCTATGGCTCGGAGCTGAAAGTGCAGGGTTTCTCAGGATATCTCTGCGAGCTCCTCGTGCTGCACTGCGGATCATTTGAAAAGTTGGTGGAAGGTGCGAGCGGTTGGAAGCCAAGCACGGTCATCGACCCCGAACGCAGTTACCCAGATCCCTCCGAAGCTAGGGGGATGTTTGAGAAGCAGCCACTCATCGTCATAGATCCCGTCGACGCGAGCCGGAACGTGGGCGCCGCAATCTCGATGCAGAACTTCGCCACCTTCGTTCGCGCTTGCCAGGATTTTGCACGCGGGTCGAGCAGACGATTTTTCTTCCTCAAGCCCGTGCGAAGGCTGAGCGCGCGGCAGATTCAGGCGACATTGGAGCGTAGAGGGACGGCCGTGTTCTGCGTCGCTTTCTCCCCGCCCGACGTAGTTCCTGATGTGCTCTATCCGCAGCTCCGAAAGGCTAAGCGGACTCTTGTAACGCGGCTGACGCTGGCTGGGTTTGAGGTGATGCGGAGCGATGTGTGGTCGAATTCTCGGGCTCTCATCCTGCTCGAGCTGGCGGCGGCGAAGCTCCCTAGGGTTCGCACCCACATTGGGCCTCCGGTTTCGATCGAGGTCAAGGATTTCATCCAAACCCACTTTAAATCAAAGCAAAAGTTCGCCGGCCCATTCACGAACGCGGCGGGAAGGCTAGTCTTCGAACTCAAGCGCGAACGGTCAAACGCGGAGGAGGTACTTAACCAAGCGTTAAAGGAACGTGCAACCCTCGGCAGGCATGTGGGTGAAGCAATCGCAAAGGGATATCAAATTTACAAAGGGAAAGATATCGTGCAGCTTTGTGAGGATGAAAAAGTTCGCGCGTTTATCTCCGAATATTTAAAGCGCTGCCTGCCTTGGTATCGGTAGCACGAAGAAATTAATTATGAATACTTTATGGAATCTGAGGAAGAGTTGATTGGCATGCCTGAAAAGAAAAAATTGGCGAAGGATTTGATATCTAAAGTACTACACTAATTCGATTCAAACTCTCACAAAATTAACATTAAATAGATTCTCGTTTATTATCCACTTGGGCTAAAATGGTAAAAGCAATCAGAAGAAGAATTCTTATAATGATTTTAGGAATTTTTTTACTTTACCGCTACTTTATCTGGCATGACTTTCATTAAGATAGATATAACATTGGCCTTATCTCTTTTATCAAATTTAAAAGTCATTTCTTTCCTGACGGCAAAGCGGCTAGCACCGGGTATCATCCCTCTCCGTGGAAGTTTTATTATACACTCCTTTTTCTTTACAGTAGCACTAACCATGTCCCCGTAATCTATGGAAAAATTCTTTTTATGACTTGAAAGTATTTGTTCTGGTGTCCTTTCTTCTTTTGCCATCATCTCTCCCTTCTTTTTGTGACGTTTTTTAGCAATTGCTTCTCCGACAAGTCCACCTACAAAAAATGCAGTCAGTGCCTCCCAGCAATTCACCGATCATGCACCTATCTGTAAAATAAAGATTGTAACTTTTACCAGTTAATGTCAAAGTAGCGCCTGCTATTTTACCAATTATCTCTTCCGCCATCTTAATCAACTTTTTCCCACACTTCTAAAATAAACCTCCTGGCTGCAGCGTGATATCCACATCTTCTATATCCCGCGTGCCCACGGTCAAGGGATTTCTTGCATATCTCCCAGCTGGTTCCCCACCGATATCTAACACTCCATCGTTATTCGCATCGTTGATAGCAGCAATCCAAATCTCTCCGTAGTTTGCTGGAATAGTGAGCGAATACGTACCAGGAGCCCACAATGAAACAGCGTCGATGGTTTCCCCTGGGGGCTTTAGCAAATCGCTGTTATCAAATGCCCCAATAAAAATTTCTCCTTGGCTGTAATCATCGTAGATTATCATGCCTGAAATCGTGATGTACTCCGGTACCTCCTCTTCATCATTTTCACTTGTGGTAATGTAGTAAGCTCCAGCTGCAACAACGGCCACGATTGCGATCACCACAACTGCTATCGAAACATTCACATTCTCACTTCGATTTGATTTTTTGCAAGTCGCCCTTGAACTCCTCCCACCTCTTGCCCACACCGCCCGTCCTTGCGATGGTCTTGCGGACCTCCCCACCATCTGGGGCTAAACCCGTTATAGTTATCTTAGTCTCCCTTCCTCTGATTTTAAATATTTTCAAGTCGGTTACCTTTCGAATGGTGAATGATCGGAACCTACGATTGAAGAGTACCCCATCTTTGCTGAAGACGATTTCCGCGATATGCAAACTTTCGAGAAGGATAAGGAAAAGTATTAAAATTAGGAGCACAGCACCAATGAAAAGAAGCGAACCTCTAAAAACGCTCACTGATTCTTTTAACGCTGTTCCATATATCCATTCCACTATCCCCCCGGCATTGGCCATTGCCCACATGCAGAGGCAAAAGAGTGCTAAAGGTATCACAAATTCCGCTACAATTACTTTTTTTGAAGACTTGCAGGAGTAAACTTTTCTCTCCACCAATTCACGCTCCATCACTTTTCACGGTTTCCTTTGTGGTTATTTTTTTTATCCAATTTTTCAACTCCTTTTTACCTCTCAGCGAGAGCGAAGGTAGATCACGACCACCACTGCTACGACCACGCCGACGACAGGCACGATAATCCAAACGATCGGAACGCCTTCCTCGGGGGGAGCGGTTTCGCTCATAAGCGCCCAGTAGCTAAAGTGGTCGATCTCCGCCCACACGTATTGTTCCTCGGCATTCACATGGCTTTCCACCGGCACCCATGCACTCCCATCCCAGTAGTGGAGGGTGAGCGAGCTTTCGACTATCCCCTTCGCAGATAATTCCGCAGTGTCGTAGGATATTCTAAGTTCAGCAGTTGTTGTGACCATTTTACTCGTATCGATGAGGATGGAGTTTCCTACAGTCTGCAGTCCGCTAGGTGGCGGAGGCGCTTCTGTTGTGTTTTCAATCTTTATTATACAGGAGTCGGATATGTTGCCTATAACTACCATTGCGTTGGCGGTTTCAGTCGCGTCTATGGTAATTGGGTTCGTCTCGGTGACGGATTGAGGCTCGGGGATAACTGCTGAGGCCGGCCCCCACATGTTAGTCTCCGTCATCACTACTGAATATACTCCCTTGTATGTTCCCTCGCAAAAGATCCCTGTTTCTTTATCATAGTAAAGGTCGCAGTCGTAAATTGTTACGTGGTTAACCTTTCTGCTTTCGCCAGCATAAGTGCGCGAGATTGTTTCAATTATTGTCACCGGACCCACATAATCTATCTCATTTTCCAACCATATGGTAAATTGATCGCCCGGGCTTAGACCTCCTGGTGCTAGGATATCATACAATAAACCTGTGCCTGCTATCGGGTCGCCGGTACAAGTTAAGGATTCCTCCTCTCCGCTCTCGTAATACATATCAACTTGAAAGGTAACGTTATTTCCGGAAACATCTGTCACTCTAAGTATGTAAAATTCCGGCTCTGGTATGGAACCAGTTGCATGATAGTTCGCCCAGTCGCCAACTTTAACTCCAATGTGCATTTCTGCTTCTTCTTGGGCTTCGGCTACGGGAAAGATCAAAGAAAGCGCTGCTATCGCCAATAGAGAACCAAGCAGCCAAATAATCTTTCGGCTCATCCTCACCAGTTTATTTTCTTCTCCCCACATGCATAAAAAACCACTGTTATAGGTTTATCGACCAAGTTCAATTCGCGCTAGGGTGCTGTAAATTGGCCCCTTCGAAGTTAGCGTGCTTTGCTTCAGTTCAACCGCTTGGGCACGTGTCACTCCAAACTCTGCGTCGGTCATTTCTTTGATAAATGCCGCTAGCCGCTCCTTTTGTTTGGCTGTTTTGACCCGGGCAATTGTTAGGTGGGGAACGAAATCTCGCTCCGGGCGGAACCCCAGCGGACCCAGTTCGCGGTCGATCCCTTGATGGAGGCTGATGACCTCATCACTCCCCTCGGCCACACCTGCCCACACGACTCGGATATAGCGCAGGTTAGGGAAAACACCTATGCCCTTAACCCTGATGTCGAATTGCCCTGTTCCGGCAGCGGCCCTTTTCAATGCCTCAGCGATTGCACCAATCTTGTCTTCGGAAACCTCCCCCAAGAACTTCATCGTCACGTGGATGTTGGGTGGTTCGACGAGCTTGAGCTGTCCCCCGGTTGCCTGAAGTTGATCTTGGGCGGCCGCCAGTTTCTGTCTGACCGCCTCGTCGATATCGATTCCGATGAAAGCTCGCACCATTTGGACACCTAGCATGTGACGTGAAATGCGCCGGCTACCCTGCGCCCTGCATTTACCGCCTCGTTGTATCGCTTGAGAGCATCAGGAGTGATATCATCGATTATCTTAACCCCCTGTTTCACCGCTAACTCAGCGGCTTCTTTGTCAATTTGGACGCAACCTGACTGACCAGTTCCAACTATGACCAGCTCCGGCTTCCCCTCGAGCAGGAAGTAGAGTTCGTTCAGCGTGAATTCATGGTCTCGATCCCGTCGTCTGATCGAACCATCAGCTAAAATCCAAACATCATGAGGGTAGTGCTTGCCGTCCACGGTGATGCTCCCGAAGCTCGTTCCATCGATGCGAACCATTCAACCGCCCTCATAACTTTTGAGTTTCAAATTTAACAACCTTTAGCAGGTCACGAACGCTCTCGATGATAGCGTCTGGGCCGTACTTTTCTAGGAGTTCCCGCCGCATCAGGCCAGTCAGCACGGCGACGGTTCGTGCGCCCAAGACCTTGCCATCCCTCACGTCGTTCCAGTAGTCCCCCACAACCACGCAGTCCCTAGGGTCGATTCCAAGCCTTTCGGCCACGAGCCTTAAGATCTCGACCTTGGAGAAGTGGTGCTGCTCATCTAAATCTTTAATAGCATCATCTCCAGTGACGATTGCCTTCACAAATTTGTCAAGCCCAAAACCAGCCAGCTCCTCTTTTATTTGGGCCGATGGGGTGACGCAACTTGTGATAACTGCAATGGGAACCCCCGCATCGTGAAGCTTTTGAAAAACTTCCGTCACGCCCGGAATCAGCTTGCTGCCCGGGTCGCTCGCTCGATACCTTCGGAGGAACTCGAGCCAGAACTCATGCAGCTTTCGTTCTCGTTCTTTATTGAATGGTGCAGTAATCACGTCATCAAGCGTGTCCGCAACATAATATCTGAAGAACTCATCCCGCTCAAGTGGTTCGTCCCCACGCTCTGTGAGCAGTTGATTGAAGACATCATGATATCGTTTGAGTGTGTCGACCAGTGTGCAGTCGAAATCAAATATAACCGCTTTGGCTGTAATCATGAATTTCCCCTAAAACAAGCACAGCATCCTTATACAGGACTGCGGGCTTTTTCTCTTCTTTATTCGGCTTCATCTATACCACTTAAAGAGATTCTCTGCTTTAGATTGGTGAAATTTGGGTTTAACTTTTACTGTGGGGTCACCTCTCCGAAGCGCTTGAAACATGCCAATCTGATCGAACTTGAGTCCTCTTGAGGTCTCCGCATTGAGGATATTAAATTTTTATCTGCAGCACGTAAGTAAAAAAAGAGAAAATGAAAGCCGTTTGTTTGCTTTCCGGAGGAATCGATAGCGCCACAGCGGCGGCGATAGCGAAGCGCGAGGGCTACGAACTTAATTGTCTCTCCTTCAACTACGGGCAAATTGCAACCAAAGAAATCGAAAGCGCCAAAAAAATCGTTGAGGCGCTGGATGCCAAAGAGCACCGCGTTGTCGACATCTCATTTCTGAAGGAGCTTTACGGCCCTGGTGCCACTGCGCTTCTAGATGAACACATACCCATGCCCGAAAAGTTCGAGCAAAGCATAATCGTACCATTTAGAAATGGCATCCTGCTCGCCATTGCCGCCGGGTATGCAGCGACGGTCGGGGCAGAAGTAATTTTTTATGGCGCGCAAGGGGACGACGCGCAATTTTATCCAGACTGCAGGCAAGAGTTTGTCTCCGCCATTGCGCGGGCGATATCGCTTGGCACCGAATCCAAGCTCGCTGTAAGAAACCCGCTGGCAGACAAGACAAAAGCCGAAGTGATAAAGCTGGCCGTTGAGCTTGGGGTTCCTCTTGAGCTTACGTGGAGCTGCTACTTGAATCGCGAGCTTCACTGTGGGCGCTGTGAGTCATGTCGAAACAGAAAGCGCGCGTTCGAGGAGGCTGGCGTTAAAGACCCGACGATTTATGCGAAATCGCCAGAAGCCAAGCCATCAGCGTAATCATTTGGCAATCATCCGTGCCATGATCGATAGTATTTTGCTCATACAATTACGCACGATCAAGCCAACTTCTGGATTGACCTACCTTCCGCGATGATCTTACCGTTTTAGCAGATTTACCCTGCCGCTCCCCAAATTCCCACAACGCCAGGCCAGTTGTTTGATCATATTCCCGTTCGAGTTTATTACCCCGCAGCTCTTGAAGGTGAAGTTCGGCCGCGAAAACCGTTGCATTGATCAGGTGCCCGGCATAGGTCTTGCCCGCTGCGTCGGAGAGCACAGCATGGACGTGCACAAATGGTTTGCCATCCTTGAGCGAGAGGTTGCCGAAACAACTCGCAATCTCCAAGGGCTTGTCGAGTTTAATTTGTTGGTACTCGTGCTTCACGTGGTCGTAACACGCCAGCTTTGCCTTTTTGACCGCACCGATTACGGTGAAGACCGCCATCGTGACTCGTTTCTCTTTCACAAAATTTAGGGTCGACTTTACGAACGATGAATTGTGTTTAAGCCTGCCCAATAAAAACCTGCCTAGCTTATAGCTTGCTGATTGCATGTTTACCCCAACCCACATCTGCACCATGACTTAAGTTATTTGCACAATCCGAATGGGCGTACACGAACTAGTTTTTCGCTTGGATTTAGATTCGAACTCCAGCATCGTGAAGCTACACAAAATGTCACGCCCAAAATCTCTTTGGTCAATGTGGATAATATCTTGTGGGATTAAATGGCTGAGTTCGTCGTGATATCTGGCTCAGGCCCACCCGCCGCCCGCGAAGCGATGGAGACCCTCAAAGCCGGCAAAAATGTGGTGCTCCTCGGTGGCGGTGTCTCGCTGGCGGAAGAGGTCGAACTCAAGCAAGCGGCTGCTGAAAGTGAGCTTTTGCTCCTCGGCCCAGGGTGCAGCACCGCAATCATCAAAGGCACAAGTTACGGGTTCGCCAACGCGGTACGCCAAGGCCCAGTGGGCATCGTCGGCACCCTCGGGACGGGGATTCAGGAGGTTTCATGTTTGATCGACGAAGTTGGAGTTTCACATACTCTTGAAGTGGGCGCTCGCGACCTCTCGCAAAAAGTCAACGGCATCGGGACGCTCTTGGCGCTGAAGTTCTTGGAGGCGGACAAGTCGACCGAGGTCATTGTTCTGGTGGGTGGGGCTCCAGCAACCAGCGTGGCCCGCAAGGTCTTGGACGCAGTTGGCACCATCAAGAAGTCCGCAGTCGTGTGTTTTCTTGGGGAAGATACAAAGCTGATTTCCAACGCCGGAGCAACGCCTGCATCCACGTTCGAGGACGCGGCGGCCAAGGCGATTGCGTTGGTGCGTGAGGAGAAACCAAAGGTGGCCAGCTTCACGTCTCCGCCCTGTGAGGTCAAGGCGCTGGTCGAGCAGGAGCATTCAAAATTTGGCTACGGGCAGAAATACCTCAGGGGACTCTTTTCAGGAAACGGGTTGTGCACAGAGGCAATGATGATTTTGCAGAAACTTGTGGGTGATGTTTACTCCAATGTCCCGCTTAAACCCCGGCTGCGGCTGCCCGACCCCCGCTCGAGCAAGCGCCATGCATGTGTCGATTTCGAGATGGAGGCGCTTGCGCACGGCGGGCAACATCCAGTGGTTGACTTTGAGCCGAGGTACCAACGAATCCTAAAGGAGGCACAAGACTGGGAAGTGGCCGTGCTTTTATTAGATATCGTGCTAGGGCAGGGTGCTCACCCCGACCCGGCAGGCAAGCTAGCCAAAGCGGTCGCGGAAGCGAAGCAGACGGTTAATCGTGAGGGGGGCTACCTCAGTGTAGTGGCGTCGGTGGTCGGAACGACGCGCGATCCACAAGATCTGAAGGCGCAACGCAGGAAGCTGGAAAAAGCGAACGTGGTGGTGATGCCGTCGAACGCCCAAGCTGCACGCATGGCTGCGCTCATAGCTACAAAGGGGAGAGCGTGGAAGAAAGTAGGCGGAGGTTCTCGGAGAAAGTGTTCTTGAACAATTATCTGCAATTTATCGAACGATTTGTAGACGGAACGCTTTCGTGATCTCATTCGACTGCGTCTAGGAATACAAACTTCGCCTTTTTCTCGAGACGTTGATATCTGACGCTTTATGAACTCCTCATCTGTAACTTTTGACGGGGCAAAAAATCATTAAATGTTTAAAATAGCGAGATAAGCGAGTGCGTAGAAAAAAGTCTCTAGCGATGCTTCTTTTTCCTCACAAACAAGAGGGGAAACACTACATCACTCACACAGCAGGGAATCCACACCGCCACGAAGAGTATCGGGAAAACAAGTGGCAATAACGGGGCCCAGTCCGCTGGTGCTCCAAAAGTCGCGAAGTAAAAAAGCGATGCATAAGTGCTCAACAACACGTGCCCCGCGTGTGGGAATCTTGTGTGAGGCCACAACAGTCCAATTGTGATGCCGGCGAGTACTGAGGGAATTATGAGCCATGTGTCTTCGATAAAACATACGTGAAAGGTTATGGGGAACTCAAGCAGCACCCCTCCGAGATAGGGAAAAACTATGTCACTCACGGAACATATCGCGATCGAACCAACGAAACCAATCCCCACCGCTGCCCCAATGCCTCCCCCATATCGTCTGTATATGGCTGTGGTTACTAACGCGCTCAATACGATGTGGGCGGGATGCAGAACGTGGAAAATTGTATGAGAGCTCTCTGAGGAAAGTCCGATAAGGATTGCAATACCCATGAGAATTATCCCTGTAAAGGCTCCGAGAGCTGTGAAGGGAGCGTGCCTCTTGAGTTCGTAAGCAATTCGCTTCAGTGAGCTCAATATGTCACCCCCCCATTTGTTTTTTCTTGCATTTCGGGTCGCTGAAGATTGTTTTCTCGCACGGACAAATCTCTGGATGTCCATAGGCCCGGCAAATAGCGTTGATGAGGTCCCTTGAAGCATGACAATCCAGCTTAGAAGCTTCGTTGCAGGCCCTTTGGGCGTTGTCAAGAATATCCGTAAAGAGAATTTCTAATATCCTGTGCGTTCTCAGCAGTTTTCGGGCTTCTGCAATGCCCTTTTTCGTCAGCTCGACGCCGTGATAGCGCCTGTGCCGAAGAAGGTTTTTCTCGGAAAGATTTTGAATTACTTCGGTCACCGTGGCTGGCCGAACTCTAAGGAATTTTGCCACAGCTGTAGTCTTGACCTTGATGGACTCCTCGCACTGCTTTCTGTATATCAACTTCAAATATTTTGCTTCATTTTCAGTTACGCTTAGTTCGGCATCCATGACAAGCGCCGTGAATTTTAGGGTTACCCTAAATTTAAAGGTAATAGCCCAAAGACGCCGCGGCGGGCAAAAGGTTAAAGGCAAAGAAAGATTTAGAATTCAGCCTGAAGGAAACCGAGGAAGATGAAATGGACTTCTTGCCAAAATATTTATTTCTCACCCGCGGAGTCGGGCACGACCGAGAAAAATTGAAGTCATTCGAATACGCCTTGCAAAATGCAGGGGTTGCGAGATTTAACTTAGTATCTGTCTCAAGCATAATCCCTCCAGGGTGCAAAATGATACCGCGGGAAAAAGGTTTGAGTCACCTGCACGATGGACAAATTATTTTCGGAGTTTTCGCAAAATGCGACAGCAACGAGCGGAGGAGGCTAATATCCGCAAGCGTGGGGTGTGCGCTTCCAGCAAACAAGGACACTTATGGGTACATCAGCGAGCACGATGCTTACGGGCAAACGGCGGAAGAAGCCGGAGATTACGCGGAAGACTTGGCGGCTTCTATGCTCGCGGGCGCCTTGGGCTTACCTTTCGACCCAGAAAAGAGCTGGAACGAGAGAAAACAGACATGGAAGATTTCTCGGAAGATAGTGAGGACAACAAACATGACTCAGACTGCCTTAGTGAAGGAGGGGATGTGGTCAACGGTCCTCGCCGCCGCGATTTTTGTGCTATAGCGCGAAGTGTGCGCCTTTCTTTTTCATGTACTTTTCCACGAGACCTTTGAAACTCAAAATTATTTATCTCACGAATTCTCCAACCCGTTATTTGCACTTATCTATTCTCAGAGATTATCCTCCGTAATTACGTGAATGCCGTTCCTCTTTAACAATTCAGCCGTGACTCCGTTCCCTTTTACCAGCATATCAGAAAATGCTCCACTATGAATTTTCCCGCACCCGCAGGAAGGACTCTTCGCCTTTAGGATAGCGTCCTTCACACCTAACGACTTCGCGATTTTCAAAACTTCTTCTGCGCCTCTTACCAAATTTTCTGTTACGTCCTTGCCGCTCCTGTCCACAACCCTCGCCTTTCCATCTAAGACCTCAGAACCCCCTCCTCCGATTATCCCCATGGACTCTCTCGGCGTTCCAAGCCCGCCAAGCTGTTCGGGGCAGACAGGTATCAAAACCTCCTGCGCAGCTAGCCGCGTTACTTTCTCGTTAAGTTCGTTTTGGCCATCGTACCTACAGTTAACCCCTAACAAACATGCACTCACGAGCCGCGTGGCTTGTCCTGACACCCCGCTGGTACGCCGCCGTGAGCTCCGGTGTTCACCAATAGCTGCGGCTTCGACTTCCTTAGGGATTCCAATATCAGCTACTATTATCTCGCCCGTGTATTCCTTCGCTTCAAGAAAACCCCTCTTCATTTTATGGAAAGTTACGGTGTAGGTTGCTTTGACCGCAAGCCCGTGCACCTCGCCAGTCGAAGGATTCAATCCTGTTGGCGCGTCTACTGAAACCACGGGGATGCCTGACTCGTTTATCAAGCGCACTATGGAGAAAAATGGTTCTCTTAACGAGCCTCTCAAACCGGTCCCAAGCATGGCGTCGATGAACACGTCCGCACGTTTTAGGTAACGCTCTCTTTTCTTGAGGTCGGAGAGGCTTCTAACCACATGGATCTTGATGTTTCGTCTCATCTTCCGTATCACATCCCAGTTCAGGCACGTCTCCTCGGTGCGGATATCCTCAGGATTTCCGATTAAAAAAACATTGACTTTAGCTCCCTTGTTCGCTAAGTGCCTAGCAGCGACGAACCCATCTCCACCATTGTTCCCGGTCCCCGCGAAAACGATGATCTTTAATCCGTGGTTGAATTTCTCCATTATCGTTCGCGCAACTGCACCTCCAGCGTTTTCCATCAACAAGAGGCGCGGAATCCCGAATTCTACCGCCTTCTTATCTATCTCGGCCATTTTTTCTGCAGTGATGGCTTCGCTTTTGACTCCTGTCACCTAGATCACACCTCACAAATTAATGCGATTTTTTACATCAATAACACCCATAGTGGCATTGCACATCATAGTTGTTTCCTACGCCGTCAGCAGCCTGAACGCGATTCCGCCGATGAGTAAAGCAAACGCTATCTCAAACACGGTGATGTAGGCTGCCTTCTTCCAACCCAGCTCCCTCACCAAAGCTGCGATGGTTGCGATGCAGGGGATGTAGTACATCACGACTATGGCAAAGACAATCATTTGAATCGGAGTTAATACCGTTGCAAAATTCGTCGTGGCCATGAGGGTTGCGAGCATGACTAACGTGAGCTCCTTTCTGAGGACCCCAAAGACGAGCAGGACGCCGGTGATTGCGGGCAGCCCCAGCCATCCAACCGTGACGGGGCTTAAGGTATTCCCGATAGGCTCCAACAGGCCCCCAACCTTTAGTCCGGTGAGCACAACGCTGCCGATGATGATCAGCGGAAACGCGATGTAGACAAAATCCTTCACCCTCATCCAAGTCTCCTTTAGCACTGAGCGCACGTGCGGCTTCCGGTAGGGCGGCATCTCCATGATCAGTCCCATAGATTCGCCCGGCAGGACCTTGAACGCGACCCTCCCTAGGATGAAAATTATCACCAAATTGAGCAAGTATAATGCCAGCGCCCAATGAATCCCCACAAAGGCTCCGACTAAACCTAGGACCACGACCGTCACGGCGGCACACGGCACCAGCGTCACGACGAACGCGGCGATTGTTCGTTCCCGCTCGGTCTCCATTATCCTGCACCCCAAACACGCGGGAACATTGCAGCCGTAGCCGAGTATGAACGGGATGAACGCTTTGCCGTGGATCCCCATGCGGTGCATGAGATTATCAGTCATGAACGCGGCGCGAGGCAGGTACCCGGAGCCCTCTAGGAGGGTCAAGATCAGGTAGAAGGGCAGGATGAACGGCAGCACTATGGCTATCCCTGCTATTAATCCACCGAAGACCCCCTCTCCAATCAATTCCCCTATCTCACCTCCAAATGCACCTCGAATCGGCCCCATTACGTCCTCGAAAAACCCGCTCAGGTATCCGCCGACAGTAAAAACCGTAAAGAGGACCAGAAACATAATGCCGATCAGGATTGGGTAGCCCATGACCGGGTGGGTTGTCACCGCGTCTAATCTTTCCGTAAGAGATGGCCCCCGCGGCGGCGTAATCCGCTGGCTGCCTCTAGCAATTTTATTCGCGACGTTATAGCGCTCGGATGTTATTATGGTTGAACATAGTTCGCCGTGAATTCTTTCCAAGTCCCTAGCGTACCTCTCAGCGCTGGAAACTATTTTCTGATCAATCCTGCCGACAATCTTCCTTATCTCTTCATCACCTTCGAGGAGTTTGATTGCGACCCATCTCGGTGGATATTTAATGGGGATCTTTTCCACGAGCTTTGTGACCTTACTAATTTTTTCTTCTATTTCCCTGCCGTATCTCATCTTTGCTGGGTTCGCCTTCTTTCCCTTCGCAATCTTCACAGCCTTGCCCAGCAACTTATCTAGGCCGGTCCCCCCTGTGGCAATAGTCGGGATTATAGGTATGCCAAGAGATTTTTGCAGCTGGGGAATGTTGATGGTTATGCCTTTCCCCTTAGCGACATCCATCTGGTTCAGCGCCATGATCATCGGCGTCTCCAGTTCAAGCAGCTGGATGGTGAAAAAGAGGTTTCTCTCGAGTACTGAAGCGTCGACGATGTTTATGACGATGTCTGGTTTTTGAATTGCGATGTACTCCCGGGAGACCCGCTCCTCAATCGAGAACGCGGAGAGTGAATAAATGCCGGGCAGGTCGATGACATCTACCGCGTGTCCCTTAAAGTGGAGCGTCCCCTCCGCCTTTTCAACTGTTTTGCCAGGCCAGTTTCCGATGTGTTGGTGTAGCCCAGTAAAATAATTGAAGATGACGCTTTTTCCGACGTTTGCATTGCCGGCTAAAGCAATGGTTATAGGTCTCTTCTCGGCTGTTGACATTTTTTATTTCACTCTCACAAAAACTGTGGCCGCAATACCACGGCCAATCGCCAGCGTGGTACCCCTCACGGAAACCATAAGTGGGCCGCGAAATAGGGCTGATTTGACGACCTTTATCTCTGTGCGGGGTGTTAGCCCAAGATCTGTGAGCCTTTGGGAAGCTCCCCGTCCACCCCCGATGAACGATACAATGCCTTTCTGCCCGTCTAACAGGCTAGTGAGCGGCACAACGTTGCTTGGGGCTCCTGGGGGCAGGAGTCTTTCACCTTCAAATCTTTGGTGGATGACTCGCTCGAGGTCATCGGGGATGTGGTGCTCCAGCTCGCATGCATCCTTATGAACCCTAGATTTCGGTAAGCCAAGATTGCTCAGAAACTTTTCCATTACCCGATGTTTTCTCAGAACTTTTTTCCCGATTTTTTCCCCTTTGGGCGTTAAAGTGACTCCCCGATAAGGAACGTATTTCAGGTATCCCTGCTTGGCCAATTTTTTCAGCATCTGGGTCGCACTCGCAGGGGCCACTTTGAGTTCCTTAGCTACGCTAGTAGTGGTGGCGGCTTCTCCTCGCTCGTACAGGTAGTAAATTGCCTCCAGATACTCCTCGGTGCGTTCGGTTATCATGGGCAAAGTTTAGGCATGCCTAAATTTAAAGTTTTGGTTAGCCTAAATTTTGAAAATACCTAGCCCAACCGCGAGTTTAGGGGCTTGGATTTTCCATGCATACAGTGTACGCTTTGGTTATGATTCATTCCGATAATTTTTTCAAATTTTTCTCCTTAAAAACAACCTCCACTCAAAGCCGCGGCGGGAGAGATGGCCACTTTACCAATGGTTGTTGCACTAGCTATCGCCTGGCACATCAGCTTAGCTTTGCTCGAGCGCTTGCGCCATCCCAAACAGGCTAGACCCCCGCTGGCGAAGCTCCTGCTTTCAGCCGAGGTGGACCTGCTCAGAACACTCAGGGGCGAACTCAAACGGCGCCTTCACCTCAGGCGAGAGCCCACGAGTGAGCGGAAGCTGTCGGAAGTTGAGAGAAGGCTGGAGGAGCTGGGTGAGGATGGGAGATGAGCTGACATTTGAGGCAGTCTTAACGATGGTTGACCGTTTTCTGGAATTGCCTCCCCAAGAGGCGAGTTCGGCGGGCGGACTCTGGCCGAAACTAGATAACATGCTCGATTGGGCTCTCGGTGCAACCAAATTCGATACACCTCACCATGGGCGCTTGGCTGAGCTTGTGACCTCGCTTAAAGCTGCGGCCGCCAAGTTTCTCCAATCCCTGCTCAACGCGAGGCGCGGCGGCTCCCTGCACGACGATTGGACGCGCTTTGCCAAGCGCGACTTCATCAAGCTCAAGGACGAGGTTCTAGCTTTGAGAGAATTTTTGGTTGATGAAAAAGATTTTCTAAAGTTTGCTTGCTTGCGGGCGAGGTTAAGGGGCCTCAGCAGGGGCGACCCGGAGAAATTGTTTAAGGAACTGTATGAGGAGCGGGCGATAAGCGAGCGCACATGGGTGCTCCTCATGACTCAGCCGAATACGTGGCGAAAAGCGCTCAAAGACCGCAAGATTTCCGAAGAGCTGGCGCACATATCGGGCTGGTTTCTCGACCTGCAGGAGGCAAGGAGGACACGAAAGTGTTTGGTGAGAAAGACGGCAAAGTAGTGCTTGCTGAACACGGACGGTGGATAGCCAGCCTTCGAGACGACGCGCGGATGCTTGAGCAGCGCTTCAGGGGCTTGGAGCGAAGGGTGGCGACGCTCGAGGCGAACCTCACGGAGCTGACGAAGCTTTACGGCAAGCTCGACCTATCGCAGGCCCAGCTCGGCGATGAACTCGCTCGACTGACTTCTCGAGTCGATGTCTTGATTGGACAACTTCACAGGGGTGTGAAGTCCGGGAGGCGAAGGGGATGAACTGTAATCCAGCGGTAGTCAGGCTGGGGGACGAGCGGGTATTGAGGTTCAAGTGCGAGGGCTGCGAGCACGGCGCCTCCATCGAAGGGTCCGAAGTCTGCATGCGCAAGGTCGTGCGTGCGCTCGCCGAGTATCCAGAGGTAAGTGCTGTGGTCCTCGCAGACATCTACGAGCGCGAATACAACGGTCCGAGCTTGGCTGAACTCAAGGAGGTAGCGAAAATATTTAACGCGTGTGAACACTGGCCATTCGCCCACCTCGCGCCGACCGATTGCAAGCGCTGCGAGCCCGAGCGCAGACAACAGCTCAAGGACGCGCTCGATGTGATGCCGGGAGACCCTGCACGCGCGCGCGAGGAACTCGAGGTCATCGTTCGAGAGCTGCGGGCGAGGTCCAAGCAGGGAGCGGGAAAGTGCAGGCGATGTAGGACGACCTTCATCGAGCACGCTTTAGCCCCCATGTTGTCATCTTTGAAACGCGCGAAGCTGACGGGCACCGGCCGAAAAGGTCGCGAAGGCTACGCGACGGTCCTGCGGGCACTCATCCACCCGTGTTTCATGAATTCTCGCTTCGCGCTCGAACCACCAGCGGGAGCTGAGCTAGTTGACGCCTATCGGGTGGGTAACAGTGAGATTCGAATTTACCGCTTAGGGCGCAAGCTCCAGCACCTCTACTTCTTGGTTCCCCCAGAGCATAGGCTCCCCCACGAGCAGGTGTTGCTCTTGCACCGAGCGCGCCAAGCGCTTCTGGAGCAGCAACCCGAGTTCGAACCCGACCCGCTTCGAGCGCGGGAGCAGCTCGCACACCTCGGCGAGGACTTCATGACCAAGCTGGTAATCGATGAAAAGCTAGATGTCGCGAGGGAGGACGTGGAAGCGCTGGCCCAACACCTAGCCAGATTTACAGCGGGGCTAGGGGTGCTCGAGATCCTGCTAGCAGATGCCCGAGTGCAAGACATCTATATCGATGCACCCGTTGGGCGAACGCCAATCCACATCTATCATCGAGATTTTGAGGAATGCCTCACAAACATTCACCTGACGCCTGACGATGCCGAGTCGCTGATTTCCCGTTTCCGCGCCATCAGCGGAAGACCTTTTTCCGAGGCCGACCCAGTGCTCGATCTGAACCTCGGGGGCGTGAGGATAGCGGCGATCGGGTACCCCCTGAGTCCGGAGGGGTTGGCGTTTGCGCTGCGCAGGCACAAGCCGACCCCATGGACTTTGCCCCAGTTCATCAAAGCGAGATTCTTGACCCCCTATGCTGCCGGCTTGCTCAGCCTGATGATCGACGCTCAAACCTCATTGCTAGTGACGGGCAGCAGGGGATCTGGGAAGACCTCCTTGCTCGGCGCCCTTATGCTCGAGTTCCTGCCGAAGTTTCGCGTTATCGTGTTAGAAGATACTTCCGAACTCCCCATCGAGCAACTCCGAGTTCTAGGGTTCAAAGTCCAATCTCTCCGCGTACAGTCGGCCGTTTCGGGCACTTCCACTGAACTTCGAGCCGAGGACGCGCTTCGGGCGGCTCTTCGCTTGGGGGAGTCGATACTTGTGGTAGGTGAGGTTCGAGGAGAGGAGGCTCGCGTTCTCTACGAGGCGATGCGGGTGGGGGCTGCTGGCAACTCGGTCATGGGGACAATCCACGGCGCCACGGCGCGCGATGTCTTTGAGCGCGTGGTCTACGATTTGGGCGTCCCAGCCAGCTCCTTCAAGGCGACGGACGCTATCGTCGTGGCGGCACCCATTCGACCGCGGGGCAGCGTTGCTCGGATGCGCAGGGTGGTGCAGGTAACCGAGGTCCGCAAGGGCTGGCGGAAAGATCCAATGGACGAGGAGGGCTTCGAAGATCTGATGAAATACGATCCAGCGGACGACGAGCTCGAGCCGACGCGAGCGCTCACTGGACTGAAGTCGCAGCTCATCGAGGACATCGCCAGAAAGTGGGGCACTAAGCCGAGGGAGGTCTTGAGGAATCTCGAGCTTCGGGCGGAGGTCCAGGGGGCGCTTGTCGAAGCGGCTGCTAGGCTCAAAAAACCCGAGTTGCTTGAGGCTGAATTCTCGATGCGCTCGAACCTCGTGCTCCATGCCTTGCTAGAAAAACAGCTGCGAAACAAACAGGTCAATTATCGCGCGATTTTTGAGTGTTGGCGCTCCTGGCTTCAGGGCTCGGCTGGGGGGTGCACAGAGGTGTGTGATTGAGCTTGCTTGAAAAGTTTTACGCGCGGGCTTGTCGTCTAGCCGGTAAATTCAGGTGGTTCAGGCGGGAGCAGCAGGTAAACGATGAGTTGCGCGAAAATTTAGAATTCGCCGCGTTGGGGGTTCAGGCCGAGGAGGTCGTTGCGCTGGCTTTCCTCGCTAGTTTTCTTTGCGCGGCATTTGTAGCGGGGGTAGTAATCCTTTTTATGGCGGTTGGATCCCCGTCAATGGCTCTCCCGATTGCGCCGATGCCTTTGATCGCTTACATGCTCGTCGGATGGTACCCAAAATGGCGCGCTGAGCGGCGACGAATTCACGGCTTGGGAGAGGTCCCGATGCTAATCAATTACCTCACGATGTCAATGAAAGTCACCCCAAACTTGGAGCGAGCCATGGCCTTCGCCGCCGAGAACGTGGAGGGCCCCCTCGGGATGGGCCTCAAGGATGCCCTACGCCGCACGTACCTGCGCGCCTACGCCGGGGTCGAGGAGGCGCTGACGGAATTCGCTGAGCACTGGGGAAAATGGTGCGGGGAACTCAAGCGCTCAATCTACCTGCTCCGAAGCTCGGTGTCGGAGAAGACCGAAGTCGCTCGCCTGCAGACCCTCGACCGAGCCCTTGAGCTGAGTCTTCGCGGCGCGTGCGACAGGATGAGAGATTTCGCGGCAGGGCTCCACCTTCCAACACTTCTGATATACAGCATGGGTGTGCTCCTCCCCCTAGTATTGGTTGCCATCTTGCCAGTGCTCTCGATTATCAACATCAACATCGATGTCCCCCAAGTCTTCGCAATCTACTGCGTCGCGCTCCCGCTTGGGGTGTACATGCTCAACCGTTGGACGTTGGCGAAGCGCCCGGCCACATTCCCACCGCCCGAGGTGCCGATTGAAACTAGCCGAACTCGAGCCCTTCTGTTTGCAGGGGTTCTTGCGGCCGCGCTCGTGGGAGTTGGGCTCTTTTCACCCATCGCAGACGATTTTCGCGCTATTTTGCTCCTCTGGGCCACAACGCTGGGCATCACCGTATACTTGTACTTGACTACCGCGCGGGCGTTCGAGAGGCGTGGCCGCATCGAGCAGATGGAGGGCGAGTTCTGCGACTCGCTCGTTCAACTGGGCAACAGGATAAGCGAAGGGCGCCCGGCCGAGGATGCGCTCGAACATGTCGCGGAGACCATGCACGGGAGCGAACTTGCAGGTGTTTTCGCCCGAGCATCAACTAACATCCGACTGGGAGGCATGGGGCTCCGAGCCTCGCTCTTCGACCCAGAGCGCGGGGCGCTTCGGGAAGTCCCCTCGCGAACGATTCACGGCGTGCTCCGCTTGCTCGTCGACATGATTGAGCGGAGCACTTTGGCAGCTGGAGCTATGATCCTGAGAACGGCAGATCATCTTCAAGAGCTGAAGCAAGTGAAGCTCGACATCCGACGCTCGCTTGGGGAAGTCGTGACCTCGATGCGTTCGGTTGCGCTCTTCTTTGCCCCATTCATCGCCGCGATAGCCGCGCGCATGCAGGGTTTGCTCGCTTCGAAGACAGCTCTCGTGGGCTTCTTGAACGAGGGCGCCAGAATCCCGTCTGCCGCCTTCCTGTTTGTGCTCGGGCTCTACGTGGTGCTGCTCACCTCAATCCTGATGAGCTACGCGGTCGAAATCGAACTCGGCGATGACCCCCTTGCGAAGCGCGTAACGCTGGCACGGGCCTTGCCCATTGCGCTGGGGGTTTTCACCTTGGGTGCGATCGTCGGGGGACATATGCTCACGGCAATCATCGGCTGAACAAACGTTAAATCAAAGTATAAAAATCATCCGATATGCATTTGTAATCCCATTTATCTCCACAATTTTTGCAGTTGATGTTCATTCCCCCTCCTCGTTGATGGTATGCGGAGTACAAACAAATCAATTATTTTCAAAATTCACTTAAAATTTATTAAAAAATAGCTAAAAAATATTGGTGCGAAATCCGTCAAAAAATAACTAAAAAATGAACGAAAATGACAATTTAAAAAAAATAACTATTTCATTAGTTCTTTTTACATCATGGTCGGTAGCAATTCATCGCTGTTTTTTTTTCTTTATTTATTACCAAAAGCTTTATCTGGAGTTTAATAAATAGATTTGTCGTGAAAAAGATTTGCGAGGGATTAAAATGGATGGAAATGACCACAAAATAATTGCAGCTCTCCAAGAGGGCGCTAGAACTCCCCTCCGAAAGATATCCAAGCGGGTGCACATGAGCGAGTCTGCGGTTCGGAAGCGAGTGAAACGGTTGGAGCGCCTCGGAGTGATCAAGAGCTACACCGCCGTCGTCGATCCATCGAAGATGGGATACAACACCATGGCTATCATCGGCTTGGATGTGGCGCCAGAAAAACACCGGGAAATCACAGAAGCGCTAGCGAAGCTAAAGGAAGTAAAAAAGTTAGTAACCTCGACTGGCGAATATTCCATAATGGGTATAGTCTGGGCACATGACAACAGCGAGCTGAACGATATTGTCCTCCAAAAAATCGGTAGGATTGAGGGTGTCAAAAAGACCCACACAGCAATAATACTTGAACTAATAAAAGACGGATACTAATCAAGGCTGTGCTCGACCCGTTGGATAAAATCTATCACGTCATTGCGAACGCCGCTACCTTGAAATCGCGCCACGCTTTTTCAGCCGCTAACTGCACCAATCCTTTGAGGATGACCTCTCACAACCCTTCGACTGCATGCCTGATGGGTCCAAGTGCCGTTCCCAACTCGCATCAAGCCTAAACTGCTTGAATTTATAAGGAAACTATCCGACAGATAATGAAAAAAGGAGATAATTGTTCGACTGCGTTCGTTTTATTTCCTAATAAGTGATGTTCAGTAACGATTTTTTTCTTATTTATTACCAAAAGCTTTATTTTAAAACAAATTAATAGTTAATAGTGCGAAATTCGTCAGAGGTTAAATAGATGAAAAAAATCATGGACGAAAAGGATTATGGGATAGTCGCAGCTCTCCACAAGGGCGCTAAAACGCCTTTTCGAAAGATCTCCAAACGGGTGCACATGAGCGAGTCTGCAGTTCGGAAGCGAGTGAAACGACTGGAGCACCTCGGAGTGATAGAGCGCTATACCATCATCGTCAATCCATCGAAGCTGGGATACGACACCATGGCTGTCGTCGGCTTGGATGTGTCGCCAGAAAAACACGAAGAGATCATAGAGAAGCTAGCGAATCTAGAGGAGGTAAAAAAGTTATCAACCTCAACTGGCAAATTTATGATAATGAGTACGGTCTGGGCACATGACAACAAAGAGCTGACCGATATTATCCTACGAAAAATCGGCGGGATTGAGGGTGTCAAAAAGACCCACACAGCAATAATCCTTGAGCGAATAAAAGACGTGTGCTAATCGAGGCTGTGCCTGACCCGTTGGATAGGCGGAGAAGCACGCTTGCCAGTAATTCTTTCCTTAAGCAAGGAAAAACGTGTTTCTTTCCCCCTATTTGCGGCTTTTTTAAAATTCCTTCCAGCATATCGATGAAAATATTGATGCAACATTCGAATAAAGCGTAATTATTGCTTAAAACCATGAATGAAGGCTATAAAAAGACCTTCTAGAGACTGTAATGGTGGCACGAAAGAGCAACCACTATCAAAAAGGGCTAAATCTGACTAGTGATAATCATAAACAGTGCGGCAGTAGTCTAGCTTGGTTAGGACACGAGCTTGCCAAGCTCGCGGCGCGGGTTCGAATCCCGCCTGCCGCACCATCAAAATATGGCAAATGAGCAAAATTCTGCTTAATTTTGCAAAAAACCTTCTAAGTCCTTTCTATTTTTGCTCCATTTTCCAATTTTTAGTCATGTTTAAATCTTACAAAGCACGATTTAATGCGGATATTTTACCCGTCTAAGGAGGTTGAAGAGGTGACAAAAGTGGAAAGAATGAAATGTGCCACTTTATTTGGCATTTTTCTGCTATCAGTAAGTCTATTGGCAATTAATATCGGCACCATCCAGGCCCAAGTTGAAACCCTGACTCCTCATGCCCCAATCTACATCGAAGGAGACGGCTCCTTTACCCCAACCAACGGTGTCAACGGTGGCGGCTCCGGGACACAACTCGACCCCTACATAATCGAGAACTTTATTATCGACGCTTCGAGCGCGTACGGGATACATATCGAGAACACGACCAAGTATTTCGTCATCCGGAACTCCTTGGTCGAGAACGGTGGGGGTTCTTACTACGGAATCTACCTGGATAACGTGATTAATGGAAAAATCGAGAACAACACCTGCGAGAACAACAACGAAGGCATCTACCTAAGTTACTCTGATAACTGCACCATCGATAACAACACCTGCGAGAACAACTACCACGGCATCTCCCTATGGAGCTCTTCGGACAACAACATTTTAGACAACAACACCTGCGGGAACAACTACTACGGCATCCACCTAAAATCCTCGCCAAACTACAACACAATCTTCCACAACTACCTGCTGAACAACACGCTTAACAACGCCTGCGACGACGGCACCAACTACTGGGACAAAAACGGGGAAGGGAACTACTGGAGCGACTGGCAGACCTCCGACTACCCCGACGCCGATAATGACAGAGTAGTGGATGAGCCCCGGCCAATCTTGGGCGGGACTAACCAAGACAAATATCCGCTCGTGATCCCAGACTTCTTGGTCTCGGTTAGCCCGATGAGCGGCGAGGCCGTTCAGGGAGAACCCGCAAGCGCGACCGTTTCCGTCTCGCCCATTGCCGGGTTCGCCAGCACAGTGAGCATGTCGGCTTCGGGTCTGCCCTCGGGCTCGACCGCCAGCTTCAGCCCTTCCTCCGGAACGCTGAGCTTCACCTCAACGCTGACGATCTCGACTGCCTCGACGACTCCGGCGGGAACATACTCGATCACCATAACGGGCACGGGAGGAGAGAAGACCCACATCTGTACATACACTTTGACCGTTACCGTAGTGCCATTCCCGTGGGAAATCGTGGCGGGGATAATCGTTGTGGTCTTGGTCATCCCCGCGGCAATATTCCTTTACAGACAAAAGTTTGAAGGTGAATGAAGAGCAAAAAACATGGATTTTATGTTAGTACCGAATTTATGTGCAAAGCCTATGGCCAAAAACTAAAAAGCTCACCTTATCCCGAAAGTTAATGCTTCTTCCTGCCTCGCTCGCCTACGCTTTCTGAGCTTCATCCACACCGGCAAAATCAAGAGCATGCCCGCAAGGAAGCCTCCGATGTGCGCCCAGTACGCCACCCCTGCGGTCGCCCCTGCCGCCCAAAGCACGGACGCCGAAATCACCTGAAGCACGAACCAGAACCCTATCATCACCACAGCCGGAACCATGACCAAGTGAATAATGTAAAAGAAAATGACGGCCGTGTGCACCCTCGCCCACGGGTACAGAAGCGCGTAAGCCCCGAGCACTCCCGCAATCGCTCCTGACGCCCCAATCGTCGGAATCATCGACCCCGGGTCAGAAAACGCATGCACGAAGCTCGCCGCCAGCCCCGCGCCGAGGTAGAACAGGATGAATTTACCCCTCCCCAGCACGTCCTCGATGTTGTCGCCGAAAATCCAGAGATACCACATGTTAAAGAGAATGTGCAGAACCCCCCCGTGCAAGAACATCGAGGTGAAAAGGGTGTGAATGTTCTGCCCCGCAAACACTTCTTTCGGCTTCATCCCGAATTCTTGGTTAATTTGATTGAAGGTCCCCGTAACCAGCGCCCCTAAGAAGATCGCGACGTTTACGACAATCAAAGTGTAGGTGAGGACAGGTCTTCGCCGCGTTGGATTCTCGTCTTTCAAAGGAAACATTCAATCCCACGCGAGTGTATTTCAATCTCTTATCGTAGCGTATGTCCTGTTTGTCTTAGATTAAAATAGCCCTTTGCCGAAGTTGGGTTGGTGCTCGAGATGCTTCACCTAATCCTAGCGGACTCCGAGCTCGAAACCGTGCCTCGGGAGATCGCTAACCACCGCGTCATCAAGTGGAGCGCGCGACGCCTAGGAAGGAGACCGACAGAAATATTGCTCAACTCGAGCCTCCATTACCCTGCGATGCGAAGGCTGCCTGATGGTGACCGGCGGGGGAGGCCGGACATCGTGCACGTTTGTTTGTTGCTCGCGCTCGACACACCCCTCAACCGAGAAGGACTACTTCGCACCTACGTACATACCCGTCACAACAAAGTCATCACCGTGGACCCATCCACCCGCCTCCCCCGGGCGTTCAATCGATTCGTGGGACTAATCGAGCACCTCTTCCTCACGGGTGAAACGCCGCCGGGAAAACCTTTGCTCCGCCTCGAAAATGCCTCGCTTGTCGAGCTGGTCGGGCGAATCAAACCGAAAAAAGTTATATCATTCAGTCAGCGGGGGCAGATACAACATTACAAAGACCTCTTCAGCAATGTTTCGAAAGAGGACGAAACATGCGTCATCATCGGCGGATTCCCTCACGGTGATTTCCTGTCCAATGTAACCGAGCTTTCGAATGAGCTCGTGAGCATAGATCCAGAACCCCTTCGTGCGCCGACTGTTTTGATGAGGGCGATTTTTGCATACGAGGATGCTTTCGATATCCAGAAAATCAGGCTTGGCAGGTGATCAAATGTCACGTAGAGCTATCCAAGAACGAAAAGCCGAACACAAGCGAATTGCAGCCGAGCGCATGGAGCACCTACTCGAACTAGCTGAGGAGATATTTGGCAGGCGCCCCGAGCTCGCAGATCGGTACGTGCAGCTCGCATGGAGGCTCGCGACGCGCTACAACGTCAGGTTCCCGCCCCACCTGAAGCGAAAATTCTGCAGACGATGCAAGAGCTTCTGGGTGCCCAGCGTCACATGTCGCGTCCGAACTTGCCCCCATCCGCCTCGCGTGATTATCACCTGCCTGCGCTGCGGCAAGATCACCCGTTTACCCTACAAGCAAAAACGTGCAAGGGCCAGCGGTAATAATGTTAATTAACGATGAACTCGAAGAATAGGCGAAAGTAAGCTAATGGTGGAGAAAATGACAGTTCGAGAAGTCGATTCGAAAGCGTTGCTCGCGCGATTGAAGGAGGAGCTTAAGAAGTTGAGCGAGCTCCAGCCCCCCCAGTGGAGCCACTTCGTCAAGACCGGGGTCCACAAGGAGCGTCTTCCAGAGCAACCCGATTGGTGGTACACACGCGCGGCCTCGCTACTTAGACGAATTTACATCGACGGTCCTGTGGGGATCTCGAGACTCCGTAGCTATTACGGTGGACGGCAGAACCGCGGACAGGCCCCCGAGCATTTTCGCAAGGCAGGGGGCAAGATTCTACGCACCATCCTTCAACAGCTCGAGCAAGCTGGCCTCGTGCGAAAGATCGAGCGGAGGGGGCGGAAGCTCACCCAGAAAGGCGCAGCGATGCTCGATAACTTGGCTAAACAGATGAAGACCGAGCAAAAGGAGGCGTGAAAATGGAGGAAGAAGAAATCGAGGAACTGCGCAAGCGAAAGATGCTCGAGCTGAGAGCGAAGCTTGAGGAACAGCAACGCCAAGTTGAACAACGAAGACAATACGAGATTCAGAAAAGACTGGCGATTCAGCAAATCCTAACTCCCGAGGCCCGAAGCAGGCTGGCGAACATTCGAGCGGCCAAACCAGAGTTCGCTGAGCAACTAGAAATCCAGCTTATTCAGTTAGCCCAAACGGGAAAGCTCGGATCAAAGATTACCGACGCCCAGCTGCGCCAGATTTTGGGCCGGCTGCAGGCACGGAAGCGCGAGTTCAAGATAAGGAGGGTTTAGATGGCGCGAAATAAACCGGCTCCGCTTAAGCGAAGACTGGGAAAAGCAGCCAAGCGTACGCGACGTGCCCCCATATGGGTGATGTCCAAGACCGGGGGAAGAGTTCGCACCCACTCGAAGCGGCGCAGCTGGCGGAGACAGCGCATAAAACCTTAGGTGATACCCATGCCAGAGGAGCGGATATATGTCATCCCGCTAAGGGAAGCCAAAAGTGCCCGCCGCCAAAGGCGGACATCTCGGGCCGTCAAGATCGTGCACGAGTTCCTGAGGCGCCACATGAAGTCTGAGGAGATAAAGCTCAATCAAGCGTTGAATCGCAAGCTCTGGGAGCGAGGAGCGAAGCACCACCTGCCGCGAATCCGGGTGCGGGTCGTCAAACAGGATGATGGTTCGATCGAAGCTTTTTTGGCAGAATAAGGTGGCGCCATGTCGATTGTCAGGCTGAGCTTCAATCGAATTCCGTTCTTGGGAGCTTTCGCCCTAACCACAGACAAAATCGCGCTTCTCCCCAAGCGCTTTCACGTTCGAGAGCAGATCGTAGAAGATGCGCTGGGTGTACCGGTAGCCCGGGCGAACATGCACAATAGCCCCTTGCTGGGTATTCTGGCTGCTGGCAACTCTAATGTGCTCGTGTGCTCTGAGTTGCTTGAGTCCGAGGAGGAGGGGCGGCTTACCGAGCTTGGAGTGAGAGTTTCACGCATTCCTGGGCAATACACGGCGTTCGGAAATCTCGTGCTGGCGAACGACCACGGCGCTATTGTGAACCCCGACCTTCCCGATGAGATTTTAAAACTCATAAGTAAGAACTTAGGCGTGCCCGTGGAGCGAGGAACGATTGCGGGGGTCAAAAACGTGGGAGCAGCAGGCGTGGCAACAAATCGAGGGGTGCTCGCACATCCAGACGTGTCTAACGAGGAACTCAAACACATTTCGAGTGTTCTTGGCGTGCTCACGGAAGTCGGCACCGCGTGCAGCGGGGTGAAGTATGTTGGGTTATGTTTGGTAGCAAATTCTAATGGGGTAATCGCGGGCAGGTCCACGACAGGCCCCGAGTTAGGCCGCGTGGAGAGCGCATTGGGGTTCATCTAAGGTGGTTAAATGAAAATATTTCGCATTCAGGGTTGGTTCAAGCAGGGGCTCTACCGCCAGCGCTTCACGCGCGAGCTGCTGGCGCTCTCGAAAGAGCAGGCTCTCGAGCGGATTTACTCAGATGTCGGGAGCAAGCACCGGGTTAAACGCAACCTAATCCATATAGAAGAGGCAATCGAAGTTAAACCCGAAGAGGTAAAAGATCCTCAAGTGCTGGCTATGTTGGAGTGATAGGATGGAAAAGATAAATGAAGAGGAGCAGAAAAAACTGCAGCGCATCCTAAGCGAGCTTCGCAACCACCAAGCAACGACTGAGGCCCTTCGCCAAAACCTCTCGTTGCTTACCGCATCACTTTCCGAGCTCTCGATGACCGTTGAGGCGATTAAGACGATAAAAAGACTTAAACCGGGGACCGATATCCTCGTGCCCATAGGCTCCGACTCTTTCATTTCCGCCAAGTTGGGAACGACGGAGAAAGTGATCACAGGGCTGGGCGCAGATGTCGCTGCTGAGCGCAGTATCATCGATGCAATCGTGACGCTTCAAGATCGAATGGCGGAGCTCGAGCAAGCTTTGAACAAGACGCGCGAGGAACTGGAAAAACTGGATGAGCGAATCGAAGCCCTTACGCCAGAGGCGGAGCGGCTCCTCGAGAAATCCCGAAAAGAGCAGCCCTAGGGGAGCTCGATGTTTGAGAAACTGAAGAAGAAGCTCAAACGTGTAGTGGAACGTATTAGTCAGAAGGCGGCCCCCGAGGAACCACCTGAAGCGCCACCCGAAGTTCTTCCAGAGATCCCTCCAGAAGTCCCGCCCAAAACCCCCTCAAAAGTCCCACCTCCCAAAAAACCGCGCAAAACGTTGAAGCGGGTAGTGAAGCGCATCATCCGGAGGGAGCTCTCCCCAACGGATGTCGAGGACATCGTCTGGGAGCTTCAAGTTGGCCTGCTCGAGAGCGATGTCGCGGTGCCAGTTGCCGACCACATCATCGAGCGCGTGAAGGCTGGCCTAACGGGACGAAAGCTGGGGCTGCGGGAGAACCCCAAGAAACTCGCGGATGAAGTCCTCCGTCAGGCGATTCAAGAAATTCTGACAACCGAGCAAAAGGTTGATTTACTCAAGGTCATCGAAGCCAAGCGCGCCGAGGGTGAACCCGCTGTGATAGTTTTTGTTGGAATCAATGGTCACGGTAAAACCACAACAATCGCCAAGTTGGCACGATATCTCATCGGGCACGGGTACAAACCAGTACTCGCGGCTGCAGACACCTTCCGCGCGGCTGGCATCGAGCAGCTTGAGATTCACGCCAAGCGTGTAGGCGTTGGGGTGATCAAACAGCGAAGGGGAGCCGACGCCGCGGCAGTTGCTTACGACGCGATCGCCCATGCAAAGGCCCGAGGGCTCGATGTCGTCCTCGTCGATACAGCTGGGCGGATGCAGACCGATCTCAACCTCATGGACGAGATGCGGAAAATCATACGGGTAGCGAAACCCGACCTCACGATTTTTGTTGGGGATGCCCTAACGGGAAACGATGCGGTCGAGCAGGCGCGAACGTTTGACCAAGTCGTAGGGATAAACGGTTCAATTCTGTGCAAGATGGATGCCGACTCCCGGGGAGGCGCCGCTCTCTCGATAACCCAAGTGACAGGGCAACCGATTTTGTTTTTGGGCACTGGACAGGGCTACGAAGATCTGGTCGAGTTCAAGCCGGAAATTATTTTGAACGCTTTGTTCGGCGACTGACACGGCGCTTTTTCTTCCCCTTGAGTTTCGCACTCAGGAATTTTAGGATTTCCCTTGGGTCAGCTCGCCCCCGCGTGAGCTTCATCACCTTTCCGGCCAAGAAATTCAAGGCCTCCTTTCGCCCCTTCAGGTAGTCCTCGACCGCCTTGGGGTTCTCCTCGAGTGTTTTGACCACGGCGGCCTCGAGTTCACCATGTTTGAGGGGGACTACCTTTAGCCTGTCTTCCAATTTTATTTTCTCCCTGAGCTCAACCGTGATGGGTATCCCAATCCTTCGAAGCAGCTTCTCGAGTTCGGCTGGCTGCTTTACGAGCTCCCGGAGCACGAGCTCTCCCTGTTCAGGAGTTATCCGCTTATCCTTGACCATTCGGAGCAATCCCCCGAACTGCTCTGGTGTAAACCGCACATCCGCCGCGCGGAGTTTCATATAATTGAGTACCTTCTTGAGATTTGTCTGGAACCAAGTCGCGACGAGCTTCGGGTCCACCTCTTTTGCGACAGCCTCGAAGAGGTCTGCAAGTTCTCGTTCACTGACGATAACTCCCGCCACAGCTTGGGATATTTGATACTGTTTGACCAATCGCTGCTCGCGTTGGTGAGGTACCTCGACCATGCGCTTTCGGATCGTCTCGACACGTGCGCGATCTATGACGATTGGGAAAATGTCAGGATCCGGTATAACATGAAAATCTACGACTTTCATTCGCATGGGTACCGTAATCATTTGACTTTCCAGATAAGCACGCGTTTCATATGGGATAACCGCCCCGCGCTCGATCAAAGCCTTCTGCCGCATAACCTCGAACTTGACCGCGCGATAGGCCCCCTTAGTTGAATTAATATTTTTTATTTCGACTCGGGTTCCACCTTCAAGCGAAATATTGGTATCTGCGCGCAGCGTGCCCGGTTCCGGCCTGACTCTGCCTGAATAGTCGAGCACAAGCATCAACTGTCTTAGGAATCTACGGGCCTCCTCGGGCGAGTGCATATCCGGCTCCGTCACTATCTCCACGAGCGGTACTCCACAGCGGTTGAAATCTACGGTTCCTGCAACAGGATCATATGCCCCCGGGTCCTCCTCGAGATGCACTTCTCGAATCCTGACGCCCACGAGCTCACCGTTTATGCCAATCGGTGTGCTCGAGTGTTGATAACCAGCGGGTAGGTCGGGGTAATCGTAGTGCTTGCGTTGGACGTAGATCGGTTGGTCAAGCACCACCTCACAGCCAAGCATCAGCGCAAGCTCGATTACTGCATCAACCGCCTTCACGTTTGGTGGCATGGGCTTGGCACCGGGCATGGCCGTGCATATCGGACATACATTCGTGTTTGGAGGAGCCTCCCTGTAATCAGTTGGGCAATCACAGCATAATTTGCGTTTGGTTGCTAGCTGCTCGTGGATCTCGAACCCTATTTTCATCCTCATTTCACAGCCTCCAAGGCACGCATGACGCGCAATACTGTCTCTTCACCAAGCACTTTGCCTTGCACCTGCAGACCAACCGGGATGCCACTAGCCTCACCTGCTTTGACGGTTCCAGCACAGATGCCAGCGAGGCTGATTGGTGAAGTCAGGTAATCGTATGCGTACATCTCGGCCGGGGACAACTTCGTGCCCAACTGATGGGGCAGCTTCGGCACGGTTGGCCCCACGATGACGTCAACTCTATCCAACGCTTCCTTAAACTCTCGCCTCATAAGCGTGCGGACTTGTAGCGCGCGTTTGTAGTACTTGTCGCGCTGCTCCATGCGGCTGATGTATTCCCCGCACTTGATCCTACGAAGGACCTCATCACCACAAACTTCTTCGATGCGTCGCCCGTACTTGCGGCCGTCGAACTTGCGCGTTGCGGAGAAGAACTCGGCCGACATAATCACGTAATATGCTGACAGGCCCTTTTCGAGATTGGGAAGCTCAACTTCTACGACCTCTGCTCCGAGATGATGCAGTTTCTCGACCGCGCCATCAATGACCTTCATGATTGCGGGACTCGTTAGCTCTCTAAACTTGGAGCTCGTCCCTACACGAATATTTTCGATGTCGATGTCGAGCTTATCTGAATAGTTGACGCTTGGGGAGTCTAGAGCTGTGCACTCGTTCGGGTTGCGACCCGCGATGATCTCCAACATCAGCGCTGCACCGTAGACATCTGGCGCTAACGGCCCGACCTGATCAAAGCTTACTGCTAACTCGATCAAACCGTGGGCTGGTACCAAACCTTGGGTTGGTCTGATGCCAACGACCCCACAATGGCTCGCAGGGTTCCCAATTGCGCCGCCCGTATCCGTGCCCAGACAGAGGTCGCACATCCCAGCTGCTATTGCTGCGGCACTACCGCTGCTCGAACCCCCTGGTATATGGCCTGGTGCAGCAGGATTGTCGGTCGGACCAAATGAGCTGGTCTCGCCGCTCGAGCCGCACGCGAACTCATCCATGTTGTTCATACCCACTATTATGCCCCCTGCATCACGGACTCTTCGGATGACCTCGGCGTCGTAAGGGGAGACGTAATCTTCCAGGGTGCGAGAGGCACAAGTGGCCCGGAGCCCCTTGACATTGATGTTCGACTTTATTCCGATCGTGAGGCCAGCCAGCTTGCCCGCCAGTTCTCCACGCTTGAGCTTGCGGTCAATGGCCTCGGCCTCAGCAAGAGCATTTGGGTTGAGTTCAATGAACGCCTTTATTTTTTTATCCAACTTTTTGATTCGGTCTAGTGCTTGCTGCACGTTTTTCGTAGCTGAAAGCTCCCCCTGCTGGATTGCCCCAAGTTTCTCTAGCGTTCCTCGACCCACTTCGCCACCTCCACCCTGAGGTTCCCCTTTTCGTCCACCCCCGGCATAATCGAGATAAAACGTTTTCGAAATTCAGTTCGCTCTTCTTCGCGGGAGGGCTCGCCATCAGGACGTGCAACGTTGTAAGTCTCCTGGTTGTAGTAAGTTTCCTTGAGCTTAGGAAGCCCCTCCGCCGCGCATGCGAATGACTCGACTATTTCCTTGGAGCTATGCCCGACCTCTTTCTCCCTTTCGGCCATCCAGACCCCACTTGATATTTCCACAGCCCTATGAAAAGTTTGGTGTCCAACGTTTGACATGTAACTTTAAGCTTAAACTGACTAATTTTCTTTTGGTGGCGGCTTGAAAAAACTCGCCAAATTTTGGGAGAAATTACCGGACAAGAAAGTCCGTTGCTCACTTTGCCCATGGAGGTGTGTGATAGCTCCTGGCAAGCTGGGCGTCTGTCGTTCCCGAAAGAACGAAGACGGCGAATTCTACACCTTGGTTTACGGCTCAATCGTTTCAATGACGCCTGACCCCATCGAGAAAAAACCCCTTTATCACTTTTGGCCAGGAACCAGCGTTTTTTCTCTCGCGGCCCCGGGTTGTAATTTCAAGTGTCTGCACTGTCAGAATTGGACCATCTCGCAGGTAAACGTCGAGAAGGTCGCCCACGAGGACATTCCACCCGAGCGAACAATTGAACTGACCAAGCGCTACGGTTGCAAGGGCATAGCGCATACTTACACTGAGCCAGCAATTTGGACGGAATATGCTATCGATGTAGGAAAACTGGCACACCGCGAGAATCTTTACAACGTATACGTGACCAACGGCTACATAACCATCGACGCGTTGCAGGAGCTCGGGCCATATCTAGACGCAGCCAATGTCGATGTCAAGGCGTTTAACGACGATTTTTACAGAAAGATATGTGGGGTTCCGAGCATCAACCCAGTCCTAGAAACCTGCGAGTGGATGGTCGGGCATGGAATTCATCTAGAAGTGACTTATTTGGTGGTTCCCCGCGAGAACGACAGCCCTGAGGAAATCCGAAAATTCTGTAAATGGGTTTTTGAAAAACTCGGCCCTGAGGTTCCCACCCACTTCAGCCGATTCTACCCCCACTATAAAATGACTGACCGATCGCAAACACCGGTAGAAACGCTTGAGCGAGCGGTGAAAATAGCCAAGGAAGCAGGGCTGTACTATATTTATATTGGAAACGTCCCCGGGCACGAGTCCGACAACACTTACTGCCCCAAGTGTGGTGAGCTGCTAATCGAGCGTTACGGGTTCAGCGTCACGCGCTATGAGTTAAAAGATAAGCAGTGCCCGAAGTGTGGGGCCAAAATAAACATCGTTGGTGAACACGCGTCAAGCAAACGGGGATAGTTCGTCTCTCCAAGTTGAAAAATCACGACAACTTTCGAATGCATTCCTTCAGTTCTCGCATCCCAAGTTTTACCAGCTTCTCTACCCGCTCCTCATCGCGAGCCTCGGCGAAGCATCTAAAGATAGGCTCGGTCCCAGAAGGCCGGAGCAGCAGCCAGCCGTCATCGAAAATTACCCGCAGACCATCGGTGCGGTCCAATTTGTACTTAGCGAAGCGCTTGGCGAGAGCTTTGAGGACTTTGGGCTTAAGCTCGTTCGGGCATTTGGCTCTTTGCTTAATCTGCGAGTAACGAGGCAGCGTGGAATTTAATTCCGAAACCTTCATGCCAGTACGGTCGAGCAGCTCAATGGACTTCACAGCGGTCATGATACCTTCACGGCAGAGCAGCCAGTCTGGGAAGATGACGCCTCCGTTCTCTTCGCCGCCAATGTCGCCACCCCGCTTTCGAAATTCCCCGATAATCTCAGGCTCCCCCACTCGCGTGCGTGCGATTTCTCCGCCGAGCTTCGAAGCTACATCATCAAGTACCGTGCTGGTGGCCACCGTGGTCACGATGCGGGGGCGCTTCCGTTCGCGAAGGTAATGCAACGCCACGAGTGCGAAAATGCGGTCGCCGCTGAGAATCTCACCTCGCTCATCCACGATCAACGTTCGATCCGCGTCACCATCGTGGGCTACCCCCAAATCGGCCTTGCAGGCGACGACGGTTTTAGCGAGCTCACCCAAGTTTTCTGGAACCGTCTCGAGCTTGCGCCCCGGAAAAGTGCCGTCTAGCTGGCAGTTGAGCGAGACCACCTTGCAGCCAAGTTCTCGAAGCAAACGAGGTGTCACCACGCTGCCTGTGGCATTACCGCAATCTACGACCACTTTTAGTCCACGCTTGAACTTTGGGACACGCTTCAACATGGCATCGATATAGGGCTCCAGAGGGTCGGCCTCGCTTACGCGCCCGATGTGCTGCCAATCAGCCCGCTTTCCCCCTTTGAAAACGATGCGCTCGATCTCCCGCTCGCGCTTGCGCTCGAACCCAGCGCCCTCGCTATCCCAGAACTTGATCCCGTTGTACTCGGGTGGATTGTGGGAAGCGGTGATGATGACGCCCGCGTCACACGAGAAGTGGCGGATGGCGAAGGAGAGCACAGGCGTGGGGGTTAGGCCTAGCTTAAGCACTTCGCACCCGCCAGCTGTTAGGCCAGCGATCAGCGCATGCTCTAACATCTCGCTTGAAGTGCGATTATCGCGCCCAACCGCGATTTTTCCCTTGCCATTCAGGTGTGTTGCTAGGGCTAGACCGAGCTCAAACGCTAGCTTGGGGGTCAACTCTCGATTTGCGATGCCCCGAACGCCGAAGGTTCCGAAGAGTTTCAACATGGGTACCGTGAATAATTGTATCATACATATTAAATCATCTCGCGTTAAATTCAACATGGGCCCGTGGCCTAGCTGGATAAGGCGGCAAGTCTCAGACCCGCAAGCCTTCTAAGCTGCAGATCCGGGGTTCGAATCCCCGCGGGCCCGCCTTTTCAAATGGAGCTAAATCCCAACTACTTTCTAGCTACAAGCTTGGAATAAAGATCAAGCACCCTTCTGCTCGTCTGCCATTCCCTGCCCGTCTTAACTGCGGGTATGGCACCCTGTTGACATCGGAGCGCCAAGTACTTTGGTCCATAGGGCACGAATTTTGAGATATCCTTCAGGTCCATTAGCTCGTCCACGGAGGTTCCCAGTTGATGCAGAAGGTCCACGAGGCTAGCGCCCATCAGGAGCTTCAGGAGGCGCTCCAGCGGTGAGAGGTTACCCTTTGCAGCCTCGTTCAGCGCGTGGAGGTAGTTATCCCTATGGCGGGGGAGGACATGTATTGGCGGCCAGTTGTGATTGAGGAAGTGAAGGTTCAGCAGCAGCCTGCCGACCCGCCCGTTTCCATCCGTGAATGGGTGAATGCGTTCGAACTCGAAATGCATCCAAGCGCCCAGCCTGAATACCCCATCTCCTGCAACATCCCGTTTCCTGTACTCCTGCTCATAAACCTCGAGTTCTGCCAAGACCTTTTCCATCCTCGGAGGTGTAAAGGCGGCCCCCCTCACCCGGACGTTTGCCCGCCGCCACTGGCCAGCGTCGGACAGGATTCCTCTGAAGACGGATTCGTGGAGTTGGAGGATGCGTTTCAAATCCAAGGGCGTCCCTCGAAGCTCCGGGAGCGAGCGGAATGCACGCTCGTGCTGAATCGTCTCCATGATGTCCCTCACCGGCTTGTCTGGGACCCCCTTGCCATCAATGAGCAAGCGCTGCGCGTCTTCCCAACTGATCGTGCTTCCCTCTACCGCGTTCGTGCCCCATGTGTTAAGGGCCGCCGTACGCTTCCACACGGGCTCGGGGATGTTCTCTAAACTCACCCGTTCAAGGAGGATCGAACGCAGTTTCTCAAGTAATATGTCTTGATTTACCATATTAGTCAAATCCATATCAGTCTTATAAATATATATGGATTTCTCTGACTTTATATTAAATACCATATTATACCAAACAGGGAATCGGCGTCAGCACGCAGGCGGCAGACTTCTAAGCTGCAGACCTATGGTTCGAATCCCCGCGGGCCCACTTTTAAGGGGGCTTATTTGAGCTAGTTTTTTGCGATATCTAAACAAGACGTTTTACCGCTGCGGCTTCAAAATATTTTCCACAGTATTTAGGAAATCTTTAGCGTCTTCAATCACGCTGGAAGCTTCCTCCCGTGGGATGTTACCTCCTCTGTACACTATCTCGTGCCGGCTGATCCTGTAAGAGTCCAAGAGATTGAAATACTTAATCAACCGTGAATTTCTTCTGTATTTCTCCTTTAGGTACACTACCACACAAGCATGGCTCCTTTCTTTGACCCCATCCCTGAAAAGAAGCGCTCTAGCAGCATGTAGCATCGCTTGATACGCTAGGGTGAACGCAACATCGAAGTACTCCATGTTAAAATTTCCTTCGGCCCTCTCGATGCTATGCTTAGCCAACCGGATAGTGCTCTCAACAGTTGCCTCGCTCGCTCGCCCCTTTACCAACAAGCCCTTCTCAAAACATTCACGCAGGTTCACTCTACCACCAAATCGGCCCCATAGAGCAGGATGTGTTTTCTGACGACGTTGCGATAAAACGGATCTTTTTCCTTGGCTTTCCTATTCCATTCTACGGGTTCCATGCATGTGACGAGGACCTCCTTCTTCGCCCACTTTTCGAGTTCTTTGAATGAACGTTTGTCCACTTCCCTGCGTTTAATGACTAAAAAATCAATATCACTCTTTTCATCGTAGGTTCCCTCCGCGCAGCTACCGTATAACGCTAGAGATACAGCCCCAGAATTCCCTTTTAAAAAATGATCAAGAAACCCGAGTTCATTCAGCGCGAGGAGAAAATGCGCTTTTTTTAATTCTCTAACCAGTTGCAACTCGTTATTTAAAGAAAAAATTGTCAGGTTCCCGACTCTCTCTTTCGTCAAAATTCCATCGTCCTCAAATGTCTTGAGATATATCTGTGCCGTTCTTGGGCTCACTCTGAGCTTGCGGACAAGTTCCTTGAAGTGGATTTTGGTGCTAGGATGAGTGAGGAAGAACTCGAGGATTACCCAGCCTTTGAATTTCCTGAATTCTCGTAGCATAACTTATAAACCTATCGGTTACTGTATAAACCTATCGGTCAATAAACTGAATGAAGGTCTTTTCTCTATTCAAATCGCGTAGAGCAAGTGGCAACACCCGCAAGCCTTCTATCTTGGCGAAGAAAGCTGCAAATCCGGGGTTCGAATCCCCGCGGGCCCGCCATTTTGTGCCGTTCTACATCAATCTTAAATCAAAATAGTGAAAATGGGTGATAGGATAGAATGGAACATGTTGAGGTTCTTAACGTTACCGGATTTCGTGCCAAGGAACAGCTTCGCGGGGCCTCCCTGGGAATTCTTCCGATGGGGAGTATCGAGTTCCACGGGCCTCACGCTCCACTCGGCACTGACAGCATCATCGCCACCGCTATCGCAGAACGGGTTGCAAAAAGACTGGGGGGAGTACTTTTCCCCCTGATTGCTTACAGTCATTGCCCATCAGCCACCAAGGGATATCCGGGAACCGTGTCCGTAAGAACAGACGCAATGATCGAGTATCTGACCGAGGTATTTCGTGGCATCCTAGCAGCGGGTGTGAAAGGAATACTCGTGCTAAACGCGCACGACGGAAATATCGAGGTGGTCAAGGCCGCGGGGGAGGTTATTGCCGATGAATTTCCGGACCGATTTGTCCTGCTAATTAATTGGTGGCAGACGCTCCCAGAGTCTTTCGTTAATTCGTTGGGCTTCTTCTCTCAAAGCGGGGGGCACGGTCACGGTGGTCCGCTGGAAACTTCAGTAGTTCAAGCGATCAAACCCGAGGCGGTGGAACTGAGCAAAGGAAAAGACATCGACCTAAAACCCGGAAGCGCGAATGAGGCACTTCATGTAGTGTGTGGGGAAACTCATCGAGAGACTTGGGCTGGTTATCATGGAAGAGTCAGTGAAGCCTCTAAAGAAAAGGGAGAAACCCTCATAGAGGAGAGCGTAAAACGCATCGTCAAAGCTGTTCAGGAATGGATTGGCTCCAATGTCTGAAAGCTTGATTGCCTGTTTCCCGCTTAGATGAATCCCTCGGGCTCACTATTTTTAATGATTTAGGCAGATATCACGGTGGAACCGTTCGAGGAGGATGAAATGCCCGACCCCAAAAGCTACGCTAGGCGCCTGGTCAAGGGCAGTGCCATAGTTTTCGTGGCGCTCATCGCATCGGGCTTCATAGCGTTCCTGCTGCGAATGTTCCTCGCACGTTCGTTCAGCGTTGAAGAGTACGGCTTTTTTTACACGGCCATCGCGTTGGTCTCCTTCTTCGCGCTCTTCCGTGATTTTGGCCTGGGTTCGGCCGTGGTGAAGCACATCCCCGAGTTCAAGCTCAGGGGGCAGTACGGCAGAATAAAATCGTCCATGACATTTATCCTGCTCTTCCAGGCAATCCTCGCGTTTTTGGTCGCAGTGATGTTGTTCGTATTTTCCGATCAGATTGTCCTCGCATTTTCCAGCCCTGCCGATCTGGCTATTGTCGGGATGGCAAATGCGTCGCTCGTGGTCAAAATTTTGAGCATCTGGTTCTTCGTGGCGATTTTTTCCTTCACTTTCAGGTGGACATTTCAGGGCTTTCAGAACATGCCGGCGTATGCGTTGATGAGTTTCTTTGAAATATTCTTCGTTTTACTCTCGGCGATCCTCCTCGTCGGCCTGTTCGGTATCGGTATCGAGGGAGCCGCTTACGCCTATATGCTCGCTTTATCGGTCGTGGCGGTTCTCGGGTTTTTCCTCTTCTGGAGGGGCTATCCCCGAGTCATCAAGGAAAAAGTCCAGATTACAAAATCACTGATCAAAAAGCTGTTCGTGTTTGCGCTGCCGGTTTTCATCGGTGGACTTGGGGGACTTATCATCGGCTACACGGATACCCTGATGATCGCCGGTTTTTGGTCCTCGAAACAGGTCGGCTTCTACCAGACCGCGCAGCCGGCCGCTCGCATCCTGTGGTACCTCGTGACCCCCTTGGTGGTCGTTCTCTTTCCGATGATATCCGAGCTCTGGGCGAGGCGCGAGCGGAAACTCTTGAGGAACGCGCTACACTTTCTGATCAAATTTTCATTTATTTTAATCATCCCGGCGGCGCTCGTCTTCATAGCGTTTCCAGACATAGTTATCAACCTGCTGTTCGGCTCGAGATACTTGGCCGGGACAACGGTTCTCCAGATTCTCGCCGGGGCCGCAATCGTTTACATGCTATACGCCATCCTCGTGAGCACCATAAATGGGATAGGCAAGCCGATTATCAACACAAAAGTCGTTGCCCTGATGGCCGGGCTGAACCTAGCGGGAAACCTGGTGTTGATCCCGACTTATGGAATCGAAGGAGCAGCGATAGCGACCTTCTCCGCCTACACGCTCGGCCTAGTCCTGATGTTCTATTACGCGCGGAAGCTCGTTAAATTCACCGTGCCGGCTTTATCGCTGCTCAAAACGGTAACTGGGGGGGTGCTCACATTGCTCATCATTTTTGGACTCAAATCCGTCTTGGTGCTGTCACCTTGGCCGGAGGCATTTGTGGTAGTGATACCGAGCCTCGTGTTCTACGGGGTGTGGGTCCTAGCAACAAAAGCAGTGACGAAAGACGATCTGAGGCTCATAGCGCGGATAGTGCCGATGCCCGAGTGGCTGGTCAGGGCTGCTGGGAGATTTGTTGGGAGGTGACTAGTTCGTAATGGACGTTTATTGCTTAGAAACGACGATCTCCGTTCCGTGTAGCTTTTTTCTTGAAATCGGATCCGCAGCTAAACTTCCTCAATAAATTTCAGAAATTCTTCCCTAGTTAGCTTGGAATCCCTGACTATCTTCCTCAACAAACCGCGCCCAATTTCCTCACCCTTATGAATCGGTACTACAGTAATTCGCCCATCCAAGTGTTTGAGAAAAAGATGACTTCCCTTTTGCCTCACTCTTTTGAAACCGATCTTTTCTAAAACTTTAATGACTTTTTCTGCTGAGAGGGGTTTGAGTCTCAGATGGATACCTCTACTACCTGCACGCCAACAAATTCAGTGCTGACATCAATAGCCTCTTTTTCAACTTCGAGGTACAATTTGATTGCCTCGTCCATACGCGCGGTCAGTTCGTCTAAGCTCTTAGCTTGGGTATGGCAACCCGGTAACTCGGGCACCGAAGCCACGTAATATCCATCTTCGTCTCTTTCGATAACGATGTTAAATCTTTTTTTCATTTCCCACACCAAAGGTTGTTCGTCTGCCGTTGCCTATAAAATCTACTGAAAGCTCGACCCGACATCGTGGGGGAAATCATGGGAGAGGATCTAGTGCTGCCACTCTGGCGTGAAGCATTTGCCGTCATGATACCGAGCCTCCTATTCTACGGGGTGTGGGTCCTGGCAACAAAAGCGGTGACGAAGGACGATCTGAAGCTCATAGCGCGGATAGTGCCGATGCCTGGGTGGCTGGTCAAGGCTGCTGGGAACTTTATCGGGAAATAGACTTTAATTAAAAGCTAGAAGATACGATAACAAGGGTGTACGAATGGCGAAAATTAGTATTCTCGGCAGCGGTATTGTGGGAACAATCGTCGGCAGGGGTTTCAAAGAGTTCGGAAACCGAGTGATATTCTACGATATCGATGAAAAAAAGGTTCAAAATCTTCGCAATTCAGGCCTTGATTCCACCACTGAGCTGAGCAACGCTATTCGCGAGTCTGATATCTCATTCTTGTGCCTCCCAACACCCACAAAAGATCGGAAAATTGACTTATCTTACATTAGATCCGTAACTGAAAATCTAGCCCGTTGTCTGAAAGAAAAAAATGATTATCACGTGGTGGTCGTTAAGAGTACTGTGCTACCCACGACAACAGAAAAAGTGGTTATTCCGCTTTTGGAAGAACACTCAGGTAAGAAGGTTGGCCCCGATATCGGAGTGTGTGTGAATCCGGAGTTCCTTACTGAAATTCATCGATCTTGGACCGACAACAAATCATATGCCCGGGACTTCTTCAGCGAGGATAGGGTGGTAATCGGGGAGTTCGACAAGCGTTCCGGAGATGTCCTTCAAGCATTGTATGAGCCATTAAAAGTTCCGATTATCCGAACCGATCTACAAACGGCTGAGATGATCAAATATGCATGTAACTGTGCTTTGGCCAGCCGGATCTCCTATTGGAATGAGATCTACTACATTTGCCAGAGATTGGGAATTGATTCAAACTTAGTTGCCAAAGTTGCCGGGATGGACAAGCGAATCGGCAAATACGGGACAATCCATGGAAAAGCTTTCGGGGGCAAATGCCTTCCAAAGGATTTAGATGCGTTTATCAGTTTTTCTGAGAAATTGAGTTGTGAGCCAAAGCTCTTGAAAGCGGTCACCGAGATAAACGAACGTATCAAAGCCGAAAGAGGTGTTAGAGAGTAGGTATCTGCATGATAAAAAGAGCGATTGTCCTAGCAGCTGGCGAGGGGATGCGATTGAGGCCTCTAACCTTAGCGATTCCGAAGGAGATGATAAGGGTCGGCACTAAGCCGGTAATCGAGCATGCAATAAACGTCTTGAAAGCCGGTGGCATAGGGGAAATTCTGGTCGTGGTTGGACGGAAGAAAGAGGCGATTATGGATTATCTCGGTTCCGGCGAGAGGCTTGGGGTCGACATTTCATACAAGATCCAAGAGGAGTTGAAGGGGACGGCGCATGCAGTTTACCAAGGCAAGGATTTCATCGGCAATGAGGACTTTGTAGTCATTTATGGGGACAACTACCTCAAACCCTACGAGGTCATGAAGGAAATAGTAAAATTTCATGAAGAGAAGAGAGCTGACGCAACGCTTGTCTTGCACCCCGTCAAGGACCCCAGAAGATTTGGGATAGTTAAAATTGATGCGAACAACAAGGTTCTTGGGATAATCGAAAAGCCGACGCTGGAGGAAGCGCAGTCCTACAAAATGGAGAACATTTATCTCAGTATTGCAGGATTGCTTGTTTTAAAACCTGTGGTCTTTGAATATATCGAAAAAACAAATCTTGGAAAACACAACGAGATATGGCTAACGGATTCCATACAGCTGATGAAGGAAGATGGGGCAACAATCTATGGTTTTTTGTTTAAGGGGGCAAGATACGACATAGGAACTTTCGGATCTTTAAAAGAGGCTGATAAGCTTGAGCAAACGAAAGGGCAATAAAAAAATCATTGAAAGGCGAGAGGATATCATTTTACCTTTATGTAAAGGACGCGAAGTGCTCGATGTAGGTTGTGCAGGTTATAGCGCGGATTTTGAAAAGCCTGGAGAGTTACATGAGCGAATAGCCAGTGTTGCCTGGAAAGTTATTGGCGTGGACTGCGATGAAAAAAACATCAAAAGGCTGCGGTCGCGTGGCTACAATGTTGTCCTAGGCAATGCAGAAAATATACATTTAGAGAAAAAATTTGATGTGATTGTTGCAGGTGAAGTAATCGAGCATGTAAATAACCAGGGGTTATTTCTAGAAAATATGCGCCGGCACTTGAGAGATGATGGAGTTCTAGTGATATCCACACCAAACGCATACTACGCTACTTTTTGTACTAAAGGGCTTTTTGGTTTGAAAGTAAAAATGAGTCCCGGGCATATAATATGGCACAACGGTGAGACATTAGCTGAACTTGCGAAGCGCTTTGGCTTTAAAATTAAGAATCTTTATTATGTTCGACATGTTGATAAACCGAAGAGTCTTAAAGGCAGGATTTTTCTAAATCTTTGCAGGATGCTTCTCCCTCCTCGAGTTAATGCATTAATACTCGTTGCTATTTTGAAGAAGAAAATTTAACATGAGGAGTTTCGTTTGAATATAGTGATAACCAATTCACCTGGGGAATATTCTATCCAACTCGCAAAAGAATTTACTAAAAGGGGACACACGGTCAAATTTGCACAATTTTCATTAAGGCATCCATTTCATTTTATCCGCGAATTCCAAAATGCGGATATAATACATGTGAATTATGCATGCCATGGGCTAAAACCCCTAGTCATCAATAAGTTTTTTGGTATTCCATATATTTTTACAGTACATGGAGTTGGGGCTAAAGATCTTCTTAAATACGAATATGGGTTATCTAAAAAAGTTGACTTTTTTCATGTTATTGAGCATAAATTAACTTCTTTAATCTCAAGAAATGCACGTGCAGTAATCTCAATTTCCCAATTTGCCGCCTCTAGGTTGAAGAAGAATTATGGAATAAAAACATATACCGTTTACCATGGAGTAGATTTGAACAAATTCAATCCATCGATATCAGGGAGATACATAAGAAAAAAATTGGGATTAAAAAATAATCCAGTGATGCTTTGGGTCGGACGTTTTATTCCTTGGAAAGACCCATTTACATTTTTAAATGCCATTCCTTTAATATTGCCCAAGTACCCAAGCGCTAAGTTCATTATGTTGGGCGAAGGGCCATTAAAATTAAATATTAAATCTTTTGTTAAGAATTCACCGCAATTAAGAAGCTCTGTAATCTTTCCAGCGTTTGCTGAAAAGATAAATGAATATTACGCCGCTGCTAATGTTTTTGCATTTACTTCTATCTGTGAAGGCTTCGGATATGTTTTAACCGAAGCGATGGCGTGCGGAATCCCCGTTGTAGCGTCGAATCAAGGATCCCCCCCAGAGGTAGTGGGAGATGCTGGGCTTTTTTTTCAAACGGGGGATTCTAATGATCTATCTCAAAAAATACTTACCGTTCTATCTGATAAGGCCCTAGCACGAAAAATGGGACAAAAAGGAAGAAAAAGGGTTGAAAGAAGATTCAGATGGGATATTTGTGCAAGACAAATTATGAATATTTATAATAAAGCGTTGGTACAAGAGAAAAAATGAGGTGGACATTTTTATCGCATTATCAGATAAAGTTTCATATCGCTTAAACGAAATACGTTAACGAGGGCGCCACAAAAATCTCCTCACGATAACATTCTTCAAATCAGCTGGTACTAGAAAAGAAAAGAAAGGTCTTATAAGATAAATGCACTGCCACGTAGGATAACCATGACCCAGAGCCCGTGCTCTTATTTTCAAAGCATAATACGACTGTTGTTTTCGCTTCTGAAAAGAGATGCTTTCCTCTGAAATCCGATAGTTTAATAAAACTTGCGGTATGTTAACAATTTTGAATTTTCTTACTGCTCTTATTACTAGATCATAGTCATGAGCGAATTTGAATGACTCATCGTAAAGTCCAATTTTATCAAACAGCTTTCTCCTAAACACCATAGAGGAGTGTATGAATGTGTTAGATTTTAGGATTGTTTTCTTTATATCTTTAAATTCTGTAGATTGCTCCATTACTCCAACTATTTTTCCGTCTTCATCAACGATATTGGCCCAAGCACCTACACCATAAATCTCCTTATTTCTTTCAAGAAAATTTATTTGTATTTCCATTTTTTTCTTAAAGGCTACATCTCCGCAATCTATTATCCCGATGTATTTCCCTTTCGAGACCCTTATAGCTCTGTTTCGCGCCTTCGCTGGCCCTTGGTTTTCCTGATCAATTATTTTTATCCTATCATCATCAAAGTTTCTCAATATCCTTGGCGTCCCATCTGTTGAGCCATCGTTCACTATTATGAACTCGAAATCCCGGAACGATTGATTTAGGATGCTCTCAACCGTTTCTTTAACATATTTCTCCCCATTAAAAACCGACATAATAACACTGAGAAGGGGCACCTCTATCACCTATCCTCTATCGCCTTTTGGTACACCTGAAGGGTTCGCTCGGCAATGACATCCCAATCGTACTTCTCAACAAATTTTCTGCCCGCTGCCCCCATCTCTTTCCTCAATTCTTCATTCTGCAGGAGGTGAACCAGCTTCTCAGCGATGAGCTCCGGTCGCCCAGGCTCGAGCAGGAACCCATTTTTCCCGTCCCGCATCAAGCTCAAGACACCGGAGCCGGGGATGTTCATCGCTATAAGAGGCAGACGCGCCGCCATCGCCTCCTTAAGCACGATGGCTTCCCCCTCAACTGTGCTGGGCAAGACGAAGACCTCGGACTCGTTGTAGTAACGCGTCACGGCATCGTAGGTTGGGGTAAGACCAGTAAAAGTGACGTGCGCCTGGAGACCTAGCTTCTTAACGAGCACCTCTAGATTGCCTCTTTCGGGACCTCCACCGACTATCTTCAGCTTGGCGCTAGGCACCTCCTTCAAAACCTCTGAAAATGCTTGAATGAGCCAGTCCACGTGCTTGAAGTCCACCAGGCGCCCCACATACAGGATTTGGTTAGGAACTTTCTCCACGCGAGTTGAGTCGAAGAGCTTCAAGTCTACTCCGTTAGGGATCACGGTGATCTTGTCTTCCCGGATGCCGAGATCAATCAGCTTTTGTCTGCACTGCGGCGAAACGGAGATTATTCGGTCGTGCGGCAGTCGGGCGGCGATGGTCGTGGCGAGGTGTCCCAGCAACCCCCACACCAGCGAGCGCTGGCGCTCCATCCCCCCCCGCAGGCCCGAGATGTGGTGGCACGTGCTCACCGGCTGTCCCCCTTTCGATCGTGCCGCCATTTTGCCCGGGTATACTGGAAAGTACGTGTTGCAGTGAATCACGTCAGGGGCCAATTTCATCGCTCGTCTTGCCGTCTTAATAATATAGGAAAAGATAGGCAGAACGGTCTTGCGTGCACCGCCGGTCTTTGGGTTCCTGCTTAGCCCGATTCGATGTATCTTCATACCATCGACAATCTCCTCGGCAGGCTGGCCGGGGAAACGACACGTTAAAATTGTAACGTTATGTCCGCGGTCGGCCACCCGGCGGGAAATCTCATAGAATTGTCGCTCCCCCCCGCCCCATACGCCGATTCCTCGCTTGGGATCCGGGTAAATTTCTGTGATGTATAGTATATTCATTTAGACATCCCCTGCCTAACCAGCGCCCAAAAAATCTTGAACCCACTGACGATGGTCGTCCCTCGCGCTTTGGAGTATTTGGTGTAAAAACACTTGACCGGCGCCTCCCGGAGCCTCAGCCCCTTCCGCCTCGCTTGAATAATAATCTCAGACGAAACCTCGTAGCGATTGCTGCGGATACGGATTCGCTTGAGCGCCCGCTTGTTAAAAGCCCTCGAGCCAGATTGCGAGTCCGTAAGCACCCCGCTGAAAAACCACGTTATCAAGTTCAGGCCGAAGTTGCCGAGGCGCTTGTGGAGCGGGATTCCCAAGTGCCGCCGGACCCCTATCACGAGATCGGCGTCGTTTAGGGCCTTGACTAGAAGTCCGACTGCTTTCGGGTCGTGCTGCCCATCGGAGTCGAAGGTGACAGCGCAGTCCGCACCCAGCTTTCGAGCCTTCGCTAGCCCAGTTCGAAGCGCCGCCCCCAACCCTCTATTCTTTTTATGACGAATGACAAGTGCTCTCTTCGAGCGAGCGATTTCCGCGGTTCGGTCGCTCGACCCGTCGTCCACCACGATGATGTTGCGCCGTCCCTCGCGCTTAAGAACATCGAGCACCCTCCCGATTGATCGCTCCTCGTTGTATGCTGGCATCACTACCCAGACTTTCACTCGAGGCCCCCCAGCAATTTTTTAATCCCCTCTTCGAGCGAGGTCTTTGGTTTGAAACTTAGGAGCTTCCTAGCTTTCGTGATATCGGCCAGACTGTGCTTGATGTCGCCACCCCGGGGAACCTCGTAGATTGGCTTTAGTTCGCTCTTACCAACCAACCTCAAGAACACCTCGCAAAGTTTGTTGATGCTCGTCGCCTCTCCCGTTCCGATGTTCATTACCTCTCCCGCCACGCCTTTCCGCTCGAGGGCAAGCAAGGTCGCCTCGGCAACATCACCCACGAAGATGAAATCCCGCGTCTGTTCGCCGTCGCCGTAAATGATCGGTGGTTGGTCGGTGCGGAGACATTCGAGGAATTTCATCATTACGCCCGCATATTCACCGAAAGTTTGTCTTGGCCCGTATACGTTGAAATAGCGCAGGCAAACGGTCTCCAGCCCCTCCCGCTCATGGAAGGCCAGACAGTTTTTCTCAGCCGCGAGTTTCGAGCTGGCGTAAGGTGAAAGCGGTTGGGGTGGCGCATCCTCGTTTATCGGGAGTTCGGCCTGTTCGCCGTAGACCGCACAGGACGAAGCGTAGACGAATCGCTTGACACCATGCCCCAAGCTGGCTTTGAGCAGCGCCAGCGTCCCATCAACGTTCACGCTCTGAGCGAGCTCCGGGTCCTCGATCGAGAGGGGCACACTCATCATCGCCGCCTCGTGGATGACGGCATCGACCCCCGCCAAAGCCCGTTCGACCGCTTCGGCATCCCTGATATCGCCTTGGATGAATCGGAAAGCAGGCTCGCCTGTGTGAGTTTTCAAGTTGTCCATGGTGCCGCTGGAGAGGTCGTCAAGCACTGTAACGGAGTGGCCCCTAGCTAGAAGTTCGTCGACCAAATGTGAACCAATAAAACCAGCACCTCCAGTTACCAGAACTTTCATCTCTACCCCTCTTTATTTTTCATACTCACACTAAAATAGACAAAGCCTGCGAACATCCGAACCTCACCCACCGAACTACCGATTTCAAAGCCGAATTATTATAAGGTTCCAAGCGAAGGGAGAACGGAGGTCACAAATGCGAGTGCTCGTCACGGGCGGTGCCGGCTTCATAGGCTCAAACCTCGTTGAGGCGCTTGTCGGGCGGGGCGACGATGTCACGGTGCTCGATAATTTTTCGACGGGGACGGTGGAGAACTTGGAGAAGGTTCGCGACCGGGTAAAAACCGTTCAGGGGTCCTGCACAGAGCTCCTAAAATTGAAGCTTCAACCCGAGCTGATCTTTCACCTTGGCATTCCCTCCAGCTCGCCCATGTACCGCGATAACCCCCTGCTCGTCGGAGAGGCGATAAGTGGCTTCATGAACGTGATGGAGCTCGCCAAGCGGAACCAAGCAAAAGTCGTCTACGCATCCAGCTCGAGCATGTATCGTGGCTGTCCGAGACCCAATCGCGAGGACGTGCAGACCGAGCCGTTCGACTACTACACCGAGGCCCGACTTGCGATGGAACGCCTGGCGCGAGTGTACCACCAGCTTCACGGCGTTTCTTCGGCAGGGATGCGCTTCTTCTCTGTCTACGGGCCCCACGAGCGGGCGAAGGGAAAGTATGCAAATGTAATAACCCAGATGATCCTTAACGATGAATTCACCATTTACGGCGATGGTTCCCAGACGAGGGATTTTACCCATGTGGATGATATTGTTAGGGCACTTGTCCTTGCAGCGGGAAAGGATGGGACTTTTGTTTTCAACGTTGGAACCGGGAGAGAAACGTCTTTCAATGAGGTGGCGAAGTTGATACAAGAAGTAAAGCCGCTAAAAATCAAATACGTGCCAAATCCACTAGAAAATTACGTCGAGCGAACTCAAGCTGACATAAGCTTGGTGAAACGTGAATTGTCTTGGGCCCCCACCGTGAAGCTTGAGGATGGGGTCAGGAGAACAGTGGAGTATTATGGGGAAGCACGACCCAAAAAACAGTGACCAAACTGTGATTTTATGAAAACATGGTTCAAGGAGCTGAGCTTTTCAACGAGCAAGGCGCGCGAGGTAATCGATCTAACGAGCAAGGTCACCTCGGCAGTTCGAGAATCCGGCATAAAAAATGGTCTGCTCATCGTGCAACTTCCTCATGCGACGGCCTCGCTCGTGCTGAACGAGAACGAAAGCGGGCTCAAGCAGGATTTATTAAACAAACTCGATGACTTCGCGCCGGTGCGTGGGGGATATCAGCACGACCGCATCGATGACAATGCGCACGCGCACCTGAAGTCAGCTTTCATAGGTTCCTCTCGAGTCCTGCCGATTGCCGATGGGCGCGTAGTTCGGGGCACTTGGCAGAGCTTTTTGGTGATCGAGCAGGATGGCCCCCGTACCCGCAGACTCGCGATTTTCGTGATGGGCGAGTGATCGAGTGATAGCGTATTTGGACATTGAGACAACTTCGACGAAAGCCGACCGGGGCATGGTCGTGGCGGTCGGCCTGCTCAAGGGAGAAGAGCCGGAAATCCGCTTCGCGGAAACCCCCGAGGAGGAGCGGAAGGTGCTCGAGTGGCTCCGCGATGAACTGGAGGACTGTGAGATGCTCGTGACTTGGTACGGTTCAGGTTTCGACATCCCCTTTCTTTGCACCCGCGCCTTGGCTCACAACATCGACCTCTCCAGACTCATCAACATCCCGATGCTCGACCTCTGCGAGTGGTCCCGCGGACATCTGCTCCTTTCCAGCTACAGGCTGAGCTCGGTAGCGCGGTTTCTGGGGATACAAAAGCCAGCCAATTTTCACGGAGCTGATGTCCTAACGTTGTTCAAACTGGTCGAGCGCGGCGATCTCGAGGCGCGGAGGCTGATCGTCGAACACTGTAAGGCGGACATCGTGGTGCTCAAGCACGTCCACGAGAAGCTCAAGCCGCAGGTCGAGCGCTCATACTGACTTCAGGTTCTACGCAAGTTAGTGGTGTGTCCATGAAGGAAGAAACTGAAAAAGCCCTGCGCCAGCTTGAGGCCGAAGCGGTGGTCTGCAAGCGCTGTATGTTACACAAAACCCGAACGAACGTTGTATTTGGCGTTGGGCCAGCGGATGCAAAGATAATGCTGGTCGGGGAGGGTCCTGGGTTCACGGAAGACCAAACCAAAATTCCGTTCAGCGGGGCAGCCGGCAAAATCTTGAATGAACTCTTACGTGAAGCCGGGCTGAGGAGGGAGGATGTGCACGTGACCAATGTTGTGTTGTGCAGGCCGCCCCAGAACAGAGACCCCCTGCCTGATGAAATCGAAGCGTGCAGACGTTTTCTCGAGGGGCATGTCTCCATAATCAAGCCAAAATTCATAGTTGCTCTGGGCAGGATAGCCGCACGCACGCTGCTCGGCAAACACGTAAGTATAGGCAGGGAGCACGGCAAACTATTCGACTTCACCTACGCTGGTGCGAGCTTCAAGCTTTTCCTTACCTATCACCCCGCCGCAGCCCTCTACGGCGCCGAGACGAAAACTAGATTACAGGCGGATTTCAAAAAGCTCGGACAAATCGTCAAAAGTATGGTATAACTGAATTAAAATTTCTTTAAATCGAAAACTTTCACTTTTTTTCGCTTCAGAAGCTCGGCCGGGATGTCCCAAATTGCTTTCGCCCGCCTGATTATCGCACGGTCACCGCTTGCGACGACATCAAATGAACGGAGCTTCAAATCAACCCCACCGATCGCTTGAGCATCACCCTTCAGCCCAGCTTGCTTGAGTCGCTGCCTCACCATGCCTGCAAGCTCACCGCTCCTGCTTACTTGCTTGTCGAACAAAAACTCGACGTGACTTGGCTTTGCCCCGGCGATGATTCGCAAAAGCTCCGCAAGCGCTCGCGTGGTTGCAGGAGATCTGCGATACTTGCCGAAGATCGCACGCAGGTCTCGGATGTAGCCATCGTCGCATCGCACGACTTGTTTGCGGGTGAAGATGCTCTCGAGGGTTATTAGGACGTTGTAGCCGTCAACACCTAGGCGCTTGCCCCGAACGGCGCTAGCTCTGATAGCTTTTCGGCGATGCTCGACTATTTCAATTTTGGAGAAGACGCAGCGCGCCAGCAGGTGCCGTTGATTAAGCGGAAAGCGGTAGTGGTTGGCGACGAAGTTCACGGCTGACTTACGGGGATAACCTTGGTTGAGTAGGTAACGCAGGTTCTGCACGGCATCTGAAATCTTGGCCATGAAATCACTTATTCAACAAAAATCGCAGGCCTCATTGGAGTCGCGAGTTTAGCCCTATCCTGCGGATCGTACCGTGTAGCATCTTCAGCCTTGAACACGCGCACTTCTTGCACCCCCAGCTGTTCACGGAGGAAATTGGTAGCGTCTAGCAGGACTTGCAGCTCATCCACTTCCACTCTCGCCAATGTCTTGAGGTCTTGTTCGGGCATACCCCTAAGCTCCTGCACCGCCTGCTGGAGGTACTTCGCCAAATCTGCGGTATGCAGCCTGAGCCCGAGTTCCTTCTCGACCGTGCGGAGCAGCTTGCCAAAATCAACTCGTCCATCTTGCACGCGCGTCATGGCGATGCGATAAGCCCGCCACTTCCAATCCTGCGCAACGTAAAGGCAGACTCGCTTGGGCTTTTCAACTTTCACCACACGAAGGATTTTTCCGATGTCTTCGAGCACGCGCCCGAGGTAGCTTTCCACCAGCTCAGCCCCCTCGTCGATGAGTCCCTCCTCCACCTTCGGCCAAGGAGCCACCGAGATGAAACCGCCGCTCTTTGCGCGCTCCCACAGTTCTTCGCAAATGTGAGGCGTGAACGGGGCGAGCAAGCGGAGCCAGACATTGAACACCCGCTTAAGCATGTGGGCGCGTGCCTCAGGCTGCTGCGCTCGTTTCATGTACCATCGCAGATTTTGCATGATGAAAAAGAAAGCGTGCTGTACGGCCTTGCGCGTTTCGAACGCTTCGAGTGCTTCGGTCACCGCTTGGACGTGTCTCTGGAGCTGACTCAGCATCCATAGCTCGGGTTGGGCAAAGCTTGGACTCCCCGTCTCGGGTAGCACAAGAATTTCTTCGGCCAATGAGTAAAAGCGCTCCAAGTTCCTCCGCATCGCCTCAACCTCGCTGGTCCGCCAATCCAGGTCCTGCCAGGGTTCGGAAACCGACATCAAGTAGAGCCGCACCGTGTCTGCACCGTATTCTCGAACGGCTTCGTTAATCGCGATGATGTTTCCCTTCGACGAGGACATCTTCTCCCCCTCGAGCACCGCCATCCCGAACGAAATAATGCCGCGGGGACAAAGCTTGGGGAAGAGCAGTGCGTGATGGAAAATGTGGAAGGTGAGGTGGTTGGGAATCAGCTCGTTCGCCGACATTCGGTAGTCGAGCGGGTACCAGTACTCGAACTCACGACGCATCCGCTCAAGGGCCTGCCGATCGATGCCTGTGGAACGAGAAATCGAATCAGCACTGCCCTTCCCGTGAAAAACGTAGTCGAAGACCTCGTCGGTGAGCTTCGCGGGGTCGATGGTTTTGAGAATGTGTGCAATCGTGTAGTAGGCCATGTATATCGTCGAGTCGCTGAGGGACTCAATTATCCACTTGGGATCCCAAGGTGCGGGCGTCCCCATTCCTATGCTGCGAGTGCACGGCCACTCGTGGAGCCACCCGATGGTGTGTTCAAACTGCGCTCGCGTCTCAGGAGGCACCAAGTCCATCCGCGCTAGGCAAGCTCGCGCCTTTTCCTTCCAGCCTTCGTCCGCGTAGTTCAGGAACCACTGATCCTCGACTACTTTCACCGTCACGGGTGTGCCGCACCTACAGACTACCGGTTTTGCCGAGAACTCGTACATCGTGGCAGCCTCGTTGTTCGCCAGCATGTCATCGCACACGGCCGTTTTGGCTCGCGAGACCAGCATGCCTGCGTATTTCGGCACCCAGGAGCGCATTCGACCTTTCGCGAACTCGTTTCGGTAGACCTCGGCAGTAGCTTCTTCGAGGCGGGAGTCGGTTTGATCCTTGATTCCAATTCGATTGACGACATCTATTGCAGGAGACTCGCCGAATCCTTCGACCTCGATGAGTGAGATGGGCTTCAGTCCTTCCACATCGCTGGATTTTACCCCGTGAGCTTTGAGTGTGTCCGGGTGTTGCTGGAGTTCAAGTAGAGCGACATGGTCGTAAGGTGCGTGCGAAGGGACAGACCCAACCACCCCTGTAGCATTGTCCGGGTCGACGAACTTAGCGGGGAGGATGGGGACTCGTTTGTGGGTAAGCGGGACTTCAACTTCTCTACCGAAATTTATCCGAATCGACGAGACCTCGCCGACCTGATATCCTTGATCACGCAGTTTCTTGACGGCTTGCTCGCTCACGATCCATCTTTCGCCGTTCACTTGGGCACTTACGTATTTCACATCAGGATTGAGCCAAAGGTTCGTGACCCCAAAAACGGTCTCGGGCCGAAGCGTGGCGGCGGGGATTACGTAGTCATCTATTTTATATTTCAACAGAGTGAACTCGACTATCCCGACACCCTCACCCTCAAGCAGATCGTGGTCGGTCACAGGATTCCCACATCCGGGGCACCATTTTACCGGGTGCTTGCCTTTGACTATCAAGCCCGCGTCGTACAGCTTGTGATACTGCCAGGCGATGAATTTGCTGTAGGAGGGGTCGACGGTGGTGAACTCTCGCCGCCAGTCAATCGAGTAACCCAACCACTCCATCCCTTTTCGATAACTCAACTCGCTCTCGCGTGCGAAGTGAGTTGCGAAGTAGTGAGGATCTTCAAACTTTGGCAGTTCGGGCTCGGCAACGCCGTAGCGCTCAGTGAGCACCCGCACGAAATCAGGCTCTCGACGGGTGACCCTCTTGGCAGCTCCAACGATAGGGGTTCCTGTGAAGTGGTAGGCCATGGGGAACAACACGTTGAGCCCCCGCATCCGTTTGTAGCGTGCGATCACGTCGGGCACTGTGTAAGTGCGCCCATGTCCCACATGCATGGGGCCTGAAACATATGGGTAGGCAACAGTGAGGTAGAACTTCGGCTTCTTGTCCGAGTCGACCTCGAAGAGCTTTGCCTCGTGCCACGCCTGCTGCCACTTGGCGTCTAGCTCCTGAAAGTTCATCATGCCCCTCCTTACGCTTGTTGCTTCTCACATGTTTCAAGTGCTTTTCGGAGCGCAGCGGTCAAGTAATCCGCTTTCGGGCCGCCTCCTTGACCAAGCTCTGGTTTTCCACCGCCACCGCCGCCCAGCACCTTCGCGGCTTCGGCAGCTATCGCGCCGCAGTCAGCTCCTGCACGCACGGCTTCCTCCCCAGCCATCGCCACAAGCTTGGCCATTGCATCGCGCACGCCAAGCACAATAACTAATCTCTTATCTTCCCGTGTCAGGGCACTCGCGATTTTGATTAACTGATCCGTACTGGCATCCTCAATCTCCTCACATATCGCTTGCACCCTCCCCACCTGCTTGATTTTTGACCGCAGCTCGGTGATTCGGAGTTCAGCCATCCGATCGCGTAATCTGTCTAGCTCCTTCTGCACTGCCTTCCACTCGTCGAAGAGCTGCTGGGCTGCTGCTGCCGCTCGATCGGGCGTGGCGCGCAGGATTTCTGCCGCCTTGGCGAGTTGCCGCTCCTGCGCTTGCACGAACTTCAGCGCGGCATCTCCAACAGCAAACTCAACCCGCTCGACGCCATCTTGAATCCGTTCGGTTCGTATGATCTTGATGAACCCAATCTCACCCGTGCGCGAACAATGAGTTCCAGCGCAAGCCTGAGTATTCCAATCTTTCGCTTCCACCACCCTGATTTTTTTCCCGGGCACAATCCCTCCCTGATAAAGGTCGAAGCCGTACTTTCGCTCGGCTTGATTTCGATCCATCCACTCAGTGTTCACCGGGCGGTTCTCCATCACTATCTCGTTCGCCAAGTGTTCGATTTCCCGCAACTCCTTGGGTTCAATACGCTTGAAGTGGGAGATGTCCAAGCGTGTGCGCTCGACTCCCTTTTGTACCCCGTGCTGCCAGATATGGTCGCCAAGCACTCGTCGGGCCGCCCCGAGCAGAATGTGAGTCCCTGTGTGGTGACGCATGAGAGAGCTGCGGCGAGCCCAATCAATCTTCCCACGCACACGTTGCCCAGCCTTAAAAGGATTCGGCTTCACGCGGTGCAGGATGATGTCGCCAGCTTTTTTGACATCCACAACCTCGGCCTTGGTTTTCCTGACTTCAAGCGACCCCACATCGCTCGGCTGCCCTCCACCTTCCGGGTAAAATAAAGTTTGGTCGAGCACGACGTAGTCATCGATGGTTTGCAACACTTTCGCTTTGAACTCCCGAGCGTATGGATCTTTGTAGTAAATGGTCTTCGTCGGGGAGAGGCGGCTGAGCTTCTCCTTCGAGACAGGAGCTGCGGCTGCGGGAACATGCCGGGCTCGACTGTGAGACTTCGCAACCTTGATGTAAAAATCATCCGGAACCTCTACCACAACACCAGCCTTACTAGCAACCTCTTTCACGATGTCAGGTGGGAGCCCGTGGCTATCATAGAGTTCGATGAGATTCTCAGAGGAAAGGGGTTTGCCCTCCGCACGGAGTCCTCCCGCGAGTCGCTCGACCAGCTTGCTCCCCCGAGAAATTGCGTCCCTATAGCGCCGTTCCTCGAGCCCGATTACCTCCAAAATGTAATCCTCCCGCTCTTTCAGCTCGGGGAACTGAGGCGTGAGCTGCTTGAGTTCGAGCGCCATTAGTTCCGCGAGCGGCTTCTTTAGTTCCAGCTCCCGAAGCAAACGTAGGGTGCGCCGGAGCACGACGCGCGCGAGGTAGCCTTCCTTGACGTTGCTTGGGGTTATCCTATCCCCAAACATGAACGCTAGACATCTCAGGTGGTCAGCAATTGCGTAGACGGCCTCGACCGGAACCAAGAGTTTATCCAACTCTTCAACACTCACACCTGTGCGGGCTGCGACCTTTTTCCGAAGCATGAGGAGGTCTCGCCCCGTCTCGATGTCCATGAGCCCGGCGAGTTTTGAGTTTTGTTCAAGTACGTCAGCTGGAGGCATGCGAACTCCAGCAAACTTGCGCAACTGTTCAACCACTGGCCCGAAGATAGCCTCATAGCTCGAAGCGACGCCTTGCGAGATCCAAGCGAGGCGCTCCAAGCCATAACCCGTGTCGACAATCTTCAGGGGGAGCGGCGCATATTTGCCATCCTTGCTTACATATTGCATGAACACGAGCGTCGCGAGCTCCAGCCCGCGCACGTTTACTTCAAAGTCCTCTCCAGCGTTCCCCCCACCCTCCCAGAAGTCCTGGATATATGAGATTTCATCGGAACGAATTCCCAAATCTTTCGTTAAGAACTCATGGCAGAGGGCAACGGTCTCGTCATTCCAATAGATGCGTTCACGGCGGGAGTTGAAAGCATGATGACCGCCCATGAAGAAGAGCGTGAAGTGTCGTCCCGAGCGCCCGACGTTGTCGATGTCCTTTAGGCGGATGCTGGGCTGGCTCACAACGAGGGGGTTTGCAGGAGGCGGAACCAAGCCGCTGGTCACCCAAGGTTGAAAATCAGCGATCGAGGCGATAGTGAGGAAGATGTCGTCACGCCACCGGGCCACGACGGGGTAGCGCTTGATTACCTTATGCCCTCGACGCTCGAAGAATTTCAAGAAAGCCCGCTCTATTCCCGCCAGCGAGTATTTCCGCTTCGTCGGGGGTTTTCCTATGAACGCGTACTCGTCGCAAGGAGTGTCACCGCAGGTTTTCCGCCCTGATTTGAGCGTCCAGAAGGTGCGCCCACAACTCTGGCACTGTCTGCGCTCGAAGCCCTCCCGCTTGAAAAGGGCCGCTTTGTATATGTCCTTCACGTGCTCCCCGCCAAGCAAATATCAGAGCGGAGGTTAAAAGTTTCGCTTGTCAATGCCAAATTATTCTTAGCTCAGAAAAACTGAAGGCTAGGACTTGCATCAACCGAACAGCGCGCCAAGTCCGGCCAAAGCTTCCTCTTCTTTCTTCTCCTCTTCGACTTTCTTCTCTTCCTTCTTTTCTTCGGCCTTTGCTGGAGCCGCCGCAGGTGCAGCTACCGCAGGAACTGCCGCACTCTTAATTGCATCTTCGATATTCACTCCTTCAAGCGCTGCGACTAGGGCCTTCACTCTAGCTTCGTCCACCTGCGCTCCCGCTGCTTTGAGGATGTTCGCTAGACCAGCCTCGTCCACCTTCTTGCCAGCCGAGTGCAGCAAAAGAGCCGCATGTACATATTCCATGTTAATCCCTTTCGTCTTTATGAATACTCCAATATAAATTAATGCGTCTCGGAAAGAAAATACTTCATAATTAAGGGGTTGAAAATACTCGTCCGTTGAGCTCCAGCTAAGCATATAGTGATTTAGTCTTTTTTATCCACAGATTTGGGCTTCTCCTCTGGTTTTGCCTCGGGCGCTGGCGCGGTTGTGAACATGCCCCTAAGCTCCTCGTCGAGCGCTTTTTCATCTTTAGAGTGAACGGATGCAGCCAGACCAATCATTTCAGCGTAAGCTCTATTCAACAGCGCCGGCATGACTTCCGAGATGGGCAAGCGCACATTCAGCGCCAAGTTGCGCGCAGCGGCACCCGCTTTCGCGATCATCACGCCAATTGTAATGCTGGTTGGGTAGTCCGCGTTTATCGCGAGATTCACCGCACCGACGCAAGCGAGCTGGAGTTGTCCGATGGCTTTTGCCTCGTCGAACTCGAGCACCTCACCCGAGAATATCATGCCAGCCTCGTAGACGGCCCGGAGCTTCAGTCCGAGCTCAAGCGGGCGGATACCGAACTTCACAAGCACATCGGCGACCTCCTTAGATATCACATCTCCCTCCTTCAAAAGCAGGCAGTCTTCGAGGATGACGATTTTCCCCGCTTGGATTCTCGCCTTGATCCCCACGCGCTGGAGCTCCCCGACCACGGGCCCTGGGGCGAAGTCAGTATCTCCGGCTGGGATCACGATGTCCCGAGGCGAACTGGAGCCGGGCTTCGCGGGGGCGCTGGTCTTGCTCTCGCGAAGAACCTTGCTAAGTTTGAATGGGCCCACGCGCGCGAGAATAAGCGCTGTTGGCCCTCGCAGGTGATCGATGAGTTCTTGGAGCTTGGGATCTTTTCGCTCAGCCACCCGATCGAGCGAGAACTTCAACAGAGTGTTTTTGGAGACGATGATCTCGGCCTGTTCCCTTAACTTCTGGCGCATTTGCTGGAACTGCGCGGCTGGGAGATCCGCAATGTCGAGTATCCCAACCACTGGGTAGCGCTCGAGCTTCTCGACGAGCTCGCTGACGACCTCCTGCTTCCAAGGCGCAACTTTTTCAACTTTCACCGCCATTCATCACACCTCAACTTTGACCGGTTTCCCCATCGTTGTCTTGAGGTGGATTGAGCGCACCTTGCTGAGACCCTCCAACCTGTGTTCGACCGCATCGAGTACCGCCCGCGCATTCTCCGCGAGCTCCTCATCGCGCATGTTTTCAACACCGATGTGAGCACGCAGGGTTGGTTGGTCCCTCGTTCGCACCTTTAGGGTTTTCTTGAGACGCTCAATGAGTGGCTTCTGGTTGACCGTGGGTGGGACCGGTTTAGGCATTTTTCCCCTCGGGCCCAACACAGGTCCGAGCGCTTTTCCTATCATGACCATAAAATCGGCTTGAGCTAGGAAAAATTGAAATTCATCGGCTAACTTCTTTGCCCGCTTTCGCTCCCGCTTGAGAGTTTCGATGTCCGCCCGTCCAAACACAATATCTGCACCGGCATCCCGCGCCTGACGTGCGAACTCCCCCTCCCCGAAGACGCCGACCTTGTACGGCTTGCCGACTTCGTAGGGGAGCGCGATGTCTAGGTCGATGCGCCCCTCTGGCTTCTTAGGGTCGATGTCCCTCAGGTTGATCGATAGGTCGACACCCTGCACAAATTTTCGCTGATGGCTGTTTTCCCGCATAAGCTTGATTGCCTTGAGCAAGTTTTCACTTAAAACTGGCATTATTTCAACACCTCGTCGTATTTTCCTTCGTCCACCTCACGTTGTACTTCGCGAGCATCTTTACCCTCCACTGTCACACCAGCACTCACACACGTCCCGAGAACCTCCTTGACTGCAGCTTTCAGCCCCTTGGCCAGCGTGCCTTCGAGTTTCAGCTTCGCGATTTCGACCGCTTGAGTGAGGGCGAGATTTCCGACGACTTCCGTGCCAGAAGTTTTCGCCCCCTTCTCTAGGCCTAATTTCTTTTTAATCAGTGCAGCGATAGGTGGTGAGCCGACTTCGATCTCAAATTGCTTTGTCTTCTTGTCTACGATTACGCTCACGGGGACCTTCATACCCTCGAAAGTTGATGTCTTCTCATTTATCTTCGCTACCACCTGCCCGATGTTGATGCCGAGCGGACCTAGGGCTGGACCTAGCGGTGGACCGGGACTGACTTTCCCGCCTTCGACTAACACCTTGACTCTCGATTTCATCGCAATCGCCTCACCTAAACGATAGGCGTGATTCCCTCAAAAGTAGGCTCCACGCGGTAAAAAAAGCTGTGGTGCAGCTGACTATTCGGCGACTTCAAGTTTTCCGTACATGCCCGAGCTGACATGGACTTCATCGCGGAAGAGCCTCGAATATCCGTTGCGGATCCGAACCGTACAGCCGACCTTGACACGATCGATATCTTTGTCCCAGAGCGAGATTTTGATTCGCCCAGAGTCGTCCTCCCCGATCGCGGTGGTCACCTTGCCCTCTCGTCCAGCCCGGCTGACGTACGGGCGCGAATCTTCGATTTCGACGATTTTCAGATCTAGGTCTATGCTTCGCATTCCAGGCTTTACATCGCTTGCCTTCATTTAGCTTCCTCCTCTTTCTCCTTTTTTTGAATCACCTTCACAAAATCACCTCGAACCGTGACCGGAATGGGAACGGTTGCCTCGAAGAGCTCGACGGTTATCTCTTCCTTCCCCTCATCAATCCGAATTATTCGCGCTCGCTCCCCTCGGAAGGGGCCTGAGGTGTGCTCGACGATGTCCCCGATCTCCATGCCTACGACGACCGGCTTCGGCACGAGGAAGCGCTCAATCTCGCTCATAGGGATTTCGCCCGGGATGACGCCCTTCGCATGCTTGATTCCGCCCCGCACCTGCTCTACAACAGATTTGCCGGTGGCCTCGACAAACACATAGCCTCTTATTCCTGGAGGCGAGAGCACGGTCTTAATTGGTAAGTTGAAATTTTTCGCACGCGTCACAATCATATCCGCTGTGTTCTTCTCCTGACCTATGGTTGAGCGGATTGCGAATATGGCTGACTTCTGGATTTTCTCCATTTAATCACCTTACGTGGCTGGTGTCGCACCGAAAAAAACTCCGACGAGCATTATCAAGAACCCTATGAAACCTATGAGCATGATTCCAATCCCGGTGATTTTCGCTACTTGCAAGTATTCGCTTCTGTCTGGCTTTCGCGCTATCCGCAACACGCGTTTACAGTTAGAGAGGAACTTTCGCATCTACAAGGACTCCAGTCCTAGGTCGACGGGCTCACCCTCTCGTGGGAGCTGCTCACCTGGACCAAGCGCGTAGGGTGAGTGGACTCCAGAGAGCACGACCATGACCCGCACCGCGTTCTTCATGTCCTCGGAGATCTGTGCGCCCCAGATGACTTGGGCTTCTGGGTCAAGAGACTCGGAAATGTGAGAGATGATTCGCTCTGCCTCCTCGAGCGTCATGTCCGGGCTCCCGATCACGTTCACGAGCACTCCTTTTGCCCCGGTGATGTCGACATCTAGAAGCGGGCTGTTCAGTGCTTCCTCGACAGCCTCCTTGGCGCGGTTGTCGGTGTCGGATTCGCCTATACCCAGCATCGCCACCCCGCCGCCCTGTAGCACCGTGCGCACATCAGCAAAGTCGAGGTTGATGAGCCCGGGCTTCGTAATCATCTCCGTTATTCCTTTGATTGCATCCATCAGAAGTTGATCGGCTACCTTAAATGCCGCCCCAATGGGAATGTCTGGCGCAAGCTGGAGCAACTTGTCGTTAGGAATCACGACCACTGTGTCTACTACCTCTCGAAGGCGCACGAGCCCCTGCTCGGCATTCAACCTCCGGCGCGTCCCCTCGACGGAGAAGGGTAAGGTCACAACGCCGATAGTTAACGCCCCGAGTTTTTTCGCAATCTCGCCCACGACAGGTACCGCACCGGTTCCAGTCCCCCCGCCTAAGCCGCATGTCACGAAGACCATGTCGACACCGTAGATGTGGTCCTTCACAATCGCTTCGTCCTCCCTCGCGGCAGCCTCTCCCTTCGCCGGATCATTGCCGGCTCCGAGGCCACTCGTTATTTCGCGCCCTATGAGGATTTTTCGATCGGCGGCCGTGTAGAGCAAGTCTTGAGCATCGGTGTTGAGAGCTATTGTGTCGACGCCTTCGATGCCAACTCCCATCATGCGGGAGAGAGTGTTACAGCCCGCGCCGCCGCAGCCGACGACGGCAATTCGGGCTCGCGCCTCCTGCAAAGCCCGTTCGAGCTCCTCGTTAGTAACCGTAGGGACTGCCTTAGACACCTTAGCTCTAGCGGTTGAAATTCCCGGCTTCGTAAGTTCAAACCCCGTCTCGGGAGAGAACACAGCCGATTCAGTCTTCTGCAATCAAATCCCTCTTATCATCCACGTTGGCAAATTTCTCCCGAGTTAATTTAAACCTTTGCCCCACTGAGGATTTCCCGCGTACGTATCGCTTGAATGCCCAGCCTGTCGGCGACCCGCTGGGAAACCTGACGTTGTTCACCGCTCATGCCCTTCCAGTCAAGTGCCAGCAGTTCTACGCCTCCTCGGGTACGAACGAACGCTCGCTCAATCAACGTTTCATCGATGCTCGCGTACTTTGGGAAGATGTGTCCCACTCCAACGTCGGTTGACAGGACCACATTGGTGTGGCGGGGGGCGTAGTGGGGTCCTCCGAGACCTATAGCATGGCGGCACTTCATCGGTAAGGTCGCTGCGGCCATAATCGCTCGGGCAACAGCTTCCCCGGCTTTTTTGTCGTGCCACTGCTCGGGGGAGCTGCCGATTTCCACGAACGTCACCGGGACATCGAGCCGCGTTGGACCATGATGGGTGGCCTCAAGGGAGACATCGTAAGTCAGCCCGAGCTTGTCGCGCATCTCCACAAGAGTTCTGAGAGCGGTTTTTACCGTTGACGGGGAGGCTTCTGCGAGTCCCATCTTCATAACCTCGCCCGGCACATGCACGGTAAGCGTGGGGACACCTGACTCGCTTGCATGTCGGGAGGCAACGATGACTTCTTCCGCATCTATGGGTAGCTCGGTGATTCGGGTTACTTCACCCGCGATTGTCATTAGTGTAACATTTCCATACACATATGCGTTCGTCAGGCTCGGTGATTTCTTAAAGTCGTAATCCTTCAGCAGCCGCATGGCGATATTTTTGGCGGCTGGGTCTTGGGCAGAGGCGAGGACGAGCTTCATCACGAACAACTTGCGCTACCAGCAAAAAAGGTGGTGGGCCCGCCGAGATTCGAACTCGGGAACTTCGCCATGTCAAGGCGACGTTTGTTAGGGCGCGGCTACGCCAACTCCCTCATAACCACTAGACCACGGGCCCCAAAATGAATTTGAGTTGAGTTGGTATAAATCCTCTACAGTTCAAAAGTGGTGGACCGGGCGGGATTTGAACCCGCGACCTCCCGCAATTTGGATGGATTCTACAATTTGCCAAGCGGACGATCATTCTGTTGACGAGGAAATGTTTCCCCTTCATTTCCAGGCTGATCCACCGGCCCACCGAGAAAAGGTTGTCACGCGAGCTTAAGAAATTTTGTGATTGTCTAAAGTTAGACATGCCACCCGAGAAAAACTTCATTTAGCCATCTGGTTGCCAAGGGTATTGTCAATTTAAGCGGGCATGTGCCCTAAATAGGACAACTCAGCTGAAACCCAATAACGTTTCTCAAATAGGACAAGGGTGAAAAGCCTAAGTTAACTAGTTGCTTATTCGAAAAAGCCCCCATGTCCACGCTAGTAAATAACGGCTACCGGAGCCGCAACCCTTGGATGGTTTTCACTTTCCAATTGTACCGCTTGATGCGACGCGAACGCCCGTAACCACAGGCCGCGCAAACCCCACGCTGGGCATGGTAAGCTCGTCTCCCACAACGTCGGCAACGGATGTGCACCACCTTGTGGCGCCTGCCCATTGATGGAGTGCCCTTGACCATTCCACTCACTCAGCAGGCGAGATGAATACTACGCTGTCCCCTCGGATTACCATCATCCCGTAGCGCTTCGCTGCTTCGCCGCCCTGGATTTCCTCGGTCTCCTCAAGCACTAGATTTATGTGCATGTCGAAACCGCTTAGCTTTCCCCTAAACTCCCGGCCGCCCTTGAGTCCAACCAACACTGACGACCCTAGGGCGCGGTTGAGCACATCGAGAGGTCGCTGCGCCATGAAAATCATCAACTCCTCGCTAGCTGTATATTTAACCTTATCGAACCACTTTTGTTTGATGCCTATAAAGCGTCGTTATCACGTGAGAAAAGCCTTGCTTAAGCAGCTTACACAGGAAGTCGTCAAAAAGTTTGGCGAAAACACGGCCGAACTTTTAAAAGGGGCGATTGAAGTGATAGAGCTGGGCGAGAGCAGGGAAATCATCTTGGTTGACGGTAAAGCACTCTTGTTCAGGTTGAGTGATGAGATTTTTCCGACGCTGAAATCACTTGATCGAATTCCACTAAAGCGTGTAGCCATTGACATGGGGGCGGTTCCTCACGTCGTCAACGGAGCCGACATTATGGCCCCGGGTGTAATTTCAGCCGACGAGGAAATCACGCTGGGGGAGAGTGTGGTAATTGTGGATGAACGACACGGTAAGCCCATCGCGATTGGACAAGCTCTTGTGCCCGGAGTTGAGATGCGAGGCCCGAAGGGGAAAGTAATCAAGAACTTCCACTACGTCGGCGATGAAATGTGGCAGTTTCAAGCAAAGAGTTAAATAGATTGAAAGCCACCGACCATTTGTTAGGGTGATTGCCTGAAATCCTTGAAACGATTGCTCGGGGGAAAACCAAAGGTAAAGCCTGAAACGGTCGAAGAAGTACCGATAATGGAAATCGAGGAAAAGTCTGTTAGCAGACCGAAGGGCGTCAGCGCGCTTGAGCCCATCTACATCAAGAGCATGGAGCTTCATAGCCTTGTCGATGTCCAAGAAGTATCAGATGAACTTCGAGCCGGGAACATCATGATCCTCGACATCAGCATGCTTATGAACCAAGACCCCGCCGAACTCAAGCGGGCGATCGACCAGCTAAAAGGGATTTGCCAAGCTATCGGTGGGGACGTGGGACGCCTGACGGAGTCAAAAGTGTTAGCTACCCCGAGGTTCGTCAACATCCAGTTCAAACGAGCCATCGCATAATTTTTGGTGAATTTATGCGGAAGAGGGAGTTCCTGCTCCCTATCGAGCGTTGTCCCATCTGTGGGGCCAAGGACACTTTTCGCGTCAAGGGTAGAATCGACCACATCCCATATTTTGGAGAGATAATGGAAACCTTCGCAAGCTGCACCAGCTGCAAATTCAGGCATGCGGATGTCATGTGTTTAGGCGAGCGCCCCCCGCTACGCTACGAGTTTCAGATCACATCCGAAGAAGACCTCAAGGTTAGAGTCGTGAAGTCGAGCACGGGAACGATCAAGCTTCCAGAACTCGGGGTGACTGTAGAGCCAGGGCCAGCGAGCGAGGGCTACGTGTCGAACGTCGAGGGAGTGCTCAACCGTGTAGAGGGAGCGATAAAGCTGGCGATTAAAAAAAATGATGCCACCAAGCGCCGGCGAGGTCAGGCGAAGCTGAAAAAGCTTGATGAAATACGCGCCGGGAAACGGAAGGCTAGGCTGATTTTCATGGACCCATTCGGGCATAGCACAATTGTGAACAGACGGGCCAAGAAACGCGAGTTGACCAAGCGGGAATTAGCATTGCTCAGGGGAGATCCACCACGCTAGTGGAGCCTGATGGTCTCCAAGCTCCGGGGCGCCTTCGTCTCGACCCTGAAAAGTTTGTGCAGCGCGCTTGCCAAGTCGATACACTTGTTTTCATCACCATGGATGCATATGACGCGCTGCGGTTTGGGTGAGACCCTCCGCACGTAATTCAACAGCTGTGCCCGATCCGAGTGCCCGCTGAATCCTTCGACCGTTCGAACTTCCATGTTTACCTTCACCTCCTCTACCCTCCCCTTATCACTACGTAGGGGGATCTCACGCCATCCCTTCTGGATGCGTCGCCCAAGGGACCCCTCACACTGGTACCCGACGAAGACGAGGGTGTTACGCGGATCTGGCGCGAGATTTTTGAAGTATTCGAGCACGGGCCCACCAGCCATCATCCCTGCCGTCGATACGATTATCGCTGGATCGCCGTCGATTACCTGTGCGCGTTGGTCTGAACCCTTCACTCGCTCGAAGAGATCAGAGAGGAATGGGTTCTCATCAGCTCGGAATATCCGTTCGCGCAGCTCTGGGGATAGATACTCTGGATAAGCCGTGTGGATTGCCGTCGCTTCCCATATCATTCCGTCTAGATAAACAGGCGTCCCATCGAGCAGTCCCCTTCGCTTGTAATCCTCGAGCAGAACCATAATCTCCTGCGCGCGCCCGACCGCGAATGCCGGCACGATAACCTTGCCCCCATGCTTCGTGGTCTCGGTCACGATTCGAATGAATTCCTTCTCGGCATCTGCGCGATAGGGTTGGATGTCCTCAGAACCTCCGTATGTGCTGTCCATGACGAGGGTCTCCAAGCGGGGAAACGTGCAGACGGCGGGAGATAAGAGGCGCGTACGGTCGAACTTCAGGTCGCCCGTGTACACGAGGTTGTAGATCCCCTCACCAATGTGGATGTGTGCAATCGCAGAACCTAAGATGTGCCCCGCGTTGTGGAAGGTGATCCGGACATCGGGTGCAATATCGGTGACATCGCTGTAATCGAGCGGAATGCAGTGACGAAGGAAGGTGGTGATGTCGCGCTTGTTGTAAGGGAGTGGTCGATCCTCGCGCTCAGCGATGCCCACGTAGTCCAGCTGAAGAAGTACGGCGAGGTCGCGTGTGGCTGGAGTACAGTAGACGGGCCCTTCGAACCCGTACTTGAAGAGATAGGGAACGAACCCGCAATGATCAAGGTGGGCATGGGTGAGAATCACAGCGTCCAGTTCGGGTAACCTTACCTCCGGAACCTCGAGGTGGGGAAAAGCTCGATTCTCGGACGCGACGTTTACACCGCAGTCAATCATGACTCGGCTTTCGGGGGTCTGGAGCAAAAATGAGGAGCGCCCGACCTCGCGCGACCCTCCTAGAGTCGTGAAGCGAATCCAGTCGCCCTTGCTCTTGGGCTCGCGGTGGATCCGCCTGCCTATTTTCCGCAAGATGTCGCGCCGCTTGGTACCTCCTTGGATTATGGAGCGGCGGATGTTCTGCACGATGTCCGATTCGATAGGTGGCGCCCGAACCACCCGAGGCGTCCAGCTGATTTTTTGCATTATCTCGCGGAGCAGGCCCCCTCCCTTACCTATAGCTATTCCGGGCTTCTGCGCCTCGATAGTAACTTCCCCCACATCCTGGCTGAAAATTATATTGGTTATCCCAGCCTCGGCGGGAACAAGGCGTCGGATTTTCTTCTCGGCTTTCTCAGACTCGGTCAGGATATTGGGAGCTGGACGGAGGATTATTCGTTTCCGGATTTTACGTGCGAACTCTTTTATCACCTCGCCGTTCTCCATTAGAAGGTCAAGGTCCTTGCAGTAGAACACGACCCGGGGGCCCTCGAAATCGATATCGGAGATTGCGCTGGAGAAAGGGGTCTCCTCTCGCACAATCCGTTTGATTTCCTGTAATAGTCCTTCTGCAGCCATGCCATCGCCTTTTAAGTAGATCAGATTAAGCTAATTTTTTTATCTCTTCAGGTGAAAGCTCGCGATACCCCTTGCTTGTTATTGCGGCAACCATGACTTCGTTACCCGTGGCGATATCGCGCTTTATCGCCGTTTGTACAGCCTTGATCGCAATGGGCAAGGCTTCCTCGATACTCATGCCCTCCTTAAACTCGGTTTCGAGCACACCATATGCGACCGGTGAACCCGAGCCCGTAGCCACCATAGTTTCCTCGGTCAGGGCGCCATCGATGTCGACGAAGAACAACTTAGAGCCGGAGGCATCGGAGCCCCCGATCAGCAGATTCGCGATGTAAGGGAGTAGACCGTACGCGTGGAGGATGTTGGCGGCGAGCCTGGCACTTGCTCGCACGTTCATGGAGATCCCCTCCCGCAACAGGTAGTAGCTGGCCTCGGCCTGGAGCGCGCTCACCAAGCTCTGAGTGTCCGCGACTCCTCCCGCAGTGGTGGCGCCGATGGTGTTGGTTATCTTAAACACCTTCCGCGCTTGCTTGCTCGCCACAAGGTAGCCCATCGTGGCCCTGGTGTCCGTAGCGAGCACCACTCCGTCCCTGCAAGCGAGCCCAACCGTTGTCGTACCCTCAAGATGTTTAAGCTTTGATTTTTCCAATCTAATTCCTCGCTTGAAAAAATGCTGCGCTAAACGCAACAATTTAGAGCTGGCGTTAACTGTATATAAAGTTTATCAACCAACAAAAGTGCGGTAAAACTGATGAAAGAACCCAAACGCATAGAACTGCCTCGCGAGGTCTGGATAGGCCCACGCGTGATTGCGCAGATCACTGACGTTTGCGAGCGCTTGTGTTCCGGCAAACGCGCCTTAATAATAGCCGACGCCACGACTTTCAAACTGGTTGGGGCTGGAGTCCAGCGTTCACTTAGGCGTGCCGGTTTTGAGGTCGAGTACTCGTTAGTTAAACAGGCCGATATGGCGACCGTCGCCAAGGTGCGCAAGCTCATCAAGGGCAAAGTAAACTTTCTGCTGGGTGTCGGAGGTGGCACATGCATAGATGTGGCAAAGCTGGCGTCGTTCAAGGAGGGTAAGCCCTTCATCTCAGTGCCTACTGCTGCTTCTCATGATGGCATCGCTTCCTCCAGGGCCTCAATCAAGGGTGGACGAAAACCGACATCGATAGAAACACGCGCCCCCATCGCAATCGTCGCCGACACGCGCATCATCAAACGCGCGCCTCATCGCCTACTCGCAGCTGGTTGCGGGGACCTCGTGGCTAACTTCACAGCGGTCCGCGACTGGGACCTCGCGCATCGACTGTTTGGCGAGCCCTACAGTGAATATGCCACGGCCCTCTCGCTCCTTAGTTCCCAGATCGTGATGGAAAATGCTGAGCTCATCAAAAAGCACACCGAGGAGAGCGTGCGCAAAGTCGTGAAGGCGCTAATCTCGAGCAGCGTGGCGATGGGAATCGCTGGGAGCAGCCGTCCGGCGAGTGGCGCAGAGCATTTGTTTAGCCACGCACTTGATCAGCTCGCTCCCAAACCTGCGCTCCATGGTGAGCAGTGTGGCGTCGGGGCGGTGATGACAGCCTACCTGCATGGGGAGGACTGGCAGGCAATCCGCGAAGCACTCCGCACGATAGGATGTCCGACGAATGCGAAGGAACTCGGCATTCCAGCTAAGTATGTAGTTAGAGCTCTTACCATAGCACATCGGATAAGACCCGAGCGCTACACCGTGCTAGGCGCTGGGTTGAGCAAACGCGCGGTGGAGCGGTTAGCGAGAACGACAGGGGTAATTTAGTTTGGTGGTAGCGTAACCCTTCCCTCACCATCAGCCTTTTAACCACTTTTCCTGATTTTCCTCGCGATCTTTCCCCAATGATAAATAAACTTCCAAAGCTGGGGTAGCCCCGAAGCTCATTTGCGCCTTGAAGAACCGCAACAAAAGCGGTGTCTCCGGTACTTCTTTCATCATCTTTGCAACCGCTAGATCTCGAGCAGTTTGGCCCGAATTTCATCGCCGCTGTTTATCGTTATCTCGGCGGCATAACCCTTGCTGATTGGCCCGGGATTGATCATCAAGGTTCGCCCTAGCTTTTCGGTGTTTCGGGCCTCGTGCACGTGGCCGCAGAGCGCCACCAACGGCTGCTTCTGCTCGATGAACTTGCGTATGCTCTTGCTCCCAACATGAGTACCATCGGCGATCTGGTCGAGCTTAGTGTCGTAGGGCGGAGCGTGGGTAACCAATATCCGGTTGACATCGGGGGTGCAGGCTAGAGCCGCCAGTTCCTCTTGGATTTCCACCTCGGTGAGCTCGAAGGGAGTGTTGAAAGGAGTTAGATTGGAACCCCCTAGCCCCACGAAAGTGATATCTCCGAGCCGCTCGCACTTGCCGTGGAGGTTAACCCCGTACTTGTCGAACACCTGCAGAATCTGCTTGGGGTCACAGTTCCCTGGTACCGCAAATATGGACACGCCCGTCGCTTTGACCCGCTCGAGCAAACTCTCAGCGAGATTAGCTGGACCGAAGTTCGTGAGGTCACCTATAAGCAAAACACAATCATAGCCGCGTTTGAGGAGCTTCAAGAGGCTTTGCTCGCCATTCGGACTACCATGGAAGTCGGCGACTGCTAAAATATTCAACTGCCCACCGAAGCTTATAGGCGGCAGAGAGCATTAAAAGTGTTTTGGGTCTTAAAAATGGTAAGTGCATTGCTGGAGAAGTTTAGGGATCGCGGTTTGGCGGCTCGAATCCTGCGGGAAATCCGAGGGCTTAGCCCAAATCGCAAAGTAAAATTCATGCATGTATGCGGGAGCCACGAGTTAACCATCACAAAATTTGGTCTCCGCTCACTTTTTCCCGATTGGCTCGAAGTAATTAGCGGCCCCGGCTGCCCAGTTTGTGTAACGAACGCGGCGGAAATCGACGAGGCGATTGAACTCGCTAAACAGGGGCACCTCATCACCACCTTTGGCGACATGTTTCAGGTCCCCGGAACCCAAACTTCGCTCGCCGGTGCAAAGACCGACGGCGCGGATGTCAGGATAATCTACGGTGTGGCGGATGCGGTCGAAACGGCACGACGAAATCCCGAGCGAGAAGTCGTCCACGCGGCTGTTGGATTTGAAACGACCGCCCCCACGACCGCCTCCGAGCTCCTCCGCGAACCCCCCGAGAATTTCAGCTTGCTCGTGTGCCACCGCCTGATTCCCCCCGCGATGGAATTTCTGCTCGCGTCGGGGGAGGCTTCACTCGACGGGTTCATCTGCCCGGGCCATGTTTCGACCATCATCGGTTCTAGGCCCTACGAGCCTCTCTCAAAGCGCTATGGAGTACCACAGGTGATCGCTGGATTTGAGCCCATCGACATTCTACTCGGGGTCTGGATGTTGTTAAAGCAGTTACACGAAGGGAAGGGAGAAGTGGAGATCGAGTACACCCGCTCGGTTCGCTCAGAGGGGAATGTGGTAGCACAGGAAAAAATGCGCGAGGTGTTCAAAATTGTGGACAAGCGATGGCGCGGTTTCCCGGTGATTCCGAAGTCGGCCCTTCAGTTGAGGCGTGAATTCAAAGAATATGATGCACGTACAAGATTTGATGTTCATGTGGAGAGCATGGCGGACTTCGCAAAGGGATGCAGATGCGGCGAGGTACTTAGGGGGCTGATTCATCCCTGTGAATGCCCGCTGTTTAACAAAGCGTGCACCTCAGAGCATCCAGTAGGACCATGTGCCGTAACCACAGAGGGCGCATGTAACATCGCAATGAAGCACCAACCATCATCTTAAATCGCTTTTTCCTCTCCGGATAATCCAATTACTTGATACACAATTAATATCTAACATTTAGGCGTGAGGATTGAAGAATAGTACACAATACCCTTATTTTCAACTTTAAAGACGCATATTTTCCAATTTTACAATTTATATGGGGATAAATGACCATTTTTGCCAAAACAGTTCCAAATTCATTATTTTTATTGATTTGGAGGAAAATTTTTATACCACTTGACCATAATTTAGCTTGTTCTCGGTGATTGAGTTGGCCGCAGCAAAGAAAAATGTGACTGGAATCCTCAGTTCAATCCGCAAGGAGGGCAGACTTGAGTTAACGGAACTCGATTCCAAGCGGGTTCTCGCTGCCTGGGGGGTGCCAGTGAATCGAACTGAACTCGCTCGTGACCTGAGCGAGGCCGTTAAAGTTGCACGAGAGATTCGTTATCCTCTCGTTCTAAAAATTGCTTCTCCCGACATTATTCATAAGAACGAAGCTAAGGGCGTCAAAGTTGGATTGACCTCGGAGCTGGAGCTTCGACAATCTTTTGGCGAACTAATCGATAACGTTCACGCATACAAGCCAGACGCAAAAATTCTCGGAGTGACGATCCAAGAATATCTTCCTCCTGCCCGCGAGGTGATCGTGGGCGCTCTGCAGGACCCCTCCTTCGGCGCTACGGTGATGTTCGGGTTGGCGGGTGTATGGGCCGAGGTACTTAAGGACATCAGCTTCAGGCTGGCCCCGCTCAACGCTGAGGATGCGCGAGAGATGATCCAAGAGATTAAGGGCTACCCAGTGCTCGCGGGCATTCAGAGGGCTCCTCCAGCCGACATCAATGCGCTCGTTGACATCATCCAAAAGGTCGGGCAGCTAGCGCACGAATTCCCTGAAATAACCGAGATAAATCTGAACCCAATTTTCGCGTTTGACGACGGAAAGGGCGCGGTGACAGCCGACGCCCGGATAGTCCTCGGGAGGGGCAAGTAATGTCGGGCGAAGTTAAGGCAATTTTCGAGCCGAAGTCAGTCGTACTAGTAGGCGCTTCTGCTAGGGAAGGAGTGGGAGCCGCTTCGCCAGTCTTTTTTGGCTCGCTTGTTCACAACACACTTCACTTCTTTAAGGGTAAGACTCACGTCGTTGATTTTAGTGGTAGACTTAACGGTTCTGTTAAAAATTTGAGTGAAGTCCCCAGCGGATGCGATATCGCGGTAATTGTGTTACCCCCCAAACTTGTTATGAAAAATTTACGGAAGCTGTTTGCTCGAAAAGTGAAGTCCATGGTTTTGGTCGCCGGAGGTTTTGATCAACACCAGCTAGAGGAACTCACGCGCGTGGCCGCCAAGCAAAAGGTTCGGGTACTTGGCCCAAACGTGCTGGCGGGGGTGATCAACACGGCGAAAGGCTTGTGTATAACTCTTGAGCGTGAGATCATGCCACCATGCGGCGGCATTGCGATGATCTCGCAGAACTGCGCGGTTGGAACGGCGATGCTTGATCGAGCCTGCTCTTATAGTGCGGGCGTGAGCAAATTCGCGTCAATCGGTGGGGGCGCTGACATCACAGAGACGGACTTGCTTGAATTTCTAACACAGGACAAGGAGACGAAGGTAATTTGTATTTACTTGGAAAGCGTTCGTGATGGGCGAAGGTTTCTTGAGTCGATTCGTGAGGCGGTGCAAAAAAAGCCAGTCGTTGTACTGAAGGGCAGCACGGTGCGCGAGGGGGTTGAGCGGGATAGAATATTCGTCTCTGCCCTTAAGCAGGTCGGCGCTCTTCAAGTCAGTGACATCGAGGAGCTCCTTAGCGTCGCGGATGCGCTAGCGAAACAGCCATGCATGCGGGGCAATCGGGTGGCTGTAGTCACTAACGTTAGTGGACCGGCAGTTTTGGTCGCGGACGTGTTATCCCGCGAGGGGTTAGCGTTGGCGAAGCTCTCCAACAAAGTCACGAAGAAGATTATTCAGACATATCCGAATACCAGCATCGCGGATTGGGTGGACATCGGCATTGACGCAAATGGCGATCGGTACAAGTTTGTTCTTGAACAAGTGCTATCGGACTCAGGTGTCGATGGTGTGGTAGTAGTAAACGAGCTCAAGTCGACGTTTCTCAAACTTGAAGATATTCAGGAAGTAGCAAAAGCAGCGAAAAAGTCGGAGGATACGCCAGTGATCGACATTGTGATGTGCGGGAAGGACTGCGTCCTTGTGCGGGAGAAGCTCCGAGGCAAAGATGTCTGCGTTTACGATTCACCGAGGAAAGCCGCTCGAGCGTTGTGCGCGCTTTGCTCATACGGGAAAACTCTCAAAAGATTTGGAAAATGAAAGAGACGGGAAAATTTCAACCGAATGCCGTGCCCCGCGGGATCGTAACGAATAATTAGCGCGAGCGCCTGCAGGAGCTTATTAAAAAGAAATTCAGGGACGAGTCGGAAGCGGTGAGGCGAAAGCTGAATCTCTTGTTGGCTTCTGCTTAGTCAAAAACTGCCCATATCCGGGCTTTCCAACTACATCTCCATTTTCGGCCACTACAATGCCCCGCAAAATCGTCATCACAGGCACCCCCTTAATCCTCATTCCCTCGTAAGGGGTCCAGCCAACTTTGTAGTGCATTTTTTCAGCGGTTATCGTTGCCTCCTTCTTAAGGTCCACGATCACTAGGTCAGCATCGGAGCCCTCGCTGATGGCCCCTTTGCGCGGGTAGAGTCCGAAGATTTGCGCAGGCTTGGTACAGAGTGCATCGACAAGTCGTTCGAACGTCAGCCTGCCCTTCGCGACACCCTCGCTAAGCATGAGCGGCAATAAGGTTTCGACGCTCGGAACTCCGACTTGGGCTGTCCAGATGTTTTCCCCCCCGCCCTCCTTCTCCGCCTTGGTGCGAGGTGCATGGTCGCTCGAGACGATATCGATTATTCCTCTAGCCAAGGCATTCCAGAGCGCCTCACACTCTTCACTTGTTTTCAACGCAGGATTTACCTTTAGGTACGGCCCCAACCTTTGCATGTCTTCTCGCGTGAAAAGCAGGTAGTGCGGGCATATTTCGCTGGTCACTGGTATCCGCTTGTCCTTCGCCTTTTTGACGAGCTCGATACCCTGGCGTGTCGTGATGTGGGCTAAGTGCAGTTTACATCCGGTCCGTTTGGCGAGCATAATCACTTTTTGGATAGCCTTTTCCTCGGCTTCATTCGGGCATGATTCCGCATGAGCTAATGGGTCCCTCCGTCCTTCCTTGAGGAGCCTCTCAGTGCGCTTCTGCAGAACTTTGTCATCCTCCGCGTGGACAAACACAATGCCACCAATATTTTTTATCGCGGCCATCAGCTTCTCTAACACCGGGTCTTCGATACGGTAGAGAGCACACGTAAATGCCTTGAAAGATTTGATGCCGAGCGTGGCGAGCTTGGGGATATCTTTGATCGAGTCAGCGGTCATTTTTCCCGCATGAAGGTCAAAATCTATGACGCTCTCCCTTTGCCCGAATTCAATGATATTTTTTATCATTTTTGGTGTCAGCATCGAGGTGTCGAGGGGTGTCACAATTACACTGGTTATGCCTCCCGCTGCGGCCGCGGCACTACCATTTTGAAAATCCTCTCGAAAAGGATGACGGGGGTCGTAGAGGTGGACATGGGAATCAATAACTCCAGGCATCACAATTCTCTCCTTCGCATCGATTTCTCGATCAGCTTTGGACAACCCACTTGCGGCAATTTCGGAGATGTGTCCTTTTTCGACCGCGAGCTCTCCGCGGATGATTCCCTCAGGCAAAACCAAGCGCGCATTTCGAATGACTAAATCGGCCAAAACATCACCAGGATTAGGATAAGTTATGTGCGTATCCTCAAAGCAGCTGCCCGAATATCACTTTCGTTCACAGTTTTCGCGCCGCGATGTTTAGCTAGCTTTATCGCTTCATTTGACAGCTCAGTCGCATATTCCTCGATAATCGCACTAAGCTCAAGGGCGGCGTCGCGCGACACGCGGACTTTAGCTGCTTTTCGAATAATCCGATCCATTGTGGATACTGAAAATTCTGACATGTTCTCGTCACTATAATCAACTGATTTAATGGTTTATTTGGGTTTGGTGATATCCCCCACGGTTGAAACACATGATTTCTCGCTCGGTCCAAATTTAAGACACCGAAAGTTTAAATGTTCGCCGATGGTTTTGTTCTCAGGGATTGAATGGTTGACTTATTAATTAAAAATGGTTTGATAGTCACGATGGACAAAGATTGTCGCATCATTGCAAATGGTTCGATTGCAGTTGAAGACGGCCGCATCATCTCGGTCAAGCGGGGCAAGGTGAAAACCAAGAGCAAGCCAGAAGAGGTCATCGACGCCTGCGGCAAGATTGTCATGCCCGGCCTCATTTGCTCACACACCCATCTCTATGGCACGCTTCTGCGTGGCGCCCCGTTGAAAATTGAAACCCCTACCGATTTCTCACAAATTTTACAGCGCGTCTGGTGGCCGATGGAGGAGGAGATGACCCGCGAGGATGCGTACGCTAGCGCTTTGATTTCCTGCCTTGAGTTTATCAAGACGGGCACAACTATGTTTGCCGACACCTTTTCAGGCCCGAACGCCATAACTGGCGTGCTGGATCGGATTGCTACAGCGGTCGAGCAATCGGGGATGCGTGGCATCATATCGTTTGAGGCGACCGAGCGCCGCACCCACGCCGAGGGGGCCAGGGGCACGAAAGAGAGTGAGCGGTTCATCCGGAAGATCAAGAAAAAACGCATGAGCCGGGTGCGAGGGATGTTCAGCATTCACGCTTCATTCACAGTTTCCAACGAGCTCTTCCATTACGTCCGAGAACTCGCGAGTCGCTATAAAGTGCCCGTGACCATCCACACCTCCGAGGGGCTGACGGACCTCTATCACAATTTAGGACGGTTCGGCAAGCGCACCATCGAACGGTTGAACGATGAAGGGCTGCTCGCACAGGATGTCGTGCTCGCTCATTGCGTGCATGTCAACGATGATGAGTTGACGATCATCAAAAAGACTGGAGCAAAGGTTGCTCACAACCCCATGAGCAACATGCTCAACGCAGTTGGGGTCGCGCCGATAGTGCGAATGCTCATGATGGATATCCCTGTGGGCTTGGGCAACGATGGGTACATCTTCGATGGATTTGAGAACATCCGGGCCGCCTTCTTGCTGCACAAGGTTGCCCTCCGCGATCCTCGCGCGATCTCGTTCATGGAAGCGCTCAAGATGGCGACAATCCGCGGGGCAGAACTCTACGGGCTGGAGAACGAACTAGGTTCAATTGAGCACGGAAAGCTCGCGGATATCATCATCATAAATTCGGCCCCCGCGCCTACGCCTGTACGTCCTGAAAATGTCGCCGAACACATCGTCAACACCGTTAATGGCGATGATATCGAAACGGTCGTCGTCGGGGGCAAGGTCATAATGCGCGAACGAAAAATGCAGATGTTCGACGAGGCGGAGGCGGTGAAAGTGGCGCGGAAATCGGCGGAAAAACTCTGGCAGAAGTTTGAGGCAATAAAGAGGAGCTGATGAGATGGTTGATTTATCTGTTGAAATATGTGGCTTAAAATTCCGTAACCCCATTTTGCCTGCGGCTGGCCCCACGGTGCACAACGGAGATGCTTTGGTAAAAGCCGCCGAGGGTGGCGCGGGCGGATTGGTCGCGAAAACTGTGAGCGTTTCTCCTGCCCATGTACCCCGCCCCTGTATAATCAAGGTAAAGGATAGCTTGCTGAATGCCGAGCTTTGGACCGACCTGCCGCTCGAGCAATGGCTTCGCCACGAGTATGCGAAGGCGAAGCGAACGAGGCTGCCGTTGATAGCGAGCGTTGGCTACAATGCCGAGGAGATCCGGGCTGTTGCCCCCAAGCTCAAGGCGGCCGGTGTGGATGCCCTCGAGCTATCGACTCACCACCTCGAAAACGACTCGACGCTGGTGGTCGAAGCGACGAAAGCCGCGAAGGAGGTCATCGATATCCCGGTGTTCGTGAAACTCAGCCCGAACGTACCCGACGTGACCCAGTTCGCGCGAGCTGTAGAGGAAGCGGGGGCAGATGGCATAGTCGCGATAAACTCGGTGGGGCCATGCTTGGCAATCGACATAGAAAACACGATGCCCATGCTCGGGAGCATCTCTGGCTATGGCTGGCTCTCAGGCCCCGCGATCAAGTCTCTCGCTGTTCGATGCGTGGCCGACATCTGCCGCGCGGTGAAGATACCTGTCATTGGAGCGGGCGGAATCAGCAACGGGCGCGATGCGGTTGAGTTCATCATGGTTGGGGCCTCGGCGGTGCAACTCTCAACTGCAGCGATAATCCGCGGATACAAGATTTATGGGCTAATAGCAGACGAGATGGTCAAGTTCATGCGTGCAAAAGGCTACAACTCGATCAGCGATTTTAAGGGCATCGCACTTCATCACTTGCCCGAGCAGCCTCTTCGTACCACAACCAAACCTCCTGAGGTGACTGCGTCGAGGTGCACGGGCTGCGGACTTTGCGAGCGATACTGTCCATACGATGCGATCCGTATCGTCGGGAGAATCGCCCGCCTAGACCCTGTCAAATGCTACGGCTGCGGACTCTGTGTTTCGGTCTGCCCAACGCGAGCAATCAGGTTATAATCGCGCAGCACTTCGGTGGGATATCTTGCCCCACAGACATTTTTCGAACTCGCCACAACCCTTGGGTCAATTAAACCATGAACCGATTTTTGACTTCATAACTAATCTCCATGACATTTAATTACAACAAATGATTTAGAAAGAACGATGCAGATGCCGCAACCTACCAGAATAAAGCAACTGATTCACAATGGTGTTCTCATCCCTACCTACGAACCCCGAGGCTTCACCATCCGCTATAAGGGGAAGAAACTCTCTTTAGCTCCAGACCAAGAAGAGATGGCCGTCGCATGGGTCAAGAAACTGGGTACTGACTACGTGAAAGACCCGGTCTTCGCCAGGAACTTTGTGGAAGACTTCTCCAAAGCCCTAGGGGTTGAAACTCCCTCTAAAATAGAAGACTTCGATTTCTCCGAGATTCAACGCTGGGTCGAGCAGGAAAAAATCAAAAAGGAAAACATGTCACGCGAGGAGCGAAAAGCGTTGGCTGAAGCAAGGAAGAAAATTCGGGAAGCCAACAAGGAAAAGTACGGATACGCTGTGCTTAACGGTGAACGGGTAGAGATCGGCTACACCGTCGAACCCCCTAGCATTTTCATGGGTAGGGGAAAGCATCCGTTTCGAGGAAGATGGAAGCCAAGAGTCGCCTATGAGGATATAATTCTAAACCTGTCACTCGATGCCCCCACCCCAACACCTCCAAACGGGAAGCGCTGGAAGGAAAGGGCCTTCGATCCGAATGCCATGTGGATAGCCAAGTGGCAAGACAAGCTCAGTGAGGAACTTAAGTATTTATGGATAGCCGACACCGCGCGATTCAAACAAGAGCGCGAGATCGAAAAGTTCAACAAGGCCCGAGAGCTGGAGGAGCTCGTTGAAAGGGTTCGGCAACACATCGAGGGGAGCTTGGCCTCGGAGGACCTCGCTCAGCGCAAGACCGCGACCGTATCTTACTTGATAGATAATCTGAAGACGAGGGTCGGCGACGAGAAGGACAAGGATGAAGCTGACACCGTTGGCGCAGTAACGCTGAGGGGTGCACACGTCAAGATAGACCACTCTGGACGGGTAAAATTCAACTTCCTGGGCAAGGACTCGGTGAGGTGGGTCAGGACCATCAGGCCGCCTGCTCAAGTCGTGAGCAACCTGAAGTCCTTCATCGGGAAGCCTAGGGCGCCCATTTTCTCGGGAGTCCGCTCGGAGCACGTAAACGCTTTCTTAGGTCAAGTGATGCCAGGGCTCACGGCTAAGGTCTTCAGGACTTATCACGCCTCGAAGAGCGTCAGAGACTATCTAGCCAATTCCAAGGTTCGACCGGAAGATACAGACTTCGAGAAGAAGTATGTGGCCAAGATGGCGAATCTTGAAGCGGCGATCACCTGCCACCACAAACGAAAGCTCCCGAAGAACTGGAAGGAATCCCTTGAAAATAAAGTGAACAGACTGAAAGTCCTGAAGGAGAAGCTGAAGGAAGTCAGGGAAAGGCCCCGCTCCCGCTCACGTGCGAAGCGGATAAAGAGCCTTCAGGGGAGGATGAGAGCTGCTAGACTCAAGGTGAAGCTGACAAAGGCTACGCGAGACTACAACCTCGGTACATCGCTCAAGTCCTACATCGACCCGCGCCTCTACGTCAAGTGGGCGGGAGGAGTTTCATACGATTGGAAAAAAATCTACCCCAAAACTCTCCAGCGAAAGTTCACTTGGGCTGAAGATAGATAAATGTGTTTTTTTAAGAGAACACGCCATCCGCGAACCGCTCGATGTACCGTAGGTATTTGTTCAGGAAAGCCTCCTTCGAGAATTTCTGCTTGACTCTCCTTCGCCCTCGCCGCCCCATCTCGGCCGCGCGCTCCGAGTCACAACTACAGGCCTCCTCCAGCCTGTTGGCAAGCTCACGCTCGCTCCCAGCCCGGAAGTGCAGCCCAACCTCACCATCAACCATCTCTTGCAGCGCACCAGCCGTCGAGACTATCGTAGGCACCTCACACGCCAGCCCCTCGGCCGTCGCGTATGAGAAGCTCTCCCAGTAGGAGGGCATGATGGTGAAGGTGCTTGAGGAGTAATAGCGAGGAAGCTCGCGCAGCCGCCGCCATCCCACCAGCTTGACATACTTAGAGAGGTCCATGCGCTTCACCGCCCGCTTTAACAAGATGCCGTCGTCTGTGAGCATCCGAAGCTCGAAGTTGGAGCACCCCCTGTCTACCACGCGCTGGACGCTCCGCAAGAGAAGGTCGATTCCCTTTTCGGGGTGGTTCCGCCCGGCGTAGGTAAATACAGTTTTCCCGTTGGACTCGCACTTGACTCGGCTGAACAGGTTTGTGTCGACTCCGTTGTAGATTACGTCGATGCAGTTACGGTCGAACCGCCGAGCTAGCTCTCGTTTACAAGCTTTGCTCACAGTTATCGTCCGCCTAGAATTCTCAATCGCTTTGGCCTCCAGCCTCGCATCACGGCGAAGCCTGCGTTTGCTTGCTATTCGGACCCCAAAGCGCTCTGCAAATTTTTCCCGCAGGAACTCGGGACGGTGAGAGATGTACACGAAGTTGTCGAGTCTTGCGCGGGCGATCAGCTCCCCGAAGGCGAATGAGTTGGCCAAGATCACGTCAAATTTTTTGAGATCGACGGGGCTGCGTCTTCCAAGCAACCGTTTCGCAAATCTTTTGGTCGCCGGATACAGGACATCCGCGTCGTACGGGCGGTGCTCGCGAAACCTCGGGGTGCGGACAAACAGCACCCGATAACCCTCGCGGTGGACCAGCCTGTCCCGCTGCGAGGGGACGATGAATGTGAGGCTGAGCTTTCGGCCTCGGGCACGGGCAAACACTCCAAGCTCCGCTAGGTAGCCGAGGTACATCCCGGCCCCCGTCACCACCCTGTTCCTAGATGGGGGCTCCCAACCGAGAACTGCAACTTTTAACTTTCGCATCTGAAACACCTCAACTCGGGTCCGTCGAACGAGAATCACGACATCCTGCGCGGACCCAATCGGTAATGATACATGTGACCGCAAGAATAAAAATGTTTACCAATAACGGAAAGCAAGAAGGTGTAGCGGTTTGTACGAAGTGCATTTTGAATCAAATACGATAGAAAATGTACCGCGCCACTTAATTTTCGCTTGCTCGAACACGGCGAAAATCAAATCTGAAGAGAACCATAGCACCTCCGAACCCCCCTAAGAACCCGAACCCGTGGGCGAACACATCGATCCCCGGCCCGGCACTCAGGAAAACCCCGGGGTCGGTGAAAATCAGCCAGAAAAAGGAGAAGAGAAGGGAAAGTGTCACGAGGGCGGGAAAAGTTTTCAGGAATCTCCGATTGAATCTGAACGGCCTCCATTTTTTACGCCTGCGGACCCGGCGACGCTCCTTGGAAAGTGTCTTTAGGTGGTCCGGTAGGCTCTGGAGGCAAGCCGCCAGGAGGACTCCGAGGGCCCCGTATACGATTCCCGAAGCGCCCCAGGAGTTGAAGCCAGGACCGACCAGTATCAGCGGATACTCTATCACGTTCGCACCGATGCCGGCGAGGAATACGAGCCAGAAGAAGATGCGGCTCCAACGCCTGCGGACCCTCGCCGGATACGCCAAACTCACGGGGATGAAAAGCAAAGCCGCCAAGGTGAAACCCTCGAGGTTGCTGGCGAGGTGGGGGAGGTCGGCGTGGGTGAAGGCTGAGGTCAGGATGCCCCAGGGGCGGTCGGCGGAGAGCCAGAGGCCCTCGAGGAGCGGGGGGTGGAGGGAAATCAAAAGGTAAATTATGATGTTTGCCAGGGCGAACAGGGTGAAGGCTAGGCCGAGAAGACGGAAGCCGGATAGGCGGTGGGAAATGCGATAGTACAAGTTGTTGGGCATCAAAGTTACTCTTGCTGAAACTTTTTAACTCATTGTTAGCCAAATGTACTGGCTTCATCCGCCCTAGCGGTTACTAAGGCCCCAATAATAAGAAATATAACTCCTAGTTCGGGAGTGAATAGAATAAATACCCTTATTTGATTCCACACTTTTTCGCCAGACCTATCGCAGCATCGCCACGTAGTCTCCAACGTTTACACCCAGACTTCGTGCAACTGGCCCACATTTAGCTCGAAAGATGTAGAAGAATTTCCCACTTTCTGGCAACTCCGAAAGCGTTTCATAATTTCCCATCCCTTTAGCCACCACCAGGTCCGCCCGCGCGAACCTTTCTCTAAGCTGGGGAGAAGACCTGTCCGGGTAAAAGCCCACCGTGGCGGGTGAAGGGATGATCTCGGCCGGAAGCCTAAGCCCCGTAAGTCGAATATCCCCAACAGACAGATCGTTCTGAACCGGGCTCTCCTTGACCACATACCCCACCCTCGCCTTCCTCCCGAGGAACGTCAGCAGGGGCAGGTCGAAGAACACCTCGGCAGCGTTGTCGGCCAGATACAGGATGTCCTTGACACCCTCCAGCTTGCGCTCGAGCTTCGCTATATCGTCTATGACAAAATTCGGTCTAACGGAAAGTTCGCGACCGAGGCTTTCGGGATCCACGAAGAAGTCGATGGCGTTCCCCTGGGCGGCGATCTCCACACAGCTCCTTAAATCCCCTCGAGGTTTGATTTTCGAAAATGCCAGCCTTGCAGTCTTGATCTCCCGCAACTTTTGCTCGCTGTAGGGGTCGGGGTTCTTGGAGATCTCCCTGATGGTCTGGTGGAGTTGGTTGCCGAAATCCGAAGGAACGATATCCTCAGAGAAGCGCCCTAGGATGCGCGAAACTTCCCTCTCGATCATGGATTTCACCTTGGGGTCGGAGGTCGCTAGCTCCGTGGCCTGGCGCGAGAGCTTCCACAGACAATCCAGACATTCAGGTCCCGCTTTCATGAGGTTCACAACAGCTGACGCGAGAACTCCTTCAGGTCCCTAACCACTGACTCCCCAGATTGCTTTCCATCGCGGTCGAGGAAAAATGCCCGAATGCCGGCCTCCCTCGGCGCGAGGTAGTCGAACACCCAGTTGTCACCCACGTGTACCACCTCCGCGGTGGAAACGCCAACCTCCTTCAGGATATCCAAGTAGAACTCGCTCGTCTTCTTTACAAGCCCGAAATCCGAGGTCGCGGAGAACATCCGGTCAATGTAGTCGTTTAATCCGGCCTGCTCGGTCTCCACCTCGACCAACTCGCGCGCCCCGTTCGTGATGACTATGAGCTTGAACCTCCGATGGAGTTCATCCAGGACTTCGTGGACCTCCGGATAGGCCCTCACGTTCGAGCGGAGCTCATCGACAAGGTCCCTCCAGCTCCCGCCCAGCTCGAACTCCTTCCACCAATAGTCGATATCGTACCACTCGAGCCTTTCCATCCCGACCCCGCCGTACCTGCGCGTGATCTCCTTCAGCGCCTCCTCCTGACTAACTCCCCACCGCTCGGCGTAACGCCTGGAGAAGCCCTCGAACCAGAGAGAATCCATGAACTTCCGGTCGATTAGCGTCCCGTCCAGGTCAAACGAAACGACCTTTGTCATGCGATCACGTATCTTCTCCTCCTTGTAATTTAATTTATATAAAACCCGAACGAACCGAATTTGCTGGGGGGCGCATGAGGGAGCAATCGGTCACTTCAAGAAACTCCAGAGGTCCTCTCATCTTGGGGGAGCGCTTCGAGTTCCGTGAAAACGGGTCCCTGATGGTCGACTTCGACGAAAAAGTTATCGAGTTCGACCCAAGCAGCCCGAACCACCTTAATCGGCTCGAGCGGATCCTGAAGCGAAGGCTCCTCGATGAACTTGAACCCGCACTTGCTCACTACAGCGGGAAGCTTGGCGTGAGGTTCAACCGGATAACCATAAGGAGACAGCGGACTAGGTGGGGCAGTTGCTCGTCCGATGGAAATTTGAACTTCAACCTCCGGCTGGTATATCTCCCTCCCGACCTCATCCGGTACATCGCGTGTCACGAGGTCGCGCACCTCAAGGAAAGAAATCACCGCAAGGCTTTCTGGAAGCTGGTGGGGAGCGAATTCGGGAATTACAAGGAGATGGAGAAACATTTGTCCGAGTACTGGTCCCTCGTTCAGAGACTACCCTTTTCCATGCCCTAGGTAGAGCCTCGCCCCTTCTGCCACAATCCAAATTGACGCGACGAGCGCTGAAATCGCCTCTGGAATCGCCACACCATCCCAGCCGAAGGCCCAGGGAAGAGCGGCTAGGATTCCGTCTACGATCGTGAAGGACCCGAACTTCTTGGAACCAGCCATGACTGCGCCGGCACCGAGCAGGAAAAGCGAGAGGGGTAACAGCACGAAGAATGCCACCGAGAAGTAGGAGTGGATATCCCCTGCTGCCTCCGAGAACACCCCTATACCAAATAGGGCAACGGCGTCAAAAAACAAAAAGACTGCACCCACGCGCCTCAGAGCTCGTCCCCCAAACGCCACCAAGAGGCCGGCTGCAAAAATCATCATGAGGATCCCGCTGGCCATCAGCCCAGAATTGAACACCCAAGCGGCTTCACCCACCCCGAGGTCGCTCAGCGCGTTCGCCGTCCAGCTGAACCACGGGGACAGGGATATGGCGATGAAAATACACGAAAATGCCACCACCGGGACGATCACTCCACAAAGCCCGGCAACCCGTAACCTCTTTTCCCTATCGAGCATGGGGTCCCGGATAAATATTCGGTGCTTTCCCCTTATATTCCTCAAACCCAACTATCTTGTCTAATCGCTTCCTTCGACGGAAAAAATGCAAAATTTTCGCCAGCAAGTCAAGTTTCTTGCGCGGGTATCCCACAGCCAAGAGTGCGACCACCTTCAAGTGCTCCGGGATCTTCAACAGCCTCTTGACCAGTCCTTCATCGAAGCTTCCAACCCAACAAGTTCCTAGGCCCTCCCCTGTTGCTACTAAGACCATATTCTGCATGGCGATGGTGACATCAACCACGTGCCATTTTGGCGAGGCCTTCCGGTCGCCGCAGCCGACGATTACGATTGGGGACTCCTTCAGAAAACCTGCAAACCTACCGCTCTTCGCGATCCGCTTTCGCTTCTCCAGGTCCGTCACGACGATGAAATACCAGGGCTGGCGGTTTTCGGCCGAGGGTGCCAAACGGGCCGCCTCTAAAATTCTCTCCAGTATATCCCTCGGTACTGGAGTTGAGGCATATGCTCGAACCGATTTCCTCCTCCGAATGGCTTCAAATACCTCCATTTCTCTCTTCACGGTAATGGTTTTTCAATGAATTAGTAGTTTCGGTTGCAGCGTTCCAGTTGTTACTCAAAAAGTGGTAAATCAATTTTACCAAGTCACTTTGGAACAAGCGCCGCAAAAGAATATCTTTTCAATTTGCCGAGCTCTCTCACATCCTGAAGCTTTAACTCGGAAATTCTTTGCTCATATCTGTAAAATTCCTCTGCAGACCCTGCGAGTTCTTCCCAAAGCAACGCGAGGGCAACCCTCCAGCTATCCTCTTGAATTAACTTATACCGGCCGATCAGTTGCTCTTTTGATTCCTCAAACTCTTTTTTATCTAGCTCCCGCATTTTCTTGATTTCCTTTAAAATGAGTTCCTTTACCTGCTTGACGTGCCCCGCATCTGTACCGACATAAATTAAATTATGCCCGTAATCAACCCCAATTTGAGGATAAGATCTAACATGATAGGCAAGCCCTCTTTTGTCTCTTATTTCTTGGAATAATCGAGAAGATCCCCCATCCGAAAAAATAGCGTTAAAGGATTCAAGCGCATATCTCCTTCTATCTCTCAAAGTCGCCGTGTGAAAGGCGAGCACGAGGTGTGCCTGTTTAAGCCCTTTCCTCCGCTCCACCGCCTGTTTGTTTATTTTGTTTATCTTCAATTTTGATGGAGGCATCCTCTTAACGGTTATTTTCCGTTCGGCAGCCTCGACTACCTCGTCGAAATCTGCTTCACCGACAACACAGAGGACGGGGTCATTGTAAAGGTCGAAAAAACTCAAAAGAATTTCCCTAGAGATTGGTTTGATTGTTTTCTCCGTCCCCACGATTTTCATTCCAAAGGGTTTCTCGTACAAAAAGGATTTTGCCCTTTCGAAAACGTACGTGGTAGGCGTATCGTGATGCATCTTTACTTCTTCTAAAACAACTTTTTTCTCTTTCTCTATTTTTCGTTCATCAAAAGCGGGATTGGCCAGCATGTCAGAAAGCAAATCCACTCCCAAATCCAAATATTTAGACGGCAATTTTGTCCAAAACGTTGTTACCTCTTCTTCGGTGGACCCGTTGAGTATTCCCCCATGCTTCTCCACGACGGCCGAAATTTCCTTGAAAGACTTGGTCTTCGTCCCCTGAAAGATACAGTGCTCTAAATAGTGCGCAACGCCTTTGAATTCGGCTGGCTCGCGAGCCGCACCCAACCTGTAGGCTAAAAGGGAAGTCACAACTGGAGACTTTCTGCGCTCAAGTAACACTGTCAAGCCGTTGTCTAGCTTTGTTCTGTAAAATTCTGATTCCATTGCATCCCATTCATGCAATCGCGCTGTAAAAGTATTTATATGCTATTTACAATGAAGTTGGTTTTCATCTCTTCTGTGAACAAAGAAGATTTCCCGTCGCGGAAGTTAAAATTGAAACGATTTTCACCTAGTTGCCATGAGGCGTCGGGCAACCGTAGGGGGTCAAGCTGAAAGAAACATTATTTTGGTGAGATTGGAAGATAGAATATCGTTGGTTAAGCTGAAAGTCAAACGAAAGCTCAAGGAGTTACCTAGCTATTCGGAAGAGCTCGGCTTGAATCTGGGAGAGCCAAAAGACCGATTCAAGTGGTTTCTAGCATCAATGTTGTTCGCCAAACGAATCTCAGCAGAAATAGCAAAGAGGACTTACATGGAGTTCGAAAGGTCTGGGATAAACACACCTGAGAAAATTTTGGATGCGGGATGGGACAAGCTCGTCGAAATTTTGGACTCCGGTGGGTACGTACGTTACGATTTTTCTACCGCCACAAAATTGCTTGAAGTGTCTAAATCGTTGAAGGGGAAATACAAATCACTTGAAAACCTGTACGCAAGCGCCAACGACAGCGAAGACTTGGAGAAAAGATTGCTGGAATTCAAGGGCGTGGGGCCGACAACGATCAACATCTTCTTGCGGGAGCTGAGGTCCGTGTGGGAGAAGGCCAACCCAACTATATCCCGCCTTGCGGATGACGCCGCGAAGAAACTAGGGCTGGAGAAGGAGAGTGAGATAAAATCCCTCGAATCCCAGTTGGTCAGGTTGAGTCTAAAGTATTGCAAGCCCCAAAGATGCCAAAACTGCCCCGTAAGAAATGGTTGTAAAGAATTTAGAGTTCACATCAGTTAGTCAACACCCCTGTTTACTCGGAGCCGCAAGATGTAAAAATTAAAGGAATTGAAGTTACTCGGCAACGAAATTCCAACAAAAAAAATTAACCCCTTATATAAACATCAAATCATGTGAAAAAAGTTCTCATAATACGCGAATAAAACCGCATCTAACCGCATTTAATGATATTTCTAAATTGGATATATTTCCATTTTTAAAAACAACTTATTTATAGAAGTTGAATCTAAAAAAAGAATGGCGGGGATAGAAGCCCATAGAGGAGGCCGAACTGAAGTCTACGGACAACAGGGAGCCGCGAAAAAACGTGGACGAAAAACCACGGATGGTTGCGGATAAGCACTAGGAAGTATAGTGCGAGGCAACGACTGTGGGATAAAGATCCTGATGTGAAAAAGCGTTAAGCAACGGAAGTGGTCGAGACTCCGAAGCTTGGCGAAATAGTAACGGAAGGGTCGAAGTCCCCGCCGTTTTGTTTTTAATTTTAACGTGGGGCGCCTCTTTCATAGTCGCAAAGAGATACACTATCAGTTAGCTAAATCGACCCATTCAATTTTTGCCCTATCCCACTCTTGAATCGGGTGCCCCATTTTTTCTAAGAATTCTCTGACTTCTTCTTCACTTAGTTTGACTATATCTTCTAGAACCGGGATTAAGATACACAATGCGTTCTGCGAAAGTACTGTTCTTTTAGAGATGTGCCCAAGGAAAGGTGATGGCGAGACGGCTATCGGGTATCCATTGTAAGTTTTTACGTGTAACATCACGTACATATCGGAATGGCCATCTCCCACATAGACGGTTCTTTCCGGAGGAATTCTCTCCTTATTTCTGGCCAGATTAAGTGCTTGTACCTTAGCCGACCCTGCCCTAACCCATTCAGCGCCTTTAACTACCCCTTTTTCGTCGTAGGTGTACAAGGTACCGTAAATGTGGTTTTTAGGAATTATGCCTTTCAACGCTTCTTCAACGATTTTTTGGGGCGAAGCAGAAATTACATAAGGGACAAAGCGTTTCCCACGAAAGCCTTTCCGTAGCAGGCCAATGAGCTCGGGGATATTCTTCTTAAGCTTTACCTCTCTTCCAACCTCTCGCAGAAGCTTTCGAGTAACTTTTCCCTTGTAGCTAGGATCGTGAATGATAAGATAAGACAGCTCACCACCTAACTTGGCGATGCTTTTCCGCCTTAATTTCCTGATTTTTTCATCGAACTTCTCCCGTGAGATTCCCAGTTTTAGACTCAGGAGAAGTCCGGTATCCTGAACGCTCAAAGTCTTGTCGAAGTCCAATGCGAACAAATACCTCTCTTCCATTTTTTTTCCCCCCATGTTTCCAATTTTAATTTTTTGTAAGTTAGTCTTTGTGTTCAGAGGGGTTTATATAGCTTGTGGAAAGCCAGTGACACACAACCAGAAGAAAAAGCTGGAGGAAATCCTGTCGTTCACGGCGAGGGGAGCCCCTGGGCCAACTTTTATCTGAAAAGCAGACGATTGTTTTTACGACGCGCATGAAGGGCTTACTGCTTGATGTCGACTACGCTGAAGAAGAAGCGCAACCTCGCATAAGGCTGTTTCTGAAGAGCGGGGGCGAGATGATCGTCGCCATCGACCCGACATTTGAACAATATCTCTATGTCACAACCAGCGACACCAAAAAAACGGCAAAGCTCATCTCCAAGCTCGAACTCAGCGAGCGCGGGCGCATCCTCAAGCCGAAGTCTGTCAATGTTTTTAAGCGGACTTTTCTCGGAAGTGAGGTCGAGACCGTAAAGGTGGCTTTCCACCACCCAAAAGACATGTCCCGGCTCAGACATGCGATACGCGAGCTGCCGGGGGTAAAAGAGATCTACGAGTTTGACATCCCCTCCGCGAGGCGCTACCTAGTCGACCGAGGGCTTACCCCAATGTCGGGCGTCAGCGTGAGCGGCAAGATGGAGGAAGAAAAAGGCATCAAAATGCTGATGCTTGAGAGCTCACCCAAGCCAGCCGATGTGCCTGAGCAAAAGTTGAACGTGATGAGCTTCGACATCGAGGTTTACAATCCCGCGGGAACCCCCCGACCGGACAAGGACCCGGTTATCATGATGAGCTTGGCCGACAATCGAGGTTTCAAAAAAGTCATCACTTGGAGGGACCTCAAGGCGAAACTCGATTACGTTGAGGTAGTGGAGAACGAGAGGGAAATGCTCAAGCGCTTCGTCGAGTTAGTCAGGGAACGGGACGTTGATATCCTGCTCGGGTACAACACCGATCTCTTCGACTTTCCCTACTTGCGCGAGCGGGCGAAACAGCTAAAAATAAAGTTGAAACTGGGGCGGGATGGCTCGGAAGTGATAACTCGCAAGCGGCGTTTCGCGACGGCTACTCGGGCTCGAGGGCGGGTGCACATCGACGTTTACACGATGGTGAACTTCCTCGCGACGATAGGGACGATAAGGCTCATCCACTACACCCTCGAGGACGTTTACCGACATATGCTGGGGAAGGAAAAACCTGATTTCGAATTCACTGAAATAATCAAGGCTTGGGAGCATGGGGGAGAACCTGCGAGAAAATTGCTCGAGTACTCGATGTCGGATGCTGAGGCGACGCTCGAGCTGGGACTCGAGTTGCTCCCGCTATTTTTCGAGTTAACGCAGACCGTCGGACAAACGCCCTTCGATGTCAGCAGGATGACGCCGGGGCAGCTCGTGGAATGGTTGCTCATCCGTGAAGCGCACAAACGAGGCGAACTCGTGCCCGTTAGGCCCGTGGGTGAGGAGTACGAGGAACGACTCGAGGAAACCTACGTTGGCGCGTACGTCATGGAACCTGAGAAAGGTCTGCACGAGAACATCGTAGTGTTCGATTTCAGGAGCCTGTACCCGAGTATAGTAGTATCGCACAACATTGACCCCTCAACTATCAACTGCAAGTGCTGCACGCCCAGTAAGGCCACGCAAGCTCCAGAGCTTGATTATTATTTTTGTACCAAGCGGAGAGGATTCATACCGGTAACGCTCGAACGACTCATTCAAGAGCGCGTGCGGTTGAAGCAGGAGCTGAAAAAACACGCGCGGGGGAGCAAGGAATACCGCTCACTCGATGCGCAGCAAACAGCGCTCAAAATCATCGCAAACAGTTTCTACGGTATGTTGGGCTATCCGCGAGCACGCTGGTACTTCAAACAATGCGCCGAGAGCGTTACGAGCTTTGGAAGATACTACATCCGCCAGATGATTGAAATGGCGAAGGATTTCGGTCTTGAGGCCATCTACGGAGATACGGATTCACTTTTTTGTAAACTCAACGGTAAAAGCCGCGAGGATGCGATGCGATTTCTAAAGCAGGTGAACGAGAGCCTCCCAGGCATCATCGAGCTCGAGTTCGAGGGCTTTTATCCCCGCGGCGTGTTCGTCACCAAGAAACGCTACGCGATGATCGACGAGGAGGGGAGAATGGTAGTTAAAGGCCTAGAGTTCGTCCGTCGTGACTGGGCAGCGCTTGCAAAGAAAACCCAAGAAGAGGTGCTCAGGGCTATCCTCAAAGATGGCTCTCCGAAGAAAGCGGCCGAACTCATACGCAAAACTACCCGTGACGTGCTCGATGGTCGTGCCAGCTTGGACGATCTCGTGATTTACACCCGGCTTAAGATGCCCATCGAGAGCTACCGCTCAATAGGCCCCCACGTGGTTGCGGCGAAGAGGCTCCGTGAGATGGGGCGGGAGGTAGAACCCGGGATGGTGATAGCCTACATCGAAGCCAAGGGTGCGGGAAGCATAAGCGAGCGCGCCATTCCTGTGGAGGACTTCAAGGGTAGAGAATACGACCCTGACTACTATGTAGGGCACCAAGTTCTACCCGCGGTGATGCGGATTATGGAGGTTTTGGGATACAAGGAGGAGGATTTGCGCTTCGAGCGGCAAAAGCAGGTAAAGCTAGCGAAGTTCACGTGATGAACAATTCGCCCTTTGAGGTCAAAACCACATCAAAACTTTGAGTTACCGACCGACCGTATAGTTTATCCCCCGCCCCTTCACGGATCTTGGATATTACATCAAGTGTGCTGAGCTTGACTCGAATCCGCGCTATCTCCGCTTGGGTCAATCCTTTCATACGGAACTCGAGAACCCGCGCCTGCGTCTCGGTTAGGAAGGTGCCCTTGCCCATGACATCAAGTTTAATTTAGATGCAGGATTAAACAACTTTTGCTCGGAGGGCATTTGGATGCTAACTGAAGAGGAACTCACGACATATCGAAAGGCTGGGAAGCTCGTGGCCGAGGTGCGGGAGGAAGCACGTGCCCTCGTGAATCCCGGAGTCACGCTGCTTGAGATAGCCGAAATGGTGGAGGAGTCGATCGAGCAGAAGGGGGGTAAACCAGCGTTTCCCTGCAACGTTTCGGTCAACGAGGTCGCAGCCCATTACAGCCCGCTCGCAAATGACGAAACGAGCATCAAAGAGGGGGACATGGTCAAGGTCGACATAGGTGCCCACCTCGATGGATACATCGCGGACTCCGCGTTCACCGTCGCGACGGGCGAAAAACAGGAGCTTGTGCAGACGGTCGAACGGGCTCTTGAGGCCTCGATTGGTGCAATTAAGCCAGGAACAGATGTAGGCGAGATAGGGAAAATCGTTGAAGAAACCACAACTGCGGCTGGCTTCAAACCCATCCGCAACCTCACAGGCCACGGCCTAGCGCGATGGAACCTGCACGCTGGCCTGACGGTACCAAACGTCAAGGAAGAAGCAGGACAGAAGCTGAAAGTTGGCGATGTTGTAGCCCTCGAACCCTTCGTGACTGACGGAGCTGGGTACGTCGAAGATCAAAAGAAGGTTTACATCTTTCGCTATCTACACGACCGCCCAGTGCGACTTCGAATGGCAAAACAACTGCTCAACGAGGTTAAGCGAGCCTACGATGGCCTCCCGTTCGCGGAGCGGTGGCTTGCCAAAAAGATGTCAAAGCTTAGGCTCGAGCTGACCCTGCGAGAGCTGGTGGGTGTCGGGGCACTGTGGCCATATCACGTACTGGCCGAGCGGGCAGGGGGTAAGGTGGCACAGGCTGAGCATACGGTAATCGTGACTGAAGACGGTTGCGAGGTAACTACTCGATAACGCGCTAAGGCTGCGATTGGTCACGTTTGAGGAGAGCGGGGCCGATTAAGCTAACGCAATATCTGAGGGATGAGAAAAGGAATTACGTGCTCTCCTGTTTAAAGATGTTTTGATGAGAAAGGGTATTGCAGCATATGATTTCATTTGTGTAGCACGATCATCGCATGGTCCTTCTCATAGGGGTCGAGAATCTTCGCGTCGACGACCTCCAGCTCCCCCTCGAGTTTTTCTATCTCATCCCTGAATATATCGCGCGGCTTCTTGGTGATGTCGATGCTCCGAGCCTTGAGTGCCAGTATCGCATGACCCCCTCTGCGCAGAAATGCTTTCACGTTCGCCAGCAGAATGTCTGTTTGGTCAGGCTGGGCGACATCCTGATAGACCACATCTACATTCTCGATAAGCATGCAGTAGCTCCCCGGCTGCCGAGCGTCTGCTAAGAGGGGCACCATGTTGGGCCTCCGGTTACAGACCACAAGCAAATCACGGAACGGGCGTGATGAAATTTCAATGCAATGGATAGAGCCACTTGAGCCGATTAGGTCGGAAACATGCGAGGCAGTCGTCCCGCTGGCGGCCCCGAGGTAGAGCACACTTTTACCTTGGTCAATCGGGGCCTTCTTGATGTCTTTCAAGATGGCAGCCGCGAGCTTGCTCCGATAGGGGTCCCAGAGGCGGTACTCAATCCCCTGAATTTTGAAGAGCCGCTCGCTGTAGACTTTTTTGCCCGGAGCCAAGTTTACGGTGGCAAGCTTGCGCGTCCCGTCTTCAAGCTCGACCCAGTAGACCCCAGCAAAGCGTTTATGTTTGGTTACTTTCATCTCATTTCCTCGGCTCTTTGTATTTCGTCTTGATATCGGTTATGCGTGCCTTAAGGTCGGCCACGAGTTTTTCCCCCACGAACTCGCCCGACATAGCGTCAACACGCGCGGCTATTGAGAGTTTGCCTGCGAGAGCGCGAGCTATCTTTCCCCGCTGCCACCTCGGCGCCCCACGAACCTCGGGGTACTGGTAAATCACGCCGTGCTTGGGGGGCCTCGAGCGGGTGCGGAGTGTCCTGAAGAGTGCTTTTTCCGCCCCGAGTATTTGAAGCGTGCTCGAGGGCGAACGAGAGAGTTCTTTCAAACCGCCCGCTAGTGAAATAAGTCGTGCACCAACCGAGCTACCAACGACCGTCCTCAGATTTGGCGCCACCTGAGCCATCAACCCATCGATGTATTCGGCTACTTGCTCCCGGAACTCATAAAGAGCGATCACTTCTCGTGCGCAACCCTTCAGTGTTTTGATATCGAGTTCGTCGAACGGGGCGCCTAAGGAACTCATTGCAGCCACGGCTATGCGCGCGGCATCATCATCTGACAATTCGGTCACGTCCTTTACCGCAGCTTGGGTAAATCGCTCGCGTGAGCCCAGTTCCAAGACGAGTTTCAGATAAGGTTGGTGCTCGGGAACAAGCCTGTCCAGCTCGGGGAAGTGGGCAGAGTACCACTCGCGGATTAGGCTGGAGAGGATGTTGGCGAACTTGTCCAGCTTATCGAGCATGTTTATGGCTCTGATGACGAGTTTGTCCCTCCGGGCAGCCTCCGCCCGAAGCTTTTGCCGCGTGAGGATGCGGGTTACCTCTCGGGCAAGCTTGTCCGCCTCCTCGAACCCCATCTCTTTCGCTATCTCCTTAAACTTGGTACGCAAGATCTCGCCTGCCCGATTCGGTAGTTGCACCTCGAACTTGGTGCGTCGGAATTCCTTGCGCAATCGTGAGACAAGCAATTCAGACTCGAGGGTGAATTCAAGGGAGCCTTTCTCGACTAATTTGGCGATGAGCTCGCGGTGCTCTTCCGTGGGAGTGCCCATCTGAATGCTCGCCAGTCGCCCGGCCACCTCGACGACATCCCGGGGAAACTGCTTCGACGCCAGCATTCGCCCCTCGTCATCGAACGCGAACACCCCTAACACACATTCAGCTATATGAACCACCACGCATACACCCAATTAAGAATTGTTAAACTTCAATAAAGCTTTTAACAGAGGAGCCAAGAATTGCCTATTCTAACCTTTTGAAGTCCTTCCTCCTTGCATACCCTCACAAACCGCTCGGCATCCTTGCGCCTGGTGTAAGGCATATCATCCATGTAATAGAGCGGGTGGAAGGCGAGCAAGGAGTAAGGAATGGTCGGGTCCAAGTCGGCAATGAATGATGCGAGCGCCCGAATTTCCTCCTCGTTCACATAGCCCGGCACCAACAGCGTGCTCGCTCTGGCGAATGGGACCTCAGGACGCTCATGATGGCGCCTGCTCAACCACTTAAAATTATCATATGCTGCGCGGTGTTCTATGCCGGATAATGCATACAAAACTTCAGGGGACCAACACTTCAGATCGGCCTTGATTCCGCCCCCGCTACTCATCGAGAGCTCACCAAACTGCTTCAGGCTCTGTAGCCCCATGCTCAGGTTAGTTTCGAGACAGACGCGTAGCAAACGATTTTCCCGCTCGGCAACTTCACGCATGAGTTTTGCCGATTCTATCACGAACGGCATCTGGCTGGCCGGATCTCCCCCGAAATAGCAGGCACACCCCACACTCTTGTTTGCTTTTTCGGCAAGCTCAACAGCGGTCATGGCCGGCGTTCCCTCAACGGTGAGCTCTCTAAAGCTGAAGTTCTGGCAGAAAAGGCAACTGTAGGTGCAGCTTCCCATGAAAATTGACAGGTTGTAGTAACCGATGTCGCCTCCAGGGGTCCGGCACCATTTTGGATATCCCGCGCCGCTTGACCCAGCGCAAAATTCAGCGGGAACGCAATTCGTGGGAAGGGGGTCATAGTAACAAGTTAGCAGGCCTTGGTCAGGCGTGCCGAACTTTCGAACGAGCTTGCCGCCGATGTTCTCGACCACGCCGCAGAACCCTTTTTCGCCCTCTGGGATACAGCAGTCGTTCCCACAAGCACCGCATCGCACGCCTTTGGAATCTTTAGGTACTCGAGCTGGCAAACCGTAGCGCCTCCTAATGCTGGCATGCGCTGCCTCGATGTAGGGCCTAGCATCCTCGAACCTTTCGCGCACGCATCGGGCACAGACCTTGAGCGTGGCCGAGATATCCTCAGCTTCCCTGCCGCAGACATCGCACTTCGCTTGCCAACCATTAGCGTACCGCACAGCGCCACCATTTTCTTTTTTAGGCAGGAGCGATTAAAGATGAATTGGTGGAAGCGTGCAAAAGAGAACTGAAGAAAAAATCATCGCGTTCGGCACTGAGCGTCTGAAGCGCGAGTTTGCCAAAATGCGGAAGGGCGGCGTAATCATGGACGTGACGAACCCAGAGCAAGCAATCATAGCTGAGGAAGCCGGAGCGATAGCGGTAATGGCTTTGCAGGCGGTCCCTGCCGACATTCGAGCGACCGGTGGCGTCGCTCGTATGGCGGACCCAGCGATGATCAAGACAATAATGGACACCGTTACCATCCCGGTTATGGCCAAGTGCAGGATAGGCCACTTCGCAGAGGCGCAAGTTTTGGAAGCATTGGGGATAGATATGGTAGACGAATCGGAAGTCTTGACCCCCGCAGATGAGGAATTCCATGTCGACAAACACAAGTTCAAGGTCCCATTCATCTGTGGCGCCTACGATTTGGGCCAAGCACTACGGAGGATAGACGAAGGGGCTGCAATGATTCGAACAAAGGGCGAAGCTGGCACCGGTAATGTAGTCGAGGCCATCCGCCACATCCGGCTTACCAAGCGCCAGATATCGGAGCTAGCTAAACTCGGGCATGACGAGCTTGAAGTGAAAGCGCGGGAATATCGGGTTCCTGTTGAACTCGTAGAAGAAACGGCGAAACTGCAGCGCCTACCAGTTGTTTGGTTCTGTGCTGGAGGGCTTGCCACCAGTTGTGATGCGGCGATGGTTATGCAGTTAGGTGTTGACGGTGTTTTCGTTGGTTCAGGAATATTCAAGTCTAGCGATCCCCCAAAGATGGCGCGAGCTATAGTGGAAGCAACAAAACACTATGACGACCCCCAAGCGTTGCTAGAAGCAAGTAAGGACCTGCCACAAGCTATGCGCGGGATAGACATCAAAACGCTCAAGGAATCGGAAAAATTGCAGGTGCGGGGCGTTTAAATATCCCGACCATCTGGCTAGCAATTTCCTCCCTATTCCGCTTTAAAATCTACACGGATTACGTAACAAACGTATGCTTGAACAGCCGCTTTAAGTCACGGAGATGCGGTTTTTTACACCACGGGCTTGAAACAACGACAAGAGATTTCTTCTGAGTCTGAGGAAAAAATGTTAAAACAATCACGCCCATGTATAAGTAGGTAAATAAATGAACCTACGTTACCCCAAAAATGTGCATTTCGAGTGCCAGCGATGCGCCAAGTGCTGCGGTGATGGCTCACACCGTGGGCGAAATATCTTGCTGCTTGAACCCGAAGTTAAACAAATATCTGAAGCAACGGGGTCAAGACCTCTCTCGTTCGCCTCCCATTCGTCGAGCGTTCAACCCTATCGCTACCGAATGAAAAAACGAGGGGGGAAATGCGTCTTCCTCTATGGAAAAGCGTGTAGAATCTACAAGACCAGGCCACTCATCTGCAACTTTTACCCCTTCTCGCTCAAAAGGTGCAACAACGGCTATAAGTTCGAGGTTTCGCAGGAGTGTCCGGGTATCGGTCTGGGGCGTGCCCTCAAAGAGAGTGACTTTAAGGAAATGTTTGAGAAAGCACGAAAAATATTGCAATCTTCATAGCATTCCTTTTTTCACCTCTTTCATTACCTTTCCTTAGCAATTTCATTTACAGCTCCCCTTGCAGCAATCCCTTTTCTCTAGCCCTCTCCAAAACTATTCTTGTGCTTTTTATTTTTCCTCAATGAGCTCAAAATTGTCTTTGAGCCATCGACTTCCAATATTTTTTCTTAACCAAATTCATCTTAGGTTATCGTTCAATCCACTTTTAATAAACACCTCTTTTTGAGCTCAACTCTCCAAGTTCACATTTGACAGCTTTAGAGTTGTGCCCGTGGTCGAGCAGGAGTTTGCGAGAATGTCGGACATTTTTCTCTAATCACCTAAAATTTGCACGTTAAAAGCTATTTGTTGGTCCTCAGCACAAGTCTTTTGAATACAGCCCACCAAACTACAAATTGGTGCACACGTGCAGGAATTCTCCGAATTCATAGATGAAGAAGAAAACTGGCCAGAGACAATAAGGTTGGAGATAATCGAGTACATCCTCCGCCGCCACGGTGCCCTTCGTGCCCCGGACCTAGCGCATATCTTGGATTGGAAAGTCAGGGAAATCAATCGCGTGCTTCGCCAGTTAGAGAACTCCGGTCGTGCGAAACGCATGAAGCTGGGCAAGAACTATGTTTGGTCTCCGGTCGAGGAGCCGCATCTAACTCCAATGCATTACTAGCCGGACCTCGCACCATTGAGCGACTTTTTTGATCCTTGCGAGATCGAGCGACTTGTGAGTTGGTTGGGCCGCGACTTTGGCGAAAGCGTCCCGATAAAAGGACCTAAACTTTTATTGCTCGTCGGGAGATGCTTTTAAGGTGGTCCGATGGTCAGGATGGTCGACATTAGATCGAAGCCATCAGTATCCCGAGTGGCGAGAGCAAGCGGTTTCATTCGCTTGAAACCCGAAACGCTCCAGAAGATCAAGGCGGGTGAGGTACCCAAAGGTGATGTGCTGGTAGTCGCCCAAACCGCTGCAATTTTGGCGGTCAAGCGCACCCCAGAACTCATCCCCTTAACTCACAAAATTACAATTACAGGAACTGATGTAATTTTTAAGTCGGAGAAGCAGGGGATTCACGTCGAAGTCGAGGTTAAGAGCACGGGACAGACCGGAGTCGAGATGGAAGCCTTGGTTGGTGTGACGGGTGCACTGCTCACAATCTGGGACATGGTGAAAAGCTTGGAAAAGGACGAGGCCGGACAATACCCCACGACTTCGATTGAAGATATTCGCGTGTTAAAGAAGGTGAAAGGTTGAGCGTAATCGAGCACCGCAGGGGGGCGCCAAAACACCTGATGATAGCAGTCCTTGTCGTGAGCGATACTCGGGCGGCGGCGATGCGCGAAGGACGCGACGAAGACGTTTCTGGAAAACTCATCGAACAAAGCGCGCGCGAGGTCGGGCACGAGACGACCAGGTCGATAGTCCCAGATGATTCCCGCAAGATAAAAAAAGCGGTCCAAGAGTTCATCGCGGACAAAAAAATCGATGCCGTGATAACGACAGGCGGCACTGGCATAGCAAGACGTGATGTCACAATCGAAACGTTGAGCCCTCTCTTCGAAAAGGAATTGCCGGGATTCGGTGAAATCCTGCGGCGCGTCGGTTATGAAAAGGTCGGCACGGCGGCGCTTTTGACCTTAGCTACTGCAGGCCTCATCGAGAGGAAGCCTGTTTTTTGCTTACCTGGGACCCCGAACGCAGTAGAAGTCGCGATGAAACTCATCCTTCCCGAATTGGGGCACATCATCAAGCACGCACGTGAGTGAGATGCGAGTTAGAATGCGTGGCTTCGCCAGTTACACAAGGCTCAAGGATGTCTTGAAGCTCGTACTCTCGCGAGTAAAACCTCTGGATTCTGAGATGGTGTCGTTCGAACAAGCGTTGGGACGCGTGGACGTGGTACGAGTGCGGGTCTGGAGTGAGGCTGATGAACTCTTGGCTGAGCCGATCCGAGTCACTGGGTCGAGCATACTGAGCTCGATGACGCATGCAGATGGCTTTTTCTTGATTCCCGAGGATGTGGAGGGTTTTGAGAAGGGGCAGACAGTCGAGCTTGAACTATATAGTTAAATTAATAGTGTTTTTTTGGGTTCTGCGCTAAATATAGACACGGGTCGTTAGGATGAAAAAGTTGTGGATCATCGGGCTCGTGCTATCGTTTCCAGCGTATACGAAGTTTCGGCGCAGCCGAAATTTTGGCGAACGGAGTGAGCCGTATAACTGTGTTAGGCGATAGTGCGAACGAAGGGGTGTTCATTTTATTCCACCTATCTGTTGCTTAACTACTTTTATTACTTGTTCAGGGCTTTTAGTTGAAAATACAAATTCTCTGAATCTACCTTCCCTCAATGATAGCACAACTCGAGGACATCGTATAACATTGTATACCAATATCCATTTTCCCTTAACTCTCCCTATGCGTATGCCCCAACCCCCATATCTAATGGTTGAAGCCTCATCCAAATAACAGCCCACGATATTCTCCCAGATGATTGTGCGTTTAAAAATTCCATAACCAACAGCGATAGATCGAGGAGTCATTCTGATGACCAGTCTATTAAAATTAATCGTAACTCCTAGAAACAGTAGAAACATAAGTAGGAAAAACCAGTT
>SOKQ01000030.1 GCA_004375695.1 Hadesarchaea archaeon | reverse complement strand
TTCAAATGCAGACGTTGCGGGGAGGAGAACAGGATACTTCAGGTCGGTGAACTCTTCAGGGAGCCCCTCGTTTGCGAGAACCCGAACTGCGGTAGGAAGGGCCCGTTCGACCTCGTGATCGAAAACACAGTTTTCCGCGACTGGCAGAGCCTTTGTATGCAGGAGCCCCCCGAGAGGCTGCGCGGCGGGCGGATGCCTCGAAGGTTGGACAGCATAGTCAGGGACGATTTTGTCGATAAGGCGGTGCCGGGGAACCACATTGTGATTACGGGCGTGTTGCGCGTCTTTCAAGAGGGCAGGCGCCATGAGCGAAAGAAGACGTTTCGGAAGATATTATTCGTCAGCCACATCGAGGTCTTGCAGAAGGGGGTTGAAGAGGCAGAGCTGACTCCGGAGGACAAGGTCAAAATTGAGGAGCTCGCGAAGGGCCCCTGGATCAGAAACAAAATCATCCAGTCAATTGCTCCGAGCATCTATGGGCACGACGCGATCAAGGAGGCGATCGCGCTACAGCTATTCGGCTGCGAGGCAATCGATTTGCTAGATGGAACGAGAATTCGAGGCGATACCCATGTTCTCTTGACCGGAGATCCTGGCGTGGCCAAGTCCCAGCTACTCAAGTGGGCCGCGAACGTCGCTCCACGCGGCCTCTATACCTCTGGCATGAAATCAACGGGCGCCGGGCTTACAGCGGCTGCGGTCCGCGATGAGATAAGCGGCGGCTGGACCCTCGAGGCAGGAGCACTTGTGATCGCGGACGGTGGCTTAGCAAGCATCGATGAATTTGAGAAAATGAGATCAGAGGACTCGAACGCGATTCTAGAATCACTTGAGCAACAGACGATTAGTGTAGCCAAGGCGGGAATCGTCGCAACTCTCAACACTCGCACCGCTGTGCTCGCAGCGGCCAACCCAAAACTAGGCAGGTTTGAGAAGAATCTCACCATTGCGCAGCAAGTTCCCCTAGATCCCGTGATTCTTTCGAGGTTCGACCTGGTATTCATTATGCGCGACGAACCGCGCGCCGATCAAGATAGGACCATAGCCCATCACATCCTAGAACTACACAGCGCCCCCAAGAAAGTGATCAAGCCACCTATCAACTTGGAGTTCTTGCGCAAAATCATCATCTACGCGCGCCAGAATCTCGACCCGAAACTCGACAACAAAGATGTCATGAAGACGATCGAGGATTTCTTTGTTGATTGGAGGGGGGTAGCCGAGCGAGGGGAGGCACCGCTCCCGATCACGGTGAGGCAGCTCGAGGCAATCGTGCGACTGGCGAAGGCAAACGCCAGAATGAGGCTAAGCGATCGTGTGACCATTGAAGATGCAAATCGCGCTATTTTGCTCATCAAACGCTCCTTGCAGGAGGCCGGGATCGACACCGAAACGGGAAAGCTAGATATCGACGTGCTCATGACAGGCAAGGCGAAATCCCAGCGAGATAACATCCGCCGCGTGCTGAATATCATCAAGGAGCTTGAGGGCCAGTACGGCGGGGCAGCGCCGGTCGAGGAAATAAAGCGTATCGCCGAGTCTGAGGGGATCAAACAGTCATTTGTGGAAGAGCTGATTGAGCAAGAGAAAATGAGGGGCCACCTGTACGAGCCGAAGCAAGGTATGGTCACACGAGCGGTGAAGTAAATGAGACGCGTTCGAGTCCTTAAAGATTTACCAGCGATAAAGTTGGTGGGCAGGCAGCTGGGCCCACTGGCGGAGGGGGAGGAAACACAGCTTGAGGCATGGGAGGCCTCGGTCCTTGAGCGTCACGGGATTGTGGAACCCCTCCAGAAACTCACGCCAGCGGAGCTCCGGAAGCTCCTCTTGGCGGAGGAGCGTGAATCTGGGCTCGCACCCCTTCCAGATGATTTCTATTCGTCGGTTGCTCAAAAGATAGCGTTTGCACGGGCGGCTGGGCAGCATGAGGAAGCCGAGGAAATCCAGACCCAGGTCTCAACCCTGATGGAAATTAGAATCCCAAAGTTGGTTCGTTTGGCGCTTTCTCCAGAGAGCGTTGGTCCCCTGCCGCCCCAAGAGCTATTCCTGATCAATCGCTTGGCCGTGGCACTCGACAGCTGGAGCAAGCGATTGAAAGAATCATTTGAGAAGGTAGGAGAGGAGGTAGGTAGAAATGAGGAGATCGGAAGGCCTGTTCGACATGCTGTTGGAGACGAGGCCGATATTCAAAAACCGGGAGTATCTGCGACCGAGCTACACACCCGAGGAACTACCGCACCGGGATGAGCAGATTCATCAGCTCGCGCGGATACTTGTGGCCCCCCTACGAGGGGAAACGCCGTCGAATCTGTTCATCTACGGCAAGACGGGGACTGGGAAGACAGCTAGCGTAAAGTACATGATGAAGGAGCTGAAGCGCGTGAGCGATCGTGCGCCTCGGGTGATTGAGCCGGTTTATCTGAACTGCGAGATAGTTAACACTCAGTACAGAATTCTCGCGACGCTTGCGAACATCTTCTTGGATAAGCTCAGGGAGCGCTACGGTAGGGAGTATGTGAAGTCCCTCGATTTTCCCGAACGCGTTCCTATGACGGGCTGGCCGACTGACGAGGTCTACAGATGTTTCTTCAGGACGCTCGATCACGACCCACAGCTCGCGGTGATCGTGCTTGACGAGATCGACAGGCTCGTGCTGAAGAGCGGAGATGACGTCCTCTACAATCTGACTCGTATGAATTCAGATCTGATGAAGGCAAAGGTGAGCATCGTGGGCATCTCCAACGATTTGAACTTCGTTGGCTACTTGGACCCCCGCGTTCGGAGCAGCCTTAGCGAGGAGGAAATCGTTTTCCCCCCATACAACGGGCTTCAACTCAAAGACATATTGGAAAGAAGAGTGGCAATGAGCTTTGCTGATGATGTGCTGGGTGAGGGTGTGATTTCGCTCTGCGCAGCCCATGCAGCTCGCGAACATGGTGACGCTCGACGAGCCCTCGACTTACTTCGCACCGCGGGCGAACTGGCCGAGCGTGAAAGTGTGGAGCTGGTCACTGTTGCCCATGTCAGGCGGGCCTTCGAGAAGATGGAGAAGGACAAAATGGTAGAAGTCGTCAGAACACTGCCATCGCAGTCGAAACTGGTACTTTTCAGCGTTGTGCTATTAACGGAGAAAAACTCGCGCAAGATAGTGACGGGTGATGTGTACACGGTATACCGCAAACTTTGCGTACAGGGTGGGTTGGATGTGCTAACGCAGCGCCGCGTCAGCGATTTGATTTCCGAGCTCGACATGCTGGGGATCATCAACGCCCAGATCATCAGCAAGGGTTGCTACGGGCGGACCAAGGAAATAAAGTTGAGCATTCCGCCAATCCAAGCTAGGGCGGCAGTTCAGGAGGAGCATCCCATCGGTATTGAAACGCTTACAATTCCGCGGCAGTTGACTCTCGTGTAGTGGGTTTTATGGACGATGCCTCGTTGGTTCGCAGGTTCATGGATGCGGATATGCAGCTGACTCTGGATGCGCTCGACGCGCTGCGTAAGCGGGAGGACACGGAGTCCGCGGCCGAGCGAGTGTTGGTTAGCCTTGGAGAAATGGGGGGAAGACCCTTTCTAATAACGGCTGACCTTATCACAAAAATTCTGGAAGAAGAGAAAATTGGATTAGGCTCCACACCCTCGGTTCCCCCACCCAGACCGAGCGTGCCTGAAGTAGAAGCGCCCACAGAGGGAGAAATTGCAGAAAAATTACCCGAGCTCACCCGCACCAAATTCAAACCTAGGGCCAGCGAATTCGAACCCCGCGTCGAGGTGCTTAAAGATATCACCGGACGGAGCTACACGGAAGGGAAACTGAAAGACTTCGTGAACGTGTTTAGTGACCGTTATGAACGCTTGAGCCGCATCCTCCGGAAGCGCGTCGATCTCCACGACGCGGTCCCGATCAGTAGCCTAAAAAATTTCGAGGGCAGGGAATTGGTAAAGGTGATTGGGATGGTCTCGGAAAAACGAGAGACCTCAGGGGGTCACGTAGTTTTAGAGATAGAGGATTTGAACAGTCGGGCATCGGCGTGGGTCTTCAAGGGGCAGAGGAAGCTCATACAGAAGTCGGCTGAGGTGGTCGTGGATGAGGTAGTTGGGATTGTGGGAAATGTGCGGAGTGGGGACCGCGCCCCGAGATTGTTCGTCAGAGATATCATCTGGCCTGATCTGCCTGTCACGCGTGAGCTCTCCCGTGCTGAGGATCCTGTCTGTGTGGCGCTGATATCGGATTTGCACATCGGGAGCGAGATGTTTCTTGAAGACGTGTTCATGAAGTTTGTGAATTGGTTGCGAGGTGAGACTGGCAACGCTCAACAGCAGGAGCTAGCGAGCGGAGTCAAGTATCTGATTGTCGCAGGCGACATAGTTGATGGGATTGGGGTGTACCCTCAGCAGGAAGAAGAGTTACTCATCAATGATATCACCAAGCAGTACGATGCCGCAGCTAAGCTCTTGGCTCAAGTGCCCGAGCATATCACCATCATCATAGCACCTGGCAACCACGATGCCGTGCGCCCATCCGAGCCTCAGCCGGCGATCCCAAAGGATATCGCGGGAGGGCTCTACGATTTGAACTCGGTTATGGTCGGTAATCCGGCGTGGGTATCGCTTCATGGTGTTAATTTTCTAATCTATCACGGCAGAAGCTTCGACGACTTAATAGCAACGATGCCCGGGTTGAATCGGCAGAAATCCACGCCTTCCATGATTAAACTTTTGCGGAAGCGACACCTCGCCCCGGTCTATGGAGGGCGTACGGCAATATCGCCAGAGCAGCAGGATTACCTCGTGATAGAAAAAGTGCCCGATGTTTTTCATTGCGGCCATATGCACGTTTACGGATACGAGCGGTATCGCAATGTGGAAGTGGTTAACTCGGGAACCTTCCAAGAGACGACTATCTTCATGCGACGGCTCGGAGTGAAGCCTACGCCGGGAATCGTGCCCGTCCTCGATCTACAAACCCGTCAAGCTAGGGTGATTCATTTTGCGTGAGCTCACCCAAATGGTCGATAAAATTTCGGCCTTTATCTTGGACATGGACGGCGTGCTTTATCTCGGTGAGACGCCGATCAAGGGGGCAGCGGAGACTATTAGATGGCTTCGAAAGAGGGGCAAGAGAATAGTTTTCACCACGAATAGCTCGGCTGAAACCCGCAGAGCTCAAGCGCGAAAGTTGGCGCGCATGGGAATAGCAGCGCGCGAGTCAGAAATAATAACATCCGGATTTGTGGCTGCACTTTACCTCAGAAAACGTTCACCACGGGCTAAGGTTTACATGGTAGGTGAGAAGGGGCTAAGGTTAGAGCTCGAGCGAGCGGGTCTGAAGCTCATACCGTACGAGAGGGCCGAGGAGGCGACTCACGTGGTGGTAGGCATAGATCGTAAGGTGAACAATAAGAAGCTGACTGGAGCTCTGCGTGCTCTCCTAGCGGGGGCCAAATTCATCGCGACAAATGCGGATGCAACCTATCCAACCAAGGATGGGCTCCTCCCGGGGGCTGGGACGATGATCGGCGCACTCGAAGGATGCTCGGGCAAAAAGCCGAGCGTTGTGTTTGGCAAACCATCACCGCGAATGATAAAAATTGCGCTCGGAGTCCTCCATTCAAAACCAAGTAAAGCGGCAATAGTCGGGGACCGCCTCGATACGGATATAATCGCTGGCAAACTCGCAGGAGTAACTACTATTCTCGTGCTTAGCGGCGTGAGCACGAGGCAAGATATTGTGAAATTCAGGAGGATGAAAATTATTCCTGATTTTGTTATTGATGGCATAAAGGATTTGGTGGACAGATGATAGTCGCTAACCAAGAGATGAAAGCTTACTTCAAGGAGCTAGAGCGGCAAATTAGTGAAATTTACGAGATAGCCAAGAAGGCTCGATCGTTAGGCCACGACCCAGAGCTGGAGCTGGAGATTCCCCAGGCTGAAGACCTCGCCGCGAGAGTTGAGAAACTTGTTGGACCCTCCGGAGTCGCGGAGGTGATACGTGGGCTGGAGAAAGAGATGCCGCGCGAGGAGCTGTCGCTGAAGATAGCTGAGATGATTGTTGGCGGTCACTTTGGGAGATTTCAGGAGCAGCAAGCGGCCGAGCAGGCAGTCCGGACGGCGCTCGCGATAATTACTGAGGGCATCGCTGCAGCGGCACCGCTCGAGGGCATAACCCGCGTCGAGATAAGGAAAAATTTTGATGGTTCGCGTTATCTCGCTCTTTATTTCGCCGGCCCAATTAGATCAGCGGGGGGGACCGCAGCTGCGCTCGCTGTGCTCGCTGGGGACTTCGTGCGGCGAAAGTTGTATCTGGATCCATACAAACCCACCGATAACGAAATCGAGCGATTTGTAGAGGAGGTGGATCTTTACGCCACCGATGTTGCCCACCTTCAGTACACCCCGCCGTCCGCTGACGACATCCGCGCCGCCGTGCGCAATATTCCCGTGGAGATAACGGGTGAACCTACCGGACGAGATGTCTCGGTAACCGCTTACCGCGACCTCGAGCGGATAGAGCATAACCTCGTCAGGGGAGGAGCGATTTTGGCCTTGGTGGAGGGGGTCCTGCAGAAAGCGCCGAAGATAATGAAGCACGTGAGCAATTTGAACATCGACGGCTGGGAATGGCTCTCCGAGTTAATTGCCAAAGCACAGGCAAAAGAGGAGTCCGCGCTGAGTTACCCCAAGGGAGATAAATATCTGGATGAGATAATCGCCGGCAGGCCAGTTTTTTCTTATCCGAGTCGGGAAGGAGGATTCAGGCTTCGCTATGGGCGCGCTAGAAATACAGGTATAGCTGCGGTCGGAATCCACCCCGCGGCGATGACGATGTGTGATGATTTCATAGCAATTGGAACCCAGCTCAAGATGGAGCGTCCGGGCAAGGGCGGCGCGGTAGTACCCGTGGACTCAATCGAAGGGCCAATCGTCAAGCTCGACGATGGCTCAGTGGTTCAGGTGAATTCGGTAGAGCAAGCGCTTGAGCTTAAGGATCGGGTTAGCGAGATTTTGTCGCTTGGAGACATCCTCATTGGGTTTGGTGAGTTTCTTGAGAACAACCATCCGCTCATGCCAGCTGGCTGGAGCGAAGATTGGTGGGCCCAAGAGGTCGAGCAAGTGCTTGTGGAGAAGAAATTCGACGCGGACCTATCCCCTTACCTTTCACCCCCCTACTTAAAGCCCACGCCATCACTAGCGGTGGAACTATCCGAGAAACTTGAGGTCCCGCTCCACCCCGCGTACACATACCTTTTCCACGATATCGGCATCGAGGAGCTGCGGGAGCTGGGTAGTTGGCTAGCGGGAGGTGAGCCGGAGTTCGAGGAGGGTAAGCTCAAGGGGCTTCGCTTGGTTCTGAATCAGACACCCAAGCGAGTGCTCGATGTCGTTGGGGTGCCGCATATGGTCAAGGACGAGCATGTCTTGATCGAGGATTGTGCCCTGCCACTCTGCAGGTGTTTAGGTCTACTCAACGGGCAGCGTTTGACCAGCGAGCGCCTCGAAGAAACTTTGCGTGAGAACCCGGCGAAGGATGTGATGGAAATAATTCAAATTCTGGCTGGGTTCCCCGTGAGGCGGAAGGCTCCAACGCGCATAGGGTGCAGGATGGGTAGACCGGAGAAGGCAAATCCACGGTTGATGAAGCCCCCGGTGCATGTGCTTTTCCCCGTCAGCTTACGCGGAGGGGCGACGCGCAGCGTGATAAAGGCGGCTGAGCGCGGGGAAATTTATGTAGACATGGCTAGGCTGGAGTGCCCGAAGTGTGGCACAGTGTGTTTCACACGAAAGTGTCCAAAGTGCGGCACGATTGCAAATTATAAGAAGGTGTGCCCCCGTTGTAAGCAGCCGATGAACGAGGAGCGTTGCTTCACGTGCAATTCGCGCACGGAGTACTTCGACCGACGGAGGATTGAGCTGGAGCCGCTTTTTAATGAAGCACTGCAGCGATTGCAGGAGGAAGCGCCACCAGAGGTCAAAGGCGTCAGGGGTATGACGAGCGCTCATAAAATTCCCGAGCCTATCGAGAAGGGAATACTGCGGGCGAAGCATCGTGTCTACGTATTCAAGGATGGTACCGTCAGGTTTGATGCGACCGATGTCCCGCTCACCCACATCAGGCCGCGGGAGGTGGGCATGTCAGTGGAACGGCTGCGTGAATTAGGTTACGAGCGGGATTACAAGGGCGAGCCGTTGGAGCGTGATGATCAGCTCGTTGAACTAAGAGTGCAGGACATCATCCTCTCGAACGCGTGTGCCGAGTATCTGCTTCGCGCGTCGAAGTTTGTCGACGATCTCCTTCAAAAGTTCTATGGGTTGAAGCCGTATTACAACGCGAGCATGCTTTCAGATTTGGCGGGACACCTAGTCATAGGTCTCGCGCCACACACGTCAGTGGGCATCGTCGGGCGCATCATCGGTTTCACCGACGCGAATGTGGGGTACGCGCACCCGTTCTTCCACGCGGCGAAACGTCGGGACTGCGATGGGGACGAAGATGCGGTCATGCTTTTGCTCGATGGGTTACTCAACTTCAGCAAACGCTTCCTACCCTCAAAGCGCGGGGGAATGATGGATGCTCCGCTCATTCTGAACACCCGCATCAACCCTCGCGAGATTGACAAAGAGGCGTATAATATGGATGTGATGGAGCGTTACCCCCTCGAGTTTTATGAAGCTACACTTCGTTATGCGAGCCCGAGTGAACTGACGCAGATCATTGAAACAGTCGAGCGAAGGTTAGGGAGCGAGGAGCAGTATTGTGGGTTGAAGTTTTCGTTCGACACAAAGGATATCGCGGCCGGTCCTCGAGTGAGCCGCTACAAGACGCTCGAAACTATGGAGGAAAAAGCCTCGGCGCAGCTCGGGCTAGCCAGAAAAATTATGGCGGTGGACGAACGGGATGTCGCCGAGCGGTTAATCGAGCACCACTTTATCCCTGACCTGAAAGGGAACCTGCGGGCGTTCGCGAGCCAGCAGTTCAGGTGTACGAGTTGCAACTCTAAATATCGCCGCGTCCCGCTGAGCGGCCAATGCGCACGATGCGGGGGGAAGCTCATCCTCACCGTCACGCGCGGGGGCGTCGAGAAGTACTTGCAGGTGGCGATGCAGATAGCGCATGATTACGAGGCGAGCGATTATACAAAGCAGCGCCTAAGACTGGTGCAGCGAGATATAAAATCCGTATTCGAGAACGATGCACATAAACAAATGAGTCTTGCTGATTTTCTATAGCTGGCGGTCGGGAGAAGGGCACTTGAGGTTTAATCTGTATAATCAGGAGGGCCAGTGCGAGCCGCTGTGCTACTCCTCTGGGAAGACGCAAATCGACCTGGTGGAAGAAATTTTGGAGGCCTTCCGCGGAAACGAAATGGTCTTCCTCAAGGGGACTGTTGGGAGTGGAAAATCCGTTGTTGGACTCAGGACCATCCTCGAGTTCGGAAGGGGGATTGTCTCGGTCCCCACGAAGGTCCTCTCGGATCAATATGCCGCTAGCTACGAGAGGGACAAGTACTTCACGAAAGATGACGGATCAAAAGCCAGGATAGGGATACTAAAAGGGCGCAGGAACTTCCGCTGCATGTATCAAGCGGATAAAAGAAGAGAAATTACGTGCGACAATAGCAACCTTCCTTGCAAGAGACCTGTTGACTGGGAACATGGGGAGAAAAGAATTGACGCCCTGCGGGAGTGCCCCTACTGGGGATTCATTTTTTCGAGCGGTTTGGCTGATTCGATAAAGAACGCAGAAAAGGTGCCATATCAGGGAATAAAGGGGAAGTGGACTTGGTGTGTGAGAGGTGAATGCCCCTACTGGAAACAGTTTCAGGCCTACGTGTTTTCGGACGCCATTGTGATGAACTCCGCGAAGTGGGCCGCGGAGGTTAGCATAGGGAGGCTGCCAGAGGTACCCATCACGGTCATCGATGAGGCGGATGAGTGGTTGGACTCTCTTGCGGTAAAGGTTTCGCTGACTGTGAAGACGATCGGAGGGGTGCGAGAGAGGATAAGACGAAATATCATGCTAGACAACGATGATGAGGAAAAGGAGCTGCAAGAGAGACTAGAAGAACTTCGAAGTCTGTGGTCAGAAACCCTTGCTGGAAAGGGAGATCCTCTAAAGCTGGTTGAGTTTTTGACCGCTTTGCTTGAGGAGATTGACGAGACCTCTGGGGGGTTGTACTGGAGACTGAAGTCGGTTTTGGAACACAGGGATTACGCGGAGTGGGAGATCGGGGAAAGAGGGATTGTCTACTTTGTCCCAGACCCAAAAATTGTTCTCCAGAGAATTCTCGAAAAGGTAGGTGGCAAGTGGCTCCTGATGAGCGCGACCACTCAGAGCGAGGATGTTTTGAACGATGTGTTCGGGATAGCGCCAACTTTTGTGGAGGGTGAAACCAGATTCCCAGGTGAGCTCGTCCAGAGGAAGCTCGGCTCGGAAGAGGTCATCAATTATCGAAAATGGATGAATGACGGTTTCAAGCAAAGATACTGGAATACCCTACGTGAAATAATGCAGGAGGCGAAGCTCCCGGGTTTCATGCCCGTCCACGCCCACAAGTACCTTACCCCGAGGTTGAGGAAAAAATTGCTGGAAAGTGGCGATGTCTATTATCACAAAGATATCATGCTCAGCACCAAGATGGACAGGGGCGCCGACCTCAAGGGCATGAAAAGCGTCATCATTTTGAAATTTCCGTACCCCAATCGTGGAGACCCGTTATTGAAAGGGATGGAGCGTCGCCTCGGTGCAGAACCCTTCCGGCGGTACTACAGGGACATGGCCGAGAGGGAATTCGTCCAGCAAATTGGAAGGACGTTACGCTCGGATGATGATGTGGTCGAGTTCTGGAGCACAGATAACATGTGCCATGTACAGTTGAGGCGGTTGTGGAAAGGTTCGATAGTTGAAGAGTGAAAGAGCGGTGGGCAGATTTGAACGTGGTCTATCTACTACCTATTGATTTTTTACCACGAGGAACAAAAACTTGGTTGGGCCGGGGTGGCAGAGCCAGGCTAATGCGGCAGCCTCGAGAGCTGTTGACCCTTTGGGTCGTCAGGGTTCAAATCCCTGCCCCGGCGTACCATTACTAGGAGTACCTGACGCACTAACCTGGGTTCGAATCCCGAGAGGGGCACCACACTAACCCGCGCGGTCGAGAACTAACGTCTACGCCACAATACAATTCCGACTATTATGATGAGGACTAGTGCCCCGACAGCGTATTCAGCCAACGGTAGTCTCCGGGCGCCTATAGCATATAGCGTGTCGCGAGAGCAGATGTAGATTGTCCCGTCCGACAGAACAGATTTAAGTCTTTAACTATAGTTATATATGTAAAACAATCTTCACTATTATTTTAGATTAAAAAGGGAGAGGAAATTTATGATAGCGGGAACTGAGTCAGAAAATGGTAACAAAATCTGGAAAAAATTTTTGAGAAATCATTGGAAAATGGTTGTTTTATTTATAGTAGGAGCTATTTTGGCATCAATCGGTGCAACTCTTGTCTGTTTATGGGTCGTGGGAGAAGTTCAATTAGCTGGTCTGATACCTGCGACTTTAGGTCTATGGTCAATGGGACATTTAGTGACCTTTTTGTTACG
>SOKQ01000029.1 GCA_004375695.1 Hadesarchaea archaeon | reverse complement strand
AGCGGATCTTGACTGTCCCATTCTCCAGATTTACCGTACCACCCATGAAGTTATCATAAGCAGTGCCCTCGATGGTCCATGAACTATCGTTCGTTGGCGAGGTTGGGAATCCTGTAAGGGCTGTAATGATTGGCGTAAGCGGCTTTTGTCTGTCTATGGTGAATGTGTTCTCGACGGGGCTGCCCTTGTTGCCGACATAGTCCTCGAACTGTGAGCCTATGACATAGATTTTCGCTGTGCCATCGCGTTTTGAGTTGTCGCCTGTCATGTAGGAGCCGGTCCACTCCGTGTTATCCACGTTGGGAGTCATCACTATCTGGGTGTTCTCTGGGGCGATGTTCTCGGCTACCATCACGTTCTCAAGCTTGGCGAGAGACTCGCTCGCCGTGACCGTGATGGTTATTACCTGGTTGTCCTTGACCCACCGGGGAGACGCAGTTACAGTAGCAGTTGGCGCGTCGCCGTCGACATTCAATGTGATCTCTTCAATACTCGAGTCGCCCAAGTTGTCCGTCGTTCTTACGTAAATCGTGTACGTCCCGGTTCCTGGCGTGGTCACCGCGAACGGGAACGCAAGGCTTCCATTGGGCGCGATTTGGTTTTCGCCGATGCCCGTCCATTCCACGGCGTCTACTGCGCTCAGGGGATCGCTAACTGGAGTCGTCTGCATCCAATTTTTCGGCTGATTTTCCGCTAGGGAGATAAGTTCTAGTTGGTTCTCTGCTGGTCTTATCACGTCGGTGTTCTCGGGTATAGTCACCGTAGCAGCACCTGTGAACGCCACCTTCGTGCCCACCGGGAGCACCGCGTTGTTATCAACATATAATTCAATATTCACGCCTGCATCGATGTTAGTAGATGTAACTCCTCCACGCCTCACGTTTACTAGATTGACCGTTCTCACAAGCTTGTTCAGAAGCGTGACAGTTTTCTCCATCTTCAATGTAACGTTTTCGCCGTTGCCATATCCAGTCGCATCGTCATCGACCACCACTTCGACTAGGGCGTTCTCCGGTAGCTTAACCGTGTTTCCGCCGACCAACACCACCTGGGTGTCGGCAAGTACCCTAACCGTGTTGTCGGTGGTAAGTATCAACTCTTTGTCAAGGACGGGCGCGACATTATCTCCAATCACCAAGTTATCTTGGGTGTTCGTGGCCTGCCTTACTTCGAAAAGCCCGTTCTCCTTCAGCATAGCGTTCTCTCCCCAATCTGGTACATAAACCCACGTGTTCTCTAACCTGATCACGTCGGTGTTCTCCGCAAGTTTCACGGCTACAGTGGTGGCTAACCGCACAAGTGTGCCCGCTGGTAAGATGATCAAGTTATCGGTGCTGTTATCGGTTCTGACGATGTTGTCCTTGGGCACTTTCTTTGTGGGCGCAAAGTTTGAGAAACCAGATGGCAAGATTATCCGAACGTTGTCGATCGGGGCAGTACCCTCATTCTGAATCGTTATGGTACGCACCATAGTCCCTGCCTTAACCGTGTCATCATCGATGCTTACCGTTGTGGTATGGGTTGCGCTAACGTTAGTTGTCGATATCGCAAATGCCATTGAAGTTATCATTAAGACTGCGATCACTAATGCTATTTTCTCTTTCACCTATCCAACTCCTTTTTTATTGCGAGCTGAACTCTTCAATGACCCCTATTTAAGAGTTTCGAGCCTTAAAAATCCCCTAACCTCAAAGAAAAAGCTTTAAATAGCTCTGATGACTACGTTGAACGTTAATACCTTCATCGACGATTGTCGTGGCAAAATTAGGCCCTATATCTCCCGGCGATTGGCTCCAGCCTCGCGATGACCTCTCTGCTCACCGTCTCGAACCTCGGGGCCGAGCTAAGCAAGGGGGCTAGGTCACGCTTCCACCCCAACTTGACCCGTCCAATAGAATCGCTGAACTTTTTGATGCTGAACCTCTTTTTATATAGGGAGAGCTTCCGATCGATCATCCTCAAACTCGGATCTATGCCCCTGTTCAACAAAAACCAGACGTCGTAGAGGTCCCTGGGGGCCGCCCTTATTGATAGTGCCCTCACCTTCTCCGTGAGGATCTCCTGAGCTTGCATGCACTGCGCCGTAAACGGGGGGGTGTCCGGGTAGGGCGATGGGATCGTCCTCCATTCGGGCCTAAGTATCACATCTCGCCTGAGGCTTGCATCTATCGCCACGCCGCCAGCGGTGCGCTCCTCACCCGTGTAAAGTGGTCCATGATACTTCAGCCTGCACTGGTATCCCCCTGTCCTCGCCCGCCCTTGATTTATCTTCGCCTCCATACCTACCATATTTAGCTCATCCGCCGCCGCCTTTAGAGCTGATTTGACCTCAACCAATTCGCGCGTTGCGGTGAAATCCAAATCCTCTGAAAAACGGGGCGAGTCGCGTGTCAGCTTGATGCATGTACCGCCCTTGAAAATTAGGGGTGCCTCGCGCTTGTAAAGCCTGAACAGGAAAAGCGCCTGCGCATAGTCCCTCTCTTGGGTAAAAAGCGGCACGCCGTTGGCGCTGGCGAACGCTTGGAGTTGCTCGCGCGTCATCATCCGACCCGCCTCCAGTAAATGAGCTCTTCCCTTCCGACATTGACGTTCAATAGCCATCGCTTGTTGTAATTTCCGAATCTTGGTCTAGTGGGATCTAAAAGGGAATACCCTTTGCCGATGCGCCTTTGGAGAGACTTGAATAACTTGGGGGCCAGCTTTATGCCCAGAAGTTCTATCAAAAAACCGAGCCTCTTGAGCAAAGATGCGTTCTTCATTTTTATTGAATACTCGATCAGCTTTTCGAACGAGATCTCCTCCCTCGCGGCGTCCAGCGCCTTGCAAACTTCGCTCAACGACACGTACCTAGGAAACGAAAGGCTGTCCACTATCGCCTTCTCTCTCTCGGCCATGCAAATGTTGTCGATCCTCGCATAGCCGAAAAACCTATCTCGGCTTAGTTGCACGAACTGAACTCTTACGTCACCTAATTTTTTCTCCCTCTTCCTGCTGGTGGTGATGAGGAAAATCGCCCTCGGCACCTGTTCAGTAAGCTTGTAGTAATTCAGGGCGGTCCACAGACTGACGTAGGAGGGCCATACCAAGCTGCAGGCGAGCACAAGCAGGTCTTCCGTCGGCGAGCCGGCCAACGTGAGCAATTGGTACTTCCCGCCTGTGAGCCCTTTTACCCACCCTTTCCGCTTGAGGGAGTGAACTATCCGATACGCGGCGTTCCTCTTGCAGCCCAAGAACCTGCAAACTTCGGTGGGGGAGAAAATCGTTAACCTTTCCGCTGCTAGCTTCGAGAGCAGCGCTGCCTCCCGCTTGCCCAAGCTTTTAGAACTTTCTACATTTTTCTTATGCATTATGTAAGATTATTGCATAAAGTTCTATTTAAGCGTTTTGAGCCTTAAAGAACCCCAACTTCACTAAAAAAAGCTAAAAACCTGGATGACCATGTTGGACGTTAAAAGTCCAGTCAGCGGTTTACGTGAGTCAGGTACGCTGGGGTAACGTAACGTTTTATCACATCGACGGCCAAACGCGAATTCTTATGCACGCGCTCGGCGTCCTTCCGCTTTCCTTCGCCTGTCTGCTCTCTTTTCCGAGCGTTGTTTCTGCCTCTTGGCGTGCAACCGCCCCCTCAAAAACACCCACGCAACTCCAGCTGCCGCGATGCCAGCCGCGCCCACCG
>SOKQ01000037.1 GCA_004375695.1 Hadesarchaea archaeon | reverse complement strand
CTCTAATTTACGTGTGGGCCCTTGAAAATACCCGTGATCTATGGGCAAAAAGAGAACCCTACCATCACGTTGAATTAGTTGTGCAAGCCTGTTTTTCATTCCCCAATCCATTCTCACGCCTCCTTTATTTTTCAGGTTTGACGATTAAATAGCCTTTCTCTATTAACCAATGATGGAACCCCCACGTGGTATGTTTACAATTTGTTTTACAAGTTTGCCTTATTTTTTCGTATTCTTCCGAACCCTCCTTTTGAGAGTTTAAAGCCAGCTGCACCGGACATCTCACGTCGTTGCAAAATTCTCGCTTTTTATACTCTACATGCCCCTCAATTGGCATTATCTCACCATTTTAACTTTGACGGATTTCTTAACTTCGCAATGTGTTTTATCTGTATCACATATTTATTTCTGATGAATCTCTGGGAATCAAGCTGACATCTTTTTGAACAAATATGCGCCCAATAGAACCATGGCCAACGAGAAAATCGCTAAAATGCCTAAGTCAAGCCATATCGGAAACTCAGATACCCCAATGATGACCCCCCGCAAGCCGTCGACCCCATACGTCACCGGATTGATGTAGGAGATTGACCTCAGCCACTCAGGCGCCATACTTATTGGGAAAATTGCCCCTGACAGGAAAAAGAGTGGCATGATGAGGAAATTTATCACGAGCGGGAACGCGACTGGATCTTCTATTCTCGAAGCAATCGCTAGACCCAAACCGACGAAACCGATGGCGAGAACAATCATGAAAAGTAAAGCCAAGAGAAACCCAGCGGGCCCAGGCATTTTCGCCCCGATCAATCCCGCGACTAAAAGCAACATTACCCCTTGAATGATCGAGGTCGTTGTCCCTCCAAATGTCTTGCCGAGCATGATGGATATCCGCGAAACTGGGGCTACGAGAATCTCCTTCATGAACCCGAACTGCTTATCCCATAACACCGAAACCCCAGACATCGTCGCGTTGAAAAGAATCGCCATCGCCACAATTCCTGGGGCCAAAAAATCGATGTAGTTCCCGACACCTGGAATTTGGGTGACTGCGCCTAAACCCATCCCGAGAATCGCGAGCCATAAGAAAGGCATCACGATTGTGGATATTATCCTAGCTTTGGCCCGTAGGAACCACTTCATGTCGCGGAGCCAGAGCACATAGATCGCTTGAGCACTCATCTCATCACCTCATGTGGGCTCTCATATGCGCTCGCATTTGCTCCTTTATCCCGCCTTCCTCTTCGCGGATGCCCCTGCCTGTATAGCGAATGAAAACATCTTCCAGCGTCGGGCTCCTGCATCCAACTGAGCGCACCTTGCCCCCATGCCTCGCGACGATATCTATCAGCTTTGGGACAGCCTTCTCGCCGCCCGTGACCGTGAGATACAAATAATCCCCTACTATTTTCACCTCTTTCACGTACTTCCTCTCTCGAAAGACATCAGCGTACTTTTTCGGCTGAGGAACTTCAAGGGAGACGATGTCGCCTTCGAGCTGATCCTTGAGCTTCTTGGGCTTGTCCAACACTATGATTCTACCGTGATCGATGATGCCCACGCGGTCGCAGAGATAATCGGCTTCATCCATGTAGTGCGTCGTGAGCAAGATCGTGATCTTCTCCTGCTTGTTAAGCATCTGGATGTGTTCCCAAATCTTCCTGCGCGTCTGGGGGTCTAGCCCGAGGGTGGGCTCGTCCAAGAACATTATTTTCGGGTGATGCATGAAACTCCTAGCTATCTCAAGCCTTCGCCTCATCCCACTCGAGTAAGTTTGAACCAAAGCATTCGCACGGTCCTCTAACCCAACTAACTTCAAAACTTCGTCGATCCGCTTCTCCCTCAGAGTTTTACTCATCCCGTAAACCCGCCCGTGGAAATCTAGGTTTTCCTTACCAGTGAGGCGGTTGTCAAGGGAAGGGTCTTGGAATACTATCCCTATCGACGCCCGAACCGAATCTGGTTTTTTGCCTATACCAAAGCCCGCGACCTTCGCCGTGCCCTCCGTTGGTGGGAGAATCGTGCAGAGCATGTGAATGAGAGTCGTCTTCCCCGCACCGTTAGGACCGAGGAGACCAAAGAGCTCGCCTTTTTCTATCTGGAGATCTACATGGTCGACCGCGGTTAAACCATTGAATTCTCGGGTTAGGCCATTTGTAACAATCGCTCGCATGCTATCCCAAGAAGCTTAATTCTTATTCCCACCACAAATAGTTATTGTGCGGCCGTGGTCCAGCCTGGTCAGGACTCAGGCCCTCCAAGCCTGTAGCGCGGGTTCGAATCCCGCCGGCCGCACTTTTTCTTAACATGCTGAAGTGCAAGATATTGGCATATCTTGGGCAAATAAAGCGCATAATCCTCGCTTATTTTTTGTCATACTTTCGATTTTTGATCTAGGTTTAAATCTTTCAAAACGATAGAAGCCATCTATCCGGCCGCACCAAATTTTTAAAACAGCATTTACTTCGGTCGAGTCTTAGGACGGGCTCGCATTGCGTGTTTTTTTATGCAATCGCGGCACAGGCGGAAGATCTCGTTGTCGGGTTCTGTGGTTACAACTTCTGACAGCTCCTCGTAGGTGCCATAGAGCTTGAACTGCAGGTTCAGCATCTGATCCCTCAGCTGTTCTGCCTCATCCTCCGTAAAGTCAAAGCGATACCCCTTTCGTTCCAAATACATCCGCGCCGCGATTAGTCCAGTCCGATGGTTGGCATCTGGAAACGGCTGCAGGAGGGTTAGGTTCTTGAGGTAGTATGCCGCAACACTAATCGGGCTCTGGGCCGGGACGTTCTTGACCAAGCGTTCCACCTTTTCCCTTCTAACGGGATAATCCTCAGAGCCTGTGTATGGAACGTCGTGTCTGGCAAGCTTTTGGTTGATATTGAGTATTTCCTCCACCTTCAGGCGGTCGGATATGGACTTCATCCGAGCCTCACCAGTATGTCGTGCCAGTCTCTGAGTATCTCGTCCAGTCTCGTGTCGAACTCGAGCGCCCTGACCTGCTCCACTAGCTCGCTGGACTTGTACTTCCTCGGCAGCCTTTTCACCGCGTTCGATCCCACCCGACCCAAGTAGGCGATGTATTTGGACTTGGGCCTGCCGCCGATGCGCTCGGACGCGTAGAGGTAAAGGTACTTGTTGCCTTTAATCGTCCTTAGCCTGACATGCACCACGGTATACACCCGTTATTAGTTACGTACTACAGGTATTTAAAGTTACGTACTACACCCTCAATCTTCGGTGCTAGCAGGAACCGCAGCTCGTTCCTCACCGCACGATCTTCTTGTCGCTCATGCTCCAAATTTTCGCTTCATGTGAATCCAAGCGAGATCTAATATTGAGCAAAAATCTTGCCTGAACCTTGCCAAATTTTTGCCGGAAAATTGCATGAAAGATTTAAACGCTAGAAGTAACCTATCCTGCCGCACCATCTTGATGCCGTTAACTTACCCTACCCTTTTATTTTTGAGAGGTATTCTAGCAGGAGCTTCAACGGATCAGGACAGGCAATCCGTGGCTCTCGTGTTAGGTTTTTATTGATACTTGACAGATTTAGATTGGGGCAAGTCGGTGAAAGAAAAAGGGATGAGCAAGACCATAAAGGCAGCCGAGATAGTCGTCATCGTTGCCGTAGCGGGGGTCGGCGCCTACTTTTAATATTGGGCAAAAATCCTGCCTAAATCTTGCCTGATTCTTGCCCAAAATCGTCTGAAAGATTTGAACGCTAGTTTGTACCTATCCGGTCGCACCACCAAAAATATGCAAAATGAACAAGATTCTTGCCTATTGAGCAAATATGACTAGGACTGATAACGCTTAGCATGGAAATTTTAATCTTCGTTTCTCCGTTATCTTTTTATACTTCGCCGTGAAAAACCGTTTGATAAATTAATAGAGGTGAAGTCAATGAGGGTAGGCATTATTGGAATCGGACAAGCTGGAGGGCGGATAACAGATTCGCTTTTAGAAAGTGTTGAGAAAAATGTAAAAGTCTCAGAAAAAGTGGTCCCGTTTTCTTTTGCGATTAATACGGCTAAGTCTGACCTAATGGGGTTGAAAAGAGTGCCGAAAAAAAACAGGATCCTCATAGGCCAAACGACAGCGAGAGGTCACGGGGTCGGGCTGAAGCGAAATGTTAGTAAACGGATAATAAAGCAGGAATTGAGTTCGGTCAAGCGGGAGATCGGGACGGAAGAAACTTACCACCTCGATTCGTTTTTGATCGCAATCGGACTAGGGGGTGGAACTGGATCGGGCAGCGCACCAGCTCTGGCCGAGGAACTCGCAGACACCTACGAGCTGCCGGTGCACGTCATCGGAGTCCTGCCGAGCAAGGCCGAGGGGAAATTGATGGAGGCTAATGCAGCACGAACTATCAACGAGTTGAAAAAAGTGACCGACGGCATAATCTTATTCGACAATGAAATCTGGAGCACGGATGGAGTATCCTTAAAGAAAAGTTATCAAATGATGAATTACGAACTCGCGAGGGCTTTTCCATTTTTGTTGCAGGCAGGAGAAACCACGGGAAAGAAGGTCGGCATTAAGGTGGTTGACGCTTCAGACATCATGGCGACACTAGACGGCTTTTCCGTGCTTGGATGGTCAGAGGTAAGAGCTCCGAGAAGGTTCCTGTCTATCTTCAGGAAGAAAACATCGATCGACAGGCTCGATATCACGACCAGGTGCGAGATGGCTATCATCAACGCATCTGCAAGGACCACTGCCCAATGCGACATGAAAAATGTGAAAAACGTTTTGTCCCTGCTAGTCGGCCCTTCAGAAGAGCTGCCCAGATCGGGAATTGAGAGGAGCAAGCAATGGATCACAAAAGCCATGCCAAATGCGAGGTTGAGAGCGGGAGATCTCCCAATCCGGTGGACCGGGAAACTGGCGAGGAGCGGAGTAATGGGAATCCTGATGTTATCCGGGATTAGGAATTTCCCAAGAATCAAGAAACTTGGCAACTAAGACAGTGATTTCGCTAGTTTGAACACTAAAGCCAGCCTCCGCACTATACAAAATCCGTTATTTGGGTTTCTCCGGCTTCACTAACCTTCGGTGGTAAATCCTCGCCGCAATCCCGAGAGCCGCCACCAATATTGCCACCCAGAAAATCTCGGTGAGCGATGCTGTTATCGGCGCGGTAATCGTGGCTGCGTCCCCCATCTGGATCGTCGATGTCGCGACCCCTTCCACATAGGGGACGTTAAACTGCATCGTCCCACCCTCAACCATTCCCGACATCAGGTTTGGCAAGATGCTTTCCAGGAAAAAAGCCCCTAACAGCAACAACGCTATTAACCCGATGACCATCCAAAACACCTTCATCGCCCCGAACCGAACCAAGCGCCTTCCCCACCATCGCTTGGGCCCCACGGAGCCGGCGATCATCAGCACCCCACCAATTATGACCGAGAGTTTAGCCGCCAAGAGGAAGTATCCTACCAATGTCGACGAAATTGACTGCCCCAACAAACTTATGCTGTAGTCGAAGGGGGAGAGCGCAATGTCCATCGCCCCGGTCCCGACCGTGGCGCGCCACCACGGGCCGAGAAACGGTAGTAACAGCATCAACGCGCCCGCGACCAAGCCAAACCAGTTCATCGGCGGTAAGCGCCTCTTTGGCCTGCTGGTCTCAGGGGGGCTAGTTTCCATCCTAAACCTCCCCACCCTGCCCCACCTGCATCTGTAAAGTTACGCCGTACGCCTCAAATGTTATGTTCACGTCGGTGGGCTGTGGATCAGTTGGGAGTGTTCCCGTGTACGGCCCAATTAATGTAAAATCCACCGTTCCATTGGCGGGAATCTCTACCTCTGTCTCCTCCATCTCCACTTGAGCCACTTCTACGCCTTGGTCGGACATAGTAAGGGAGAGATCTGTGATCTTAATTGGCAGATTGAGGGGGGATGTGAGCCTTACCGGTATCCTAATCGTGTTGCCGGAAGATGTTGGGGTTCCGATTGTAAACGTGTCTTCTGAGAACCCCTCACCAAACAGCCCACTAATCGTTTCCGTTATCTCATCCATTTCCTCTTGGCTGGGCATCACCGTCGCCTTAAGATCCCAATTGTGAACTGCAAATGCTGCAATAAATGGGCCTACAAACAGAGCTATCCCTAGAAGTCTTAGGCCCCAACTTAGAGCTCTTTCTCCCAACTCAACCCCAGATTAGATTACTTTGGAGATTAAAAAATATGTCTAACCTATTTTGCCTCGTTCGAACACTTTAACCAGCTTCAGTTTATCAGCGTGTTTGAGTGATTTCAACCTGCGCTCACGTTTCATTGCGGCGCTGCGCGTTTCGAGAGACTCCCAGTAGACGAGTTTGAATGGTCGTCTTGCCGTGGTCGAACGCACCCTGCCGCGATTGTGCTGCGCAAGACGATTTTTGAGGTCGGTGGTCTGCCCCGTGTAAAACTTTTCGTCCTTCAGGCTCTTCAGAAGGTAAACGTAGTAGGTCCCCGACATATTATTCGCTTCAAAATAACCGCGCGCCCATAAACGATTGTCGGCTGGGCGTCCATGGTTAAAATTTGCGTCTTTATAAACAACCTTCACCCAAAGCCTCGGCGGGAGAGATGGAAGAGAAAGGACAGCTCATGGGAGTGCCGATAAAGCTGGTGATGGCGCTAGTGATCGGAACCATGGCGATGGGCGTGCTGACGCAGTTCGTGGGCACGGCCGAACGAACGGTGTTCAAAGACATGAAAGTGACCTTTAGCACTTCGAGCAATCGACTGACCGTCCGGGTGTATGACGCCGCGAGCGGCGATGCCCTAGGAGGGGCGACCGTCGTGGTAAAGTATCTTGGGGGTATGAAAGCCCACACGCTAGGGACGAACTCGAACCAGTACACCTTCACCATACCCATGGAAGCAAAATCGTACACCGTAGTAACAGTGCGCGTAACGCATAGCGGCTACATCCCGTGGGAAGGGGAAGCTGCAGTTCATAGAACAAGGTAGTAAGCATGACGCGACGCAACGCTAAGGGCGTCGAGTCCCTGCCGGTAGTGCTGCTACTCGGTGCCGTGCTAGCTGCATCTACGCTGGCGATCGGCACCGCTTGCCTTGACCGAGCACAAAGGCTTGGTGAACGACAGCACGCGATCGAGAGCTTCAACTCATTCGTTGAGCAGGCTCGCATGGCCAGCGCTGGTGGCATCGGCAGCATACGGCAGATCGAGCTCGGGCTGAACGGGGGCAAGCTCGTCGTCGATATGAACCTCGTGCAGCTAACTTACGGTGAGGAAATACTGCGAAGCGAGATTCTACCGCTCTCAGTTGTGCTGGACGGCGGGGGCTTCGAAATCGGTGCCGGGAGCTACACGATCGAACTCCGTGATAGCGAAGACGGATATTTTCTGGAAGTACGGGGGCTTTCGCATAAATGAACGCGGGGTGCTGGCCGACTTTTTCGCCTGCAAGATCGGCGTCGCACTTGTTGCACTGGCTTTGTTTGGCGCTGTGCTCACGATGTCCTTGGGGTTCAAGCGCACTGCGGAGAGAGAAGACCTAGCGACGCTCGCCGACACGATTGCAGGGGCGATTCGAGCCGCTGAGAGCATGCCCGGCAAGGTTGAGCTGAGGAGGACGCTGCCAACCATCGCGCATCAAACCAAGGTAACAATCATCGGTGAACTCAACCAAGGAATACAAGTAATTCGTGTAATCGTGGAGTCGCAGGAGCGAGTCGAGCGTACCCTGATGCTCGACCACGAAGTCAACGGTGGAGAGTTTTCGATCAGTCGCGAGAGCCCGAGCGCGATATGCCTGAGCAAAACGGGCGGGGTTCGATTGGAATTGATTTAGATGGAGCAACTCTCAGTCGGCGAGGATCTATTCGCGACGCTCGCGGTCGTCGGTCTACTCTGCCTTTTCATTGCGGCGCTCGTGCACTCTTACTCCATCTACGCGGAGAGGAAGAACGCCTACGAGAGCTTCGACCTAGCGCTGAACATCGCCGAGGACATCAAAAATCGTGTGTTGGCCGCTTCACCCGGGTCGATTGATTTAACGATGAAAAAGCTTGAGGACTACTCCAAACTGCTTGCTCGAGAGGGCATCGAGCTGCGAGCCGAGGTTAGAACTCTTGGGGGCGAGGTGTTGCTAGCGTACGGCCCCGAGCAAAACCAGCTTGGGGGATATTTCTCGCCACCTTGTTCAATCAGCCTACCGGTGGCAGTCACGCGCGGCCAAGGGTCGGCGCAGCTCTGTGAGTTAGTCGTGTGGGTGTGGAGGAGATAAAATGGACAAACAAGGCATTGGTTACATAGCAGACATGTTGGTCTTTGCGCTCTTGATTTCGTTCGCCAGTTTACTTTTGGTCGGGGCAAGCCCCATCGATCCTAAAATTGAAAGTACTCGATACGCCGCGAGCTTCGCGCAGAGCACTTTACTGGCGCTTCAACACTCGACCGCGGATGAGTTCGGCGGATTTGAATATCAACTCGACACCCTCAGTTTTGAACCAAACGTACCTGTACTCAAAGGGTCGACCAAACGTAACCTGCGCCATAAAGCTCTCACACAACTTTTGGTTGAGGATGCGCTTTTCAACTTGCACATCGAAGCTGAAGGAGTTGGGCTTGAACCACCCGGGCCAAGTTGGGGCATGAAAAGCGAGCTTCGAGAATTTCTGAAGAAGGTGCTCGATAAGCTCATCGGTGGACGTTTCGGATATCGCCTGATCGTGAGAACTTTGCCATTGGATCTCGGCTTTGTCCGGGTTCACTTCGAGAGCGAGATCAAAAATTTCGACGAGGGTGCGCAACGGAAGCTTTGCTCAGAAACAATTGTTGCAACCCTGCCCATCTCGCAGGAGGAGCTAACCCAACGAATTCAGAAAGTGCTTGACACCACTTTAGAACTCGAACCCGACATCGCCGTCGAGATAACCTTGGAACTGTGGTCTTCGTGAAAGAGCGTGGATTTATACCTTTCAGCGTTGTCGGTGCTGCCATCGTGATGCTCGTCGTGGCAATGGTGGGGCAGGCTGTAGGACTGAGACACCAGCGCTCGCTAAACACGGTAGATGATGCCTCAAGCTCGGCACTTCTGACAATCGCCACTAGCGTTCAAAATGACCTGCGAGCTGCAGCGCGATACGCCGTTTACGACGCTCTCTGGGCCGTGAGCAAAGACGCGGACAGTTATGTTAGCGATGAGGCGAGGGAGCTGGCTATCAAAAATCTCGCGGCGAGATATTTCGCGAAGCGAGCCGCTGCGCTGCCAAACGCATACGCGAACCACGATGCACGCATCGAACTCGAACTCGGATATCCAAACGCTCAGTCAACCTTCAATCTGCGAGAGGGTGATGACGGATACACATTGGCTGATGTTAAGCTACCAAAAGGGACACGTGTAAAGATTAGCTCCTGGGACAACAGCTTGGTGCTCGAACTACCCTGTGAGAACCTCGAAACCTTCATCGATTCCAGATACTTCCTGCTCCAAGAGCGCATGTGGGCATTCATCAGCAGAATCGGTAACGTAAGCACAAACTGGGCGGTAATGGAGTACGTTTCGGCTTGGGCCGGGGCGTGGTTGAGTGGGAACGTCAAACTAAACGTCTCGCGTAGTAAAGCGTTCTTTGAACTAGCCTGGGCAGCGCATGAGCTCGATATCTTTGGCTCGGCCGACTATACGGCGACGGCGATCGGGCTGACCAGTGCAGCCACTGCCGTGAACAAAACAAGCGAAGATATCCTCTCTGACCTTTCCAGTACCAGCTTGATCGTCTCACCCGTGAAGGCCGTTGATGTTGATGTAATGCGCGGATATATCGACCGCGCGCTCGAAGCACTCGCCCAAGCATCTAGCGCGCTAGTGGGAGCGAAAGAGCATGCCCAACGTGCGAACGATGCCCTCGCTCAAATCCATGAAAACACGGACAACGCTAACTCAGCACTCGAAAACGTGCAAACAGCGCTTTGGGATGCCGTTGTAAGCGTCACCCAAGCTCGAAATCATGTGTCGGAGGTCGGCCAACATTTTGAACAACTCATCAATTTCACCATGCGCTCGGCGGGTCAAAATTTGATGATGGGAGCGCTACGCGAGAGCCTCGTAGAGCGGATAAGGAAGGATTATCCATCGCCTCAGGAGCAGATCACATGGGGAGTCAAGGGCACCTTGGCGAAACTCAACGACCTCAAAACAAACATCAGCAGCTTTGCGCAAGAGGCAGGCGCCGACAACACCGTCGCTGGGCTCGAAAACTCGATGATGAATTTACTCGATGAAATTACCTCCTCTGTTCAAGAATTGCTCGCCGGACCCGCTCCGAAGCACTGGATCGGGTTTACCAGCTACGCCGAGCCCGGTAGCTATGAGGGGGAGCCACCCGACCCTGTGGAAGAAATGACTCCTGTGTACATAGATGGTGAATGGGATGGCACAATCGGCACTCTCAAAATTATCCTACAAAATGCAAGGAATAATCTCGACGAAATGAAGAGGCTCTCTGGGAGTGTCGAACCAGCACTCGATGAAATTATGAGCGTAGATATTGACGAGGCGCTCAGGCAAAAACTTGAGCTGAATGCGGGGAATTTTTCTGGCATTGACCGCGAGCAACTCTACGAACTTCTGCCTCCACCCCCAATCCAATCCCAACCTGGGCTCTCCGTGTTTCATAACTTCACTATCAAGAAGGTTCGATACAGTAGAGAGGACCCTGCTGGCTGGTTCGGCTTACCTACACCCACCCCGATCCCGCTCTGGTTCATAGGGGTGACGCTCTGGTGGGCTCAATGGGATATAACTCTAGAGCTCGAAGACGGAATCATCGAGGAGATCTTTGACTTTGATAATCCAACGCTGCCGCTGACTCATGAAGCGATGGGTGAGGAGTTCATTGCTCATAAACCGCTCGCGTACCGCCACGAGGTGTCAAACAACATGTTCAACGTCAGGCTTGTGATCATCAGCTTGAAGCCCTTCAGCATATCTGATGGCCTTCTAAAATGGCTTGATTAAATTGACGCCCCTGTCAACTCTCGGGTGGCGCTTTCGACCAAGACCTGAAACCGAACTTAACAGCCCTCGCTCAACGAGGGTTTGGAGCTCGACTACCCGCATACCAAGCTTCTCGAGCTCCACCCTCACGAGCTCCAGCTTTCGTGAAACCGAATTGATGCGCTCAAACAAATCGTGCTGTAGTCCCTCAAAAGCCCCGCTGAAGACCTTCTCGACCTCGCCCCCCAATCGAGAAGTCTGGGGCTCGAACTTTGCCTCTTGAAACTCCGCTGCCACGCGGTCGATGAGCAGCTGAATCTGCTCGCCCGGCAACCCTGTGCCCGCGAGCACATCGTAGATTTCATCGTGGGAGAACCCAGAACGCATCATCGACCGAATCACATCCGAAGCAGCCACACTGTTCGACATCTCCCCGCCATGCCTTTAGGTGAAAGTCATTTAAAAGGAGGAAAAATTACAGCGAGGTGGGCGGCTAGGATGCGTACAGAAACGCGAGCCCGGCGATGTAAAAAGCGTAAAAGGCGAGCAACGCCAGCCCTTGACCACGCGTCAATCTTCGCCCCATCCACATGAACCCCAATAACAGCGCCATCGCGGCGAGCATCACCGAGTTGCTGAACCAGAGCGCTTGGGAGTCCACCGTCAAGGGTCTTATCAACGCTGCGCTGCCGATGATGAGTGCAGTGTTAAAAATGTTCGAGCCCACGATGGTGCCCACGGAGAACTCAGGCAACCGCTTGGAAATGGATATGATTATAGTGGCCAGCTCTGGGATTGAGGTCCCGATGGCGACCAACGTGAAACCTATTGCTGCCTCTGGAACACCTACACCTAAAGCAATTCCTACGCCGGAGTAAATCAGCAGCCTAGCTCCAATAATCACTCCGGCCGTACCCAGAATGAATAGGAGGATTGACCTACCCAACCTCTTCTGCTCGCTTGGGACTTTTTTCCTCATCTTTCTCGCCTCCCTCTTCAGCACGAACCTCAAGAAAAGCGCAAAGATAGCCAACATGAGCAAGCCTTCCACCCGCCCGACCACACCGTTTAGCGCCATCGCCGCGAGCGCTCCGCCAACGGCCAACATGATGATCCCTTCGCCGAGCCTCTCCCGCCTAAATTGAGCCACACCAAATATCGCGGCGAGTGCCAAGATTGGAGTGATGTTGATGATGTTGGAGCCGACAACGTTCCCATAGGAGATGCCGACGTTGCCGAACCAAGCCGCCATGGTGGAGGTGAAGAACTCAGGGACTGAGGTCGCAAAAGCCACAAGGGTTAATGCTATTATCACTTGGGATACGCCGAGCGCTCGAGCGATTCCGCACGCCGAGTCGACGAAAACATTGGCCGCCTTGGCGATCAGCACGATGGCTGCCACGAACGCGAGGACGTATAGAATAAATTCCTCCACCATCGGCTCAATCCCTAGAGACGAACTTGGAGAATATCGGCGGGAGCAATGTCGTGATGAGTGTCGTCACCACCATCAATGCGAAAAGTTCTGGGGACACCATGCTGCTCAGCCGCCCGAACCGAAGCCAGCCCTTTAATAAGGTAGTTCGAAGCGCGTCCGAATACCACGAAGCAGACCACGATCACGAGCAAATCGAACCACATCTCAACCTCTCGTAGGTGAAATAGACGGCGAGATATTAATACGAGCTACTACTGAGATTAAACCGGAGGAACCTGGACCCGATGGCCAGACATTTTATCCGTGGTCTAATCGACGGTTCTCTGTCCACGCTCGGTATAGTTATCGGCGCCAGCATCGCTATCGGCCTAAGTCCGGAAGCGGCTCGAATTATTGTAGCCGCCGGGATTGGAGGCGGAATCGCGAACGGGCTCTCAAATATCATCGGAGCATTTGCAGCCGAGAAAACCGTTGCCCACAAGGAACTGGAGAAGGTCGAGCGAGCAATGCTCAAGCGTGGCGCGATCAAGAACAGCGAGTTACACAGAGAGACCGAGAAGAGGATCCTCTTGAGCAGCGTGATAGATGGGTTGGCGACGATCGGCGGGTCGGTAATCCCCGTACTGCCGTTTTTCATTCTGCCTGCGCTTCCGGCGTTGGAGTGGTCTATAGCTGTGACACTCGCGCTTTTCTTCTCCATAGGGATATACATCGGCAGGGTCTCGAGGGAGAACCTCGCGCTCTCAGGCTTTAAGATGGTATTGTTTGCCGCAGCGACCGCGGGAATCGCTGCTCTGATAAAGATAGTTATGTGATGTCTAGGTCTTCCGCCAGAGAATTTCACCTCGTGCCTCGATTTGCAAAATTCGATGATAAGGTATTTCAACTTCTCCCTCGGGCGAAGCTACGCGCATGAAGCCACGCCCAAGCCCGAGGATATCACTACCTTCGATGACACGTTCATCGTTTGGGGCGCCACGATGCAAAATCGTCACTCGAGAACTTTGTAACTCGTCTTCGCCGCCCCACTTCAGCTTGTTCAACACATCGCGCGGTCCCATTTAAATCAGTAGAATTTAGCCAATTTACTATTTGAGGTATTGCCCAACGCTAACCGAAGAGTTCGAGCGCTTCCAACACGTGCCTGCGTGCGCCCTTTTCGGCGAACGGGCCGTGTCCGGGGTACAGCCGCTCCAGCTCAAGTTTTGCAAGCCTCCGTAGCGAATTAGCTAACGCTTTCCCGTCGCTGGTCGGCAGGTCCGTGCGCCCAACGCCGCCGTAGAAAAGCGTGTCGCCGGAAAACAAAATTTTTCGCTCGGGCTCGTAAAGGCTTATGCTGCCCTGGGTGTGACCGGGCGTGTGGAGAACCTCAAGCATTAATTCCCCTAGTTTAACCCGATCACCATCGTGAAGTTCGCGCGCTACCTCAATGGGCTCGAGCCTTCTGCCGAGACCACCAGCAAGTGTAATAATCTGATCACCTTTTCGAAGCAGCTCCGCCTCGAGCTCGTGAATCGCCACCTCACAACCCGCAGCCTCGACAAAATCGCGGTCGCCTCCCACGTGGTCGTAGTGGCAGTGGGTGTTGATGATGAGCTCGACATCATTTGCTGTTAGATTGAACTTACTCAAATTTCGTTTGACCGTTTCAAAGTTCATTCCTGTTCCGGCGTCGATGAGTGCGATGACCTCGTCGATTATTAGATAGATGTTGGAGTCGAAGCCCAAGCCGCCAACTTGGTGGACCTGCATGAACGAGCCTTGGATGGCCGTTTTAATAAGCCTTATAGAAGTGCAAAAAATTTCTTTTTTCCACCATTGCATTTACACTTGCAAATTTCACGAAAACTCCCATCAGACATTTTAGGAAAATTACGGTTCAAGATTTTGTAGCCCCACTTCCTTGGCAATATTCAAGGCATTCTCGTACTCTTCTGAGGTTATACGCCTATTTATCTCAGGATATTTATCCGCTAGATAGATAGGCCGATACTGGCTCATCACGTTCGTCCTGACCATCGGGCCCAAATTTTTCACTATCCATTTTAGGATTGGTTCGGTACAGCATGAGATGTGACCGGGCATGACGAGATGTCGTATGATTAACTCCGCATCCTCAAATGCAAGCCTATGATTTCGTGAGACCACTTCAAGATATTTGGGCACCTTCGAATATCTAAGCGCGCAGTTGCTATCATACCATTTAAAGTCGCTTAAGTAAACATCCTGCGTGCCAAACAGCAATTTTGCGGCTTCCAAGCTGTAATACATATTAGAATTCCAAACTGATGCGATGCTTGTTTTGCACTCGTTTAAAGCCGCCAAGATGGTGTGGAGATTGGGATCAGGATTACCTCCGACCCAGTTTACGTTCCGTGCACCATTCCTCCGAGCACCCTCAGCAAGCTTAGCCAAAGTTTGCGGCGAAACTTCCACACCGGAGTCCGGGTATTGAGAAATATCCCAATTCTGGCAAAACTGGCAGTGAAAAGTACAGCCAGTAAAGAAAATTGTGTATGAGGGCACCAAAACGCTCTCCTCGCCGTGATGCATAAACTCAGATGCTATGCGTGAACGCTCTCCAACCCCACACACACCGCCCTTGCCAACCGTTCGATCTACTCCACACCGACGCTCGCAGAAGTGGCACGACTTTAGAATCCTCCGGGCAAGCTCCACCTTGAGGTCGAGAAGCGAAACCTTAGGCCGTTTCACATCACTGAGTTTGACTTTACCATCGTCAACATCGACTAGTAACTTGCGAAACTGCTTCAATCCTTGTTCGTGAGCCCTCCAGAGTTCCCCATTGCTCACCGAAAGGTCTACCTTCACCTTCACGCGCTTGCATACTAAAAAGCGTGCTGGGAGCTTGCGCTCCACGACCGCAAAGTAGCGTGAAAGCGACTTTCGTGCCTTTTGGTCGCGGAGCACCGTCACCGCATCAGGTCTGAAGACCCGCCACATGGGGGCACCAATCATATATTTTAAATCGTCACGCTAAAGAATTGCGCAGGGATAGCTTGATAATCATCGCTGGATCCGCCTCACCTAAGCTCGCGGCGAGGGTTGCAACGCAGCTAAAGTGCCCACTTTTAAAGCCCGAGCTAAAACACTTCCCCGATGGCGAGCTCTACGTACGCCTCGACACCAAACTTGAGGGAAAAGACGTAGCCATTGTTCAGTCAACCAGCCAGCCACAGAACGACAACCTCATCGAGCTCTTTCTGATGCTCGATGCCGCTAAGGATTTAGGTGCTCGACACGTTACAGCTGCCGTTCCTTACCTCACATCGCTCTGGCAGGACAAGCGATTCAAGCCAGGAGAAGCTACAAGCGTCCACACTATCTGTAAGCTCATCGAGCACGCGGGGGCGGACGACTTCCTCACCGTAGACATGCATAATGATGGAGTCATACAGAATTTTTCAATCCCAACCTACAACCTCACTGCGATTCCCTTGCTAGGACAATACCTTGCCAAACTCAAGCTCCAAGACCCCATCATCCTAGGGATTGACAAAGGATTACTTGAGCGCGTTCGAAGGGTAGCTGTCGAGCTGAAGGCCGACTATGATTACTTAGAGAAGCGGAGAGCGCCCCCGAAGAAGACCACTATCCAACCAAAACACCTCGATGTCGCAAAGCGGGATGTGGTTTTGGTGGATGACATTATCAGCACGGGCAGCACCATCATCGAGGCAACACGAATCCTTCGACGCCAACGAGCGCACAAAATCTATGCTGCCTGTACCCATCCAGTGCTCGCGGGGGATGCCCTACAAAAGATTCTGAAGGTGGACGTGCAAGCAGTCATTGCCACCGACACCATCGAGCACCGGACAAGTGTGGTCTCAGTTGCCCCCCTTATCGCAGGGGCTATCCATCAAGGGTTTTAACATGCAAAGACTAATGTTCGTGCTCTCAGGCGAGCATCCAACATTGCCAACGGCTGAAGCAGTAGCCGCAATCAAGGCCGAGCACCGCGCCTACCGGGTGCTTGAACAGCTCAACCAAGTGCTAGTCGCTGAAACAAAGGCTAGCCCGGAGGTGCTCGCCTCGCGTCTAGCGATGTGCCGCGAGATATGCGTACACCTCTGCACTGCTCACGCAAGCAAGGAGGATATCCTCGAGTCCGTGGGAAGCTCTGACATTGTGGATCTTGTTCCCCATGGAAAAAGCTTCGCGGTGCATCTGAAGCGCGTGAAGCGGAGTTCACCAGAAATCGATACGCTGAAACTCGCTAAGACTATTGCTAACACCATCGCGGAAGAGGTCGAGTTCAAGGTCGATTTGGCCCACCCCGATATCGAGCTCTTGGGGGTATTGACTGGGGAGCAGTGCACGCTTGGGATAACGACTGCGAGAGTGAACCGCCGCCAGCTCGCGCGACGCAAGCCAACGCTCAGGCCTGCATTCCACCCTAGTACCCTTATGCCCTCGTTCGCCCGCTGCATGATCAACCTCGCTCGGACCCCTCGAGGTGGCATGCTATTAGATCCATTTTGCGGTGTGGGCGGCATCCTGCTCGAGGCGGGGTTAATCGGGGCGAAACTCGTTGGCATAGACATCAATCGCGAGATGGTTGAAGGGGCGCGAAAAAACTTGGAGGCGAGCGGCGTGGTCGACTTCCAGCTCATGGTCGGGGATGCCCGCAAGCTACCGGCACTCGAGGTCGATGCCGTCGCAACTGATCCCCCATTCGGTCGCCAAGCCTCTACGGCTGGGGCCCAACTGAGGGATCTCTATGAACAAGCGTTACCTTCAATCGCAGGTGTACTCCGGCGCAAGGGGTACGCGTGCATCACCTCGCCCAAGGAGTTAGAACTTGAAGAATTAGCTGTAAGCGCTGGACTTCGAACAATTGAAAAACACGAACAGCGGGTACACCGAAGTTTGACGAGAAGAATTTACGTATTCAGGAGGAAGTAGGGTGAAACTCATCTTCCTAGGAACCAGCGGAAGCATCCCAACCCCCCAGCGAGGATTGCCCGCAATAGCCCTGCGGCACGAACGCGAACTCCTGCTCTTCGACTGCGCGGAGGGAACGCAACGCCAGATGACCAGAGCAAAGCTCAGTCCCCTAAAGATCAACGCAATCTTCATAACCCATTTGCACGGCGACCACTTCCTTGGACTCGCCGGGCTCGTGCAGACGATGTCGTTGCTGGACCGAGAACGAAAGCTCGAAGTTTACTGTCCCCGTGGTGAGAGTAAACGCATTAAGAGATACCTCCAAATTCCCCACTACACCCTCACCTTCGAGGTAGCAGTGCACGAGCTGGAGCCGGAGGAGGAAGTCAAACGCCGGGGATACCGCATCCTAACTTCCGATGCCGAGCACTCGGTGCCCTCGCTTGCTTACGCCTTGGTTGAGGACCAGCGCCCGGGCAAGTTTTATCCTGAAAAAGCGGTTGCGTTAGGCGTGAAACCAGGCCCAGATTTCTCCCGCCTGAAGTCAGGCAAAAGCATTAGACTGCGCGACGGGAGCGTTGTCAAACCGGAGCAGGTGATGGGTCCCCCTCGAGCCGGACGAAAGATTGTTTATGTTGGTGACACCCGCCCATGTGAGAGTATCATCAAACTCGCGCGCGATGCTGATGTTCTCATTCACGACTGCACGCTCTCCGACGAACTTGCGGACAAAGCGGCGGAGAACACACACTCGACCCCAAGTGAGGCTGCCAAGGTTGCCAAGCGGGCGAACGTGAAACAACTCGTGCTCCTGCACGTGAGTCCGCGCTACAAAGATGATTCAATCCTCCTCAAACAAGCACAACGAATTTTCTCTAACACCGTCGTGGCACGCGACCTGATGGAGCTCGATGTGAAGTTTCAAGAATAGAGGGCTCGGGTGGAAGTTTAGCTCATCTGAAGTCGCATAATCCTCTTCTCGTCATCGCCCAATTTTAATCGAATTTCAGGTATTTGAATTTTCGCTTAAATCTTGAGCGAGGTTAGGAGTTCAAAGCACCTCCCCAAAACTTTGCAGGTAAGGTGGCAAAAAGCGAGAAAAATTTGGTTGTTGGAATTATTTTCCCTTTTTTGTTTTTCGAACTTCTTCCATTCGCTCTAGGTATCGTTTGGTATCTTCGCTCGCCCATTCCGAGACATCAATTTTTGCTATGCTTCCATCTGATTTTTTTATTACAACTTCTTTAATGCCCGCGTTGATTATCACCCGCTTGCATCTATTGCACGGTTTAGCTTCAGTTAGCGAACCATTCGCATTTTGCCCTAAAACGTAAAGAATTCCACCTAGGACGTTTGCCCCATGCCTCGCTGCATTCAAGATTGCATTCTCTTCGGCGTGGACTCCCGGGCATTCATCATAGCTCGAGTAGTGGGGCAAATCTAGCTCATCTTTAATACAACCAACCTCGGAGCAGTTGATCACTCCTCGGGCTGGGCCGTTATATCCAGAGCTTACCACAACATCCTCGCGGACTACGATAGCCCCAAACTTTCTCCTCAAACATGGAGATCTGAGACATACGGCTTTTGCAATCCCCAAATAATATTCAGCTTTTGTTGGTCTCAAAATCTCACCCACCATCCATTATACTCTTCTTCTGATTTGTCCAAGGATATTCATACCTTTTTGCCCGATTTCAAAAACTTTTTTACAACTGAAATATAACTTTTCCTGTTTGATAGAATTACCTCCTTAACTTTATTTCTTGTATGCGCCCGCCCCCCTAATTCATAACGTTCCTGTAGCGCAGTGCTATTTATTTCTTTCATGATAAAGGATATAGGAAAGCCAATTCATAAATATTCGAGGTAAAAAAATATTTAGATTAAAATTAGGGAAGGTGACAAAAGAAATGACAAAACTTAACCCGTTCGAGGTCGTGCAAAAACAGTTGGATAAGTGTGCAAAGATTCTAAAGTTAGACCCTAATGTACATGAAATCCTTCGAGTCCCGATGCGTGAACTTCACGTATCCTTGCCGATCCGCATGGATGACGGCTCTATCAAAGTATTCCAGGGGTTCAGGGTTCAATACAATGATGCGAGAGGCCCAACAAAAGGAGGAATTCGATTCCATCCCGATGAAACAATCGATACAGTGCGGGCACTTGCAGCTTGGATGACATGGAAATGTGCTCTTCTTGACTTGCCTCTTGGGGGGGCAAAAGGTGGGGTAATCTGCAACCCTAAAGAAATGTCCCAAGGTGAGTTGGAACGTTTGAGTCGGGCATACATAAATCAGGTGGGGCAATTTATTGGTCCGGATAAAGACATTCCCGCACCCGATGTCTACACCAACCCTCAGGTAATGGCTTGGATGATGGACGAATACTCAAAAATCGCTGGAAAAAATCGATTTGGTGTCGTCACCGGTAAACCACTCGGCGTAGGTGGTTCTGCCGGACGCGGTGATGCAACAGCCCGGGGTGGTCTACACACAGTTCGTGAAGCGGCAAAAGTTTGCGGGATAGACCTTAAGAAAGCTACTATTGCCGTGCAAGGTTACGGTAATGCGGGGTATTATGCAGCATATCTTGCCAAAACTCTTTTCGGATCTAAGATAGTTGCTGTAAGCGATAGCAAGGGCGGTATATTCAGCAAGGAGGGTCTTGACTCGGAGGCAGTTCGTGAGCACAAGGCTAAGACACGTTCAGTAATTAATTTCCCAAATACTAAACCTATTTCCAATGAAAAACTCCTAGAGCTCGAAGTGGATATACTCATCCCTGCTGCTTTAGAAAATGTTATCACTGGAAAGAATGCGCCAAATATCAAAGCCAAAATCGTTGCTGAGTTGGCCAATGGTCCAACTACACCGGAAGCTGATGATATTTTATACAAAAATGGTGTTCATGTGATACCTGATTTCTTATGCAATGCTGGCGGAGTAACAGTTTCCTACTTTGAGATGGTGCAGAATTTCTACATGTATTATTGGAGTGAAAAAGAAGTTCACGAACGTTTAAAGAATAAAATAACGGCTGCGTATTCTTCGGTACTGAAAGCTTCTAAAGAATACAATGTAAACATGCGACAGGCTGCTTACGTAGTCGCTGTTAAGAGAGTTGCTGACGCAATGAAAACTCGTGGTTGGATTTAGTTTATAGTTAATAATGGATTAAAACACCGTTTCCAAAGGAAGCTCTATAAAAAGGTCGACCACATCGCCTAACGCGCTAGAACCTTAATTTTTACGCACGGCATTAATTATTCTTTAATCCTCATTCCATGCTCCTTAAAAAAATACGGAGAGAATGTTGGCGAAATTATTATTTTTTACTTTTCCTCAAGCTGCCGCCTGAAGAAAGATAGCGGTCTATAGCCCTAGCAGCTTTTTTCCCATCCCCTATCGCTGAAATCACCGTCGCCGACCCACGAGTGATATCTCCTCCTGCGAATATCCCTTCTCTGCTTGTTGCACGCGTTTTTTCATCTACTATAAAATATCCACGTTTGTTTGTTTGTACGCTAGTTGCACTTCTCGCAACGATAGGATTCGCTGCCGTCCCAATTGCGCAGATAACCATGTCCACTTGCATGACGAAATTCGATCCCTCGATGGGAAGCGGTCTTCTTCGCCCAGATTCGTCTGGTTCTCCCAGTCGCATCTTAATACATTCCATTCCGGTAACGTTGCCCTTCTCATCACCCAGAATCCTCACGGGCAGAGTAAGAAAATCGAACACTATACCCTCTTCCTCAGCATGGGCAATTTCTTCCGCCCTAGCTGGCGCCTCTTCTTTGGTCCTTCTGTAAACCACATGCACATCCTTCGCACCCAGCCTCAAAGCGGTCCTCGCGGCATCCATAGCCACATTCCCGCCCCCTATGACAACCACTTTTTTACCCGCCTTGATGGGTGTGTCAAATTCGGGAAATTTGTAAGCCTTCATGAGATTAGAACGTGTCAGGAATTCGTTGGCAGAATATACGTCGTTTAAATTTTCCCCAGGGATGTGCATAAACTGGGGTGCGCCAGCGCCGTTCGCGAGAAATATTGCGTCAAACTCCCCAGCTAGTTCATCGACGCCTTTTGTAAGCCCCACCACGAAATCTGTTACGATTTTCACGCCAAGATCTTTAATTTTGTCTACTTCATATCCCACAATTTTTTTAGGTAATCTGAACTCAGGAATGCCATAAGTTAAAACACCTCCCGTTTTATGAAGCGCCTCGAATATCGTTACATCATAACCCATCTTCGCTAGGTCTGCTGCACAAGTCAACCCGGCTGGTCCAGAACCCACCACCGCAACCAGTTTACTCTTCTTTTTACTATCCGGCAATTTCTCCTTTGTATCATGTTTTCTCGCCCAATCGGAGACAAAACGTTCCAGCCTCCCTATGGAAATCGGCTTGCCCATTTTATTATAAACACATGCGCGCTGGCATTGTTCCTCCTGTGGACAAACCCTTCCACACATGGTGGGGAGGCTATTTGTTTTTAATATTTCAAGATATGCGCTAGCGAAACCCTCCTCAACTATCTTAAGGATGAACTGGGGGATGTGAATCTCAGCCGGACAGCCCTCCACACATGGCGCAGGTTTACATTGCAAACACCTCTGCGCCTCGTAGATGGCGTCTTCGGTAGTGTATCCTAGCGGCACTTCGTCAAAATTGCAGACCCTTTTTTTAGGATCTTGCTCGGGCATCGGGCGCTGAGACCTTTTCATTCGCTCAGGGGTGGGTATCATTTCAGCCATTTTCTTCCCCACATACTTTTCTGTAAGCTTCGAAAGAGTGTTTTTCCATCTTCTCATATCGCGCTAGTCGGTTCATGAACTCTGGCCAGTCAACCAAGTGTCCATTGAACTCTGGACCATCCACACAGACAAACTTCGTCTCACCATTCACGGTAACCCTGCATGAGCCGCACATGCCCGTTCCGTCCACCATGATAGCGTTCAAGCTGACGATTGTTTCTATCCCATGCGGCTTAGTAACCTCAGATGCGGCCTTCATCATTGGGGCAGGACCAATGGCCCACACTTTTTTCACGTCCTTCTCCTTTTGCAACACTTCATCTAAAATCTCCGTTACGAAACCCTTCCTCGCGTAACTTCCGTCATCGGTAGTAACCAAAAGCTCAGTGGAGGCTTTTCTTATCTCATCTTCCATGATAATCAAATCTCTTGTTTTTGCGCCGATGATCGAGATGACCCGGTTGCCAGCTTCTTTTAGTTCCCGTGTTATGGGGTATACGCTGGCGATACCCGTTCCTCCCCCCACGGTTACCACGGTTCCATAATTGTCGATTTCGGATGGATTGCCTAGGGGCCCGACAAGCGCAAAAAGTTCATCCCCCTCATTCATTTGAGAGAGCTGAGCTGTAGTCTTACCTACTACTTGGAATATAATTCGTATCCGCCCATTTTCTCGATTGTAGTCGGCAATGGTCACTGGAATTCGTTCCCCTCTTTCATCGACCAACAAAATTATAAACTGTCCCGGCTTGACCCTCTTTGCGATCAGCGGGGCAGCGACTTCTAATGAAATGATATTCGGGGCTATTTCCCTTTTAGTGATTATCTTGTACACACCCGACCCTCCCCACTAGATACATTTACAATCAAATTTAAGTTTTTTATATGTTACAAGTATTGCTCTGGCTGCTCCCAATCATCGATGTCTTCGCGCTCAAGCAAATCGTGACGTATTACCGCTCACTTGGAGTTCGCGTTCCGATAAGCCACGCGAAGCTTGGAACGGTCGAACGGTGGGTTGGATACCTGCCAGCTGGCTTCATCATCTGCTGGTTCTCGGACTTCTTGACGGCTTTACTTTTGATCCTATTCGTACTCGCGGTTATAGACCCCCTCGAGCTTTACCTGATGAATCGTGGGGTCAGACCTTGGAGGTTTTTAAAACGAAAGCCCCCTAAACTCGTAACAAAAATTTTTCTGTTCGAGGGCTATAATGCCATCGGATACTACTTGCTGGGAGCCCTGCTTGCGCTGTTTGTCAATATCTGATCTCGCGGATGGGCTTTTCCTCCCGCGTTCGAGGAGCGAGGTAATCAATCAAACGTTCGATGTCCGGAGCCTCCAGCGTCACGACGATGGGGCCTAGCGGGGACTCGCCTCCAGTAAAGCTCACTTTCCCGACGAAAGCCACCTGCTTATTTAACATGAATTGTACCAAATTTCCTCGCCTGCCTCGGAGCATCACTGAGCGGGCTGAGTCACGGATGGCTTGTCCTCTCAAAAGCTGATGCAATCGGTCAAGCGACTCCGCGCGGACGGATTTCCCAACTAGTGAATTTTCATTTTGGCTGAGCTCAAGGGTGGGAAATATTTTCTTTACCGCTGCTTCAACCTTTTCCTTATCTTCAGTCGGCTTTACCTCGACCTCGACCAGCAACCTCAAGCCTTGCCACCAACCAAGTTCTCAAAAAGTTTGACCGCACGATTATGAAGTTCATCGAGTGTTCCCTCGTTCACAATGATGAAATCTGCGAGCGCGAACGCCTCACCCAAACCCCAGCTGAGCTCACGGCGGTCCTTCTTTCGAAATGATTTTAACTCTATCACATCGTCGACTCTCCCTCGGGAGGCAACGCGGGAATAGCGGGTGTGTTCGCTCGCCCAAACCGCAAGTAAATGAAAGCTGTCGCCGAAGGAGCGGCGGAACTCGTCAACCTCAGCTATACCACGAATTCCATCAACGACGACTGCCTGCTTTCCCTTCCCCCGAGACTCAATCAGCGGGACACATCGCTTGGCAATCACGCCCAAGCCCTCACGCTTCCTGAACTCGTTCGCAACTGCCGCGACGGTCGATTCGTTGATCTCTTGACCCCGGCGCTTGACTTCCTCCCAGACAATGTCGCCCATCCGAATACTCGTGACATCAAATTCAGAAAGAGCCTTAGCCACCTCGCTCTTCCCAGAACCGTGAAGTCCGACGATACCGATTATCTCAAGAGCCATTACAACCCTACCACGATCAGCGTCGTAGTATTAGTGACGCCTGGGGTGCTCCGAATTTCGCCAAAAATAATTTTGGTCAACTGTTCGAGCGAGTCGATCTCAATCCGAGCGACGATATCATAGGGGCCCGCGACGGTCTCCGCCTTCTTGATGCCCTCGATAGATTTGATCCTCCGGAAAACCTCTGCCGTCTTTCCCGGTTCGGCAGATATTAAGCTATACGCATCCACCATTCGCCTACCTCCACATTAATTTCAACGGCTCGCTTTAAAACATCACGCCTTTTGCACGATTTTACTTATTCAAAAATCCGCGAATGTCATAAAGTCCTATCTTTTTGAGTTCCTCCATCTCAGCTTTGACGCGCCCCTCAACTACGAGCCTTTTCAGCAAAAATTTTTGAGAGCAGCTTCCGTTCGAGCGACATTAACTCAAGCAGCTTAGCGGCCATGAGCACGCCATCTTTAGTTCGCTGGTTAGATCAGCCCTTGTAGTAATAGGGCTTCTTAATGCAACCAAAGGCATCGATAACCGCCTCGATTGCTTGCCCAACAGCCACTCCCACCTGTTTCACGCGACCTGCAGTCACGTCGCCTGCGGCATACACGCCTCGAACGTTAGTTCTCTGTTGCTCGTCCACGATGATGTAGCCGCTATCGTCCACCTTTACTCCTGCTTCCCTTGCGATTTGGCTGTTGGGGATTTCCCCCGCCTGGATGAATACGCCGTCGATTTTCACTTCTTTGGTCCCGCCATTTTTGTTGTCGAACAGGCGGACGCTCTTAACCTTGGTGTCGCCCTTAATTTCCTTGAGCTCCGTATTCCACAGGACCTTCACCTTTCGCCCCCCCAAATCTTTTACGAGAGCTTCCTCCGCCCTCAGTCGAACTCTTCGGTGGGCCAACTTAACTTCAGACGCTAGGTTCGATAGGAATATAGCAGAAACAGCTGCCGAATTTCCTCCGCCCACAACGATTACCCTTTTACCTTTGAAGAAGGCACCATCGCAAACCGCGCAATAGCTGACCCCCCTGCCGCGAAACTCGCTTTCGCCAGGCACCCCGAGCTCCTGGTGATGGCAGCCAGAAGCGATGATGATCGCGGAAGCCGTGTATGTGGTTCTTTCGGTTTTCATCACCTTTTTCTCACCTTTGATGTCCAGCTCAACGACCTTCTCGAGTTGATTAATCGGTGCCCCTAATTTCTTGCAATGTTCCACCATTTTGCTAATCAACTCTTGACCGCTGATGGAGGGAAAACCTGGATAGTTTTCAATAAGGGGACATTCTGCGGCCGCCCCCCCAGGAATTTTCTCCTCGAGGATTAGGGTTTTAAGTCCGCTTCGAATGCCGTATATGCCGGCGGTTAGTCCAGCTGGCCCCGCTCCGATGACGATTAAATCCCAATGTTCCATTTTCTCACCTTGAAATGGAGTTTTTACACCCATATAAGCTAAGTGACCCATTTCCGCTTGCTGAGGTTCACCTAATTTTTTACATTATAACATCATAATATTCACATAGTCCACATGGGCAAAAAGAAGACCACCATCCAGATTTCTGGTATGCGCTGCGTGAGCTGTGGCAAAACCATCGAGAAGGCTCTGAAAAAGCAGCCGGGGGTTATCAGTGCGAACGTCAACGTCGCTACTGAGAAAGGCATTGTGGAATACGATTCTAAAAAGATCAGCATCAAAAAAATCGGGGAAACCATTCGGGGGACAGGTTATGAACCCATAGGCATCACGCATGAGGACGAACGAACCCGCGAGATAAGCCTCAAGCTCACTGGGATGACCTGCGCTTCATGCGCGGCCAAGATCGAGAAAGCGCTTAAAAGCGTGAAAGGAGTTCGCCGTGCCAGTGTCAATTTTGCGACCGAAAAGGCAACGGTTGAATACGCCCCCGAAGTTGCGACGCTGATGGACCTCCGAAAGACCGTCCAAAGTGTTGGCTACGATATAAGCGAGGAGAAGGAAGTCGACAAATCATTGGTAGAGATGCAGCGAGCTCGAGTGCGTATGTTGGTGGCATGGGGCTTCACCATCCCTATCATCCTCTGGATGCTCCCCGAGATGATTTTCGGCGTGACCTGGCCGAACTGGGAAATTTACAATTTGGGGATTATCCTGCTCGCCGTGCCTGTGATTTTCTGGGTGGGCCTACCAACGCTTCGTGCAGCTGCAAAAACGATTTATCATAAATCTACTAATATGGATGTTCTCATTGCCATGGGAACTACAATAGCCTTCCTCACTGGTCCACCCATATTCTTCGGAATTCCCATCCTGAACTACTCCGGCGTTGCCGCGATGATTATGGCATTCAATCTCACCGGCAGATACGTCGAGACCAAGGCCAAGGGTAGGGCATCCCAAGCTATTAAGAAGCTTCTAATGCTCGAAGCCAAATCTGCGCGCATTCTCGTTAAGGACAAGGAGAAGGAAGTTCCAATCGAGGAAGTGAAGGTCGACGATGTGATAATCGTACGCCCAGGCGAGAAAATCCCGACCGATGGGGTGGTCATTGGGGGTGAAAGTGCAGTCGACGAGTCGATGGCGACGGGCGAGTCAATGCCCGTGCATAAAAAGAAGGGGAGCGAGGCTATAGGCGCCACGGTCAACCAAGATGGCCTGCTCAAGATCAAGGCCACGAAAGTCGGAAAAGACACCTTCCTCGCCCAAGTAATTAAAATGGTTGAAGAGTGCCAAGGGACCAAGGTTCCAATTCAGGAATTCGCGGACAAGGTCACCGGCTTTTTTGTGCCAGCCGTGTTGCTGATCGCTACGGCGACTTTCATTCTGTGGATGGTCGTGCCGGGTTTCATAGGGGGAATCGCCAACTGGGCACAATCGTTCCTACCTTGGGTTGACCCAACGTTGGGTATGTTCACCCTCGCAATCTTCGCCACGGTCGCCGTACTCGTCATCGCCTGCCCCTGCGCCCTTGGTCTGGCGACGCCTACCACGCTGATGGTCGGGAGCGGCTTGGGTGCAGAAAACGGGATCATAATCCGTAAGGGTGAGGCAATTCAGACGCTCAAGGACGTGCACACGATCGTCTTCGATAAGACAGGCACCATCACCCAAGGAAAGCCAGCACTGACCGATGTCGTCACGACAAAGGATTTCGCTCAGCACGAGGTCCTGAGGCTGGCAGCGAGTGTCGAGGCTGGCTCCGAGCACCCTATCGCCAAGGCCATAGTTGAGGGAGCACGCGCCAAGAAGGTCGAGCCCGCGAAGCTCAAGGGATTCAAGGCGGTGAGAGGGAAGGGCGTTCGAGCCACCATCGATGGAAAGCAAATCTTGGTTGGAAATCGGCTCTTACTGAAGGAGGCCGGTATAAACGTCGATCCACTTGAGGGTGAACTGAAGCGCCTTGAAGACGAGGGCAAGACCGCCGTACTCGTCGCTTCGGGTAAGAAGCTCGCTGGGGTCTGCGCGGTGGCCGACACGCTGAAGGAAGACTCGGTGCAGGCGATCAAAGAGCTACACAAGATGGGGCTCAAGTCGGTCATGATTACCGGCGACAACCCTCGCACTGCCAACGCCATCGCACGACAGGTCGGCATTGACCGCGTGCTCTCGGAAGTACTGCCCGATCAGAAGGTTGCAGAAATCAAGCGCCTGCAAGGGGAGGTCGGGATGGTGGCGATGGTGGGGGATGGAATCAATGATGCTCCCGCACTTACCCAAGCGAACGTTGGAATCGCGATCGGTACGGGCACCGATATCGCAATCGAGGCTGGCGACGTCATCCTAGTGCGCGGCGACCTCTCGAGCGTGGTCAGCGCGACAAAGCTCTCCCGGGCGACGTTCCGCAAGATCAAACAGAACCTCTTCTGGGCATTCGGCTATAACACGGCGGCGATACCCCTTGCGATCTTCGGGCTGCTCCACCCAGTCATAGCGGAGCTGGCGATGGCGACGAGTTCGGTGAGCGTGGTGAGCAACGCTAATCTGTTGAGGCGGGCCAAGATTCAACCTTCTTACTCATCTGAAAAATAAAAGGAGGTGGAGAATGGCAAAGGATCCCGTGTGTGGAATGGACGTGGACGAGGCAACGGCTGAGCACAAGGCGGAGTACAAGGGCAAGACCTACTACTTCTGCGCCCCTGCATGCAAGACAAGCTTCGAGGAGAACCCTGAGAAGTATGCAAAATGCTAGAGAAACCCCTGCGAGATTGACTTAATGTGGGAATGATGTCCGGGAAGGCTGCGCGTGATTAATCCGATCATAGATGCTTGCCGGCCGCGTAAATATTCTTAATAATATAACACCATTATACATTAGGAATGGCGATGAGAGCTTACTTAGACAATGGCACAACAACCCAAGTAGCTAAAGAGGTCCTCGACGCCATGTTACCGTACCTCACCGAGAAATTTGGACATCCACTTTTTCTTTACTCACTCGGGCAAGAGGCTGCAGATGCCGTGGAAAAGAGCCAAAAAACTATAGCTGATACCCTGAACGCTAGAAGGTTAGAGATATTCCTGTGAGTAATTTTTTAATCCAAAAAATATAAATAGCAGTATTTATCATTGGTTCCTGAAATAGGGGGTATTGGACTGACTAAAACCAAAGTGAACAAGTCGGTGGCCGAGATAAACGACCGGATCAGGCGTGGCGATGCGGTGGTCGTGACAGCGGAGGAAATGGTGGAGATCGTGAGAGAAAGGGGTGAAGTCGCGGCTGCCAAAGAAGTGGACATCGTCACCACGGGTACATTCGGAGCGATGTGTAGCTCGGGAGCTTGGCTGAACTTCGGGCATGCTGATCCGCCGATTAAAATGCAGCGTGTCTGGCTCAACGATGTCGAAGCTTACGCCGGCGTTGCGGCCGTCGATGCTTACATAGGCGCCACCCAGCTCAGCGAGACCCACGGCTTTGAGTACGGCGGCGGGCACGTTATCGAAGATTTGATTAGAGGTAAAAAAATCGATGTCAGGGCAATCGCGTATGGCACCGATTGCTATCCACGCAAGGAGCTCGAGACCACCATAACCAAGGACGACATAAATCAGGCTGTCCTATGCAACCCACGCAACGCCTACCAGCGCTACGTCGCGGCCACGAACTCGCGTGATGAAACGATATACACCTACATGGGAACCCTGCTGCCAAACTACGGTAACGTGACATACTCGGGATCCGGCAGCCTAAGCCCGCTCCACAACGACCCCAACTACGAAACAATCGGGATTGGAACGCGAATCTTCCTAGGGGGTGCTCAAGGCTACATCTTCTGGGAGGGCACTCAACACGCCCCCACCAAGACAATGGGCACCATCATGACCATCGGGAACTTGAAAGAGATGGATGCACGCTACATCAGGGGAGTAACAATCGAAAATTACGGGACTTCGCTCTACGTCGGCTTGGGAATTCCAATTCCAATCATAAACGAGCGAGTTGCAAAGACAACTGGCGTCAGCGATGATGAGATAAAAACAGATCTCACCGACTACGGGGCTCCTCGAAGGGGCCGTCCAATCCTTAGGGAGGTGACCTACTCTGAACTGAAATCTGGGAAGGTTGAAATCAATGGCAATGAAGTACTCGTCAGCCCCCTGAGCAGCCTGAAGTGGGCGAGAGAAATCTCTGGCGTCCTAAAGAAGTGGATTGAAGAAAAGCGATTCTTCCTTTCCCAACCCGTGGAAGGGCTGTCCACCGATCAAGTGTTCAAGCCGATGAAACAAATCACAGCCGTCCCGTTTGTCAGGAATTTGATGACGAGAGAGGTGGTGACCGCCAAGCCAAGCGACTCAATCGCCAGCGCAGCAAAGATATTCGCTAAGCGCAACTTCGACCATCTCCCGATCGTAGATGCCAAAGGGAGACTCGTGGGAATCGCGACCTCGTGGGACATCGCCGTGGCAGTCGGGACTGGTAAGAAGAAATTGTCAGAGGTTCTGACTTCCAAGGTCATCACGGCAACTGAGGACGAGCCAGTCGATGCCGTGGCGAGGAAACTTGAAAAACACAAAATCTCTGGAGTTCCTGTGATAAACGCCCGGGGCGAGCTCAGAGGAATCCTGACGAATCAGGATCTATCTAAGTTGTTGGGGGGACGAGGAAGATGACTCGAAAGGTGCTATTGAGGTACTCCACTCAGAAAGCCACAGAGCCCATTTTAGCATCAGTAATCAAAAAAACTGAGATCCTGCCCAATATTCTGTACGCTGAACTCAGCACAAAAGGTGGAGAGATACTGCTTTCAATCGATGCTCCCGACAAAGAGGTTGATAAGACAATCGCGCTGTTCAAGCGAAAAGGCGTCGAGGTCCAAGAGATTAAGCGTGCAATCGAGCTCGACCGCGATTCATGCTTCGACTGCGGGGCATGTCTCTCACTCTGTCCGACCGGCGCGCTTTACATGACTGACGACAAATCGGTCGAGCTCGACGAGGACAAGTGTATTTACTGCGAGCTCTGCGTACCATCATGCCCGGTGCGAGCGCTCAAGCTATCGAGGTTCTAGGTGATTCAAATGTACTCGCAAACTTGGTCCTTCAAGGAGACAAACCTCCACATAAAGTGCGACGATGAGCGGACGATAGATTCTGCGATCGACGCCAGCCTACAGGCCCGATGCGAGATCGAGCGATACGTCCTCGCGCACCCGGAGTTTCGATGGTCGCTTGAGCCTCTGAGGCTAGAGGGAGCGCGTCCAAGGGTCATCGAACTCATGCTGAGGGCAGGTGAGCTCGCAGGGATAGGACCCTTCGCAGCTGTTGCCGGAGCCATCTCACAGGTCGCGGCTGAAGCAGCGCGAAGCGCGGGCGCCGAAAACGTGCTGGTGGAAAACGGAGGAGACATAGCCATAATTGGCGCTAGAGATTTCCGTGTAGGGGTCTTCGCGGGTGATACACAGAACTCCGGAAAAATAGGATTTCTTGTTCGGGCTGTGGAGTTGCCGATAGGTATCTGCACGAGCTCGGGAACGACCGGTCACTCGCTGAGCTTTGGGCAAGCAGATGCCGTCGTCGCAGTTGCATGCGAGACCTCGGTGGCGGACGCGGCAGCTACCTCAATAGCGAACGCAGTTAGGGGAGAAGACCTCAAATCTTCGATCGAGCAGGGGCTGAGCCGGGCCAAGCGCATTCGAGAAATTAGGGGCTGTCTGATCGTGAGGAGAGAACACATTGGCACTTGGGGCAAGCTCCCTGAGCTAATTCAGGTATCGCCAGAATCCCAAGAACTCTCCAACACCCGGAAAAAATATCAAGATTACGGGCTAGAGCAGGCATTAATTTTATAGAACTTCAATGTGAGATGGGAAATCGATGGCAGTCACCGCGAAATTCTTCGCTGGATTCCGTGAAGCTACCGAGAAAAAACAGGCGAGCATTGAGGGAGTAAACGACGTCACTTCCCTCCTTGACGAGCTCGTCAGCAGGTTTGGAAAAAAGCTAGCCGAACGACTTTACTCCTCCGACACGCGAGAACTCCGCAAAACTGTGAACATTTTGGTGAATGGCAGAAGGCTAGATTTTCTCCAAGGACTCAACACGCCACTGAAAGATGGAGCTTTGGTGGCGATATTTCCACCAGTTGCTGGAGGTTAGCTTACGCCGGAGGATTTTGGGCGATACAGCCGCCAGATGATTATTAATGGCTTCGGCAAGACCGGACAGCGCAAGTTAAAGGCCGCCCATGTAGTTGTGGCCGGTATTGGTGGGCTCGGGAGTCCAGCGTCGAGTTATTTGGCCACTGCAGGGGTTGGCCACCTTACGATCATAGATTCGCAACGGGCGAAACTCAGCAACCTCAATCGACAGATGCTGCACTGGGGGCCAGATGTAGGCCGGTTAAAAGTGGAATCTGCTACCGAGAAGTTGACGACGATGAATTCAAACATCAAAGTCGACGCCATATTTGAACAGATAACTTCCGAAAACGTGAACCGACTCACCAAAGGGGTGGATGTCGTTGTTGATGGTATGGACAATTATCACACACGTTATTTACTCAACGAGGCATGCGTGCGAAACCGCGTCCCATTCATCCATGGTGCGGTCGAAGGTTTAGTGGGGCAGCTAATGACAATCCTGCCAGGCGGGGGCCCGTGCCTGAAGTGTGCGATACCCAAGGAACCACCGAAGAAACCCCTTTTTCCAGTGCTCGGAGCGACTCCGGGGGTGATAGGGTGCCTGCAAGCAATGGAGGCGATAAAGCTCATAACAGGGGTGGGCAAGCCCCTTGTAGGTAGAATGTTAATATTTAACGGCATGGATATGACCTTCGACGAGATAAAAGTCAACCAAGACCCTAGCTGCCAAGTATGCGGCAGACAGGGCAGGTGAGATGTGTATGCCTCGGATACCAAAGGAAAGGCTCGGGCGATACCTCGGTCTGAAGCGCGAGTTCAAGGAAGAACGCTACATCAACCTTAACCCCATCCAGCGGGGAGGGGTGCTGACTCCAGAGGCGCGGAAGGCCCTGCTCGAGTTCGGTGACGGTTACTCGACCTGCGACTGGTGCCCGCCGAAAGCAGCGAGGCTCGACGCGATCGAGCGCCCTCCCATAGCCCAGTTCATGCGGGACTTGGCTGAATTTTTAAACATGGATGTAGCTCGAGTAGTTACGCGCTGCAGAGAGGCGAAGTTCATAACATTCACAACCTTGGGGGAACCCGGTGACTACGTGATCGTCGACAGCCTTGCTCACTACTCAACTTACATAGCTGCTGAACTCGCCAGACTCAAGATCAAGGAGGTTCCCCACAGCGGTCCTCCTGAGTTCAAGCTCGACTTGGATGCGTACGCTGATAAAATAGAGGAGGTCAAGCGAGAGACTGGAAAGCTCCCCGCGGTGGTGCTACTCACCCACGTCGATTACATCTACGGCAACCTAAACAATGCCGCGACCGTGGGGGAAATATGTAAAAAATATGGAGTGCCCTTCCTGCTGAACGCGGCTTACACGGCGGGGGTGATGCCAATCGATGGAAAAAAGCTGGGCGCGGATATCATCGTCTCGAGCGGGCACAAGTCATGGGCGGCGAGCGCCCCAACCGGCATCTTGGCACTCAAGGAAGAGCTAGTCGACAAGATGTTGGAGAGATCAAAAGTCGTGGGTGACTGGAGTGAGCGCAAATTCGGACTCAAGGAGTATGCTTTGTTAGGTTGCACGGTAATGGGTGCGCCGCTCATCTCGCTGATGGCTTCATTCCCTCACGTGGTCGAACGGGTCGAACACTGGCCCCAAGAGGTAGAGCAAGCAAGATACCTAGTCGAGCAGCTGGAGCGAATCGAGGGGACCCGACAACTGGGGGTCAAGCCCAAACAACATACCCTAATCCACATGGAGTCGGATGGATTTTACAAGGCGTCGCAAACTCACAAACGGCGCGGGTTCTTCCTGTACGATGAGCTGAAGCGCAGGGGCATCGTTGGGATTCAGCCGGGATTGACGAAGCACTTTAAGCTCAACACCTACGGACTAACTAAAGCAAAAGTGGAGCATGTTGCAAAGGCGTTCCTTGAGATTGCCAAGGATCAAGGTCTAGCCATCAAGTAAACTTCACGCAGCGGCAATCTCGACCTCTTCCTCCAATCTTGCCATTCTTTATCATGTACGCTCCGCGCGACAACTCACTCTTTCGACACGCTAACGATTAGTAAAGCGACTCCGGCCACGTTTAAGAAATCTATTAAAATGGGGCTTGCCACAAGCTGTTAATCTCTCGCGAATCAGTCTTATTACATTCTCCCAACCTTCTCCCGTCTTCGCGGAAAATGGGACTACGACATCCCCCCACTGACGCCATGGGAAAGACATGCCAAGCTTCTCACAAATGTTATCGAGCACATCATCGCGCTCCTCAGGATAGACGAGGTCAATCTTGTTCACGACAACGATTGGGCGGAGTTCGAGTTCCTGCAAAAACTGAAACATCTCAACGTCTACGGGCACCTGGCCCCGCCGCTTCCACCGCTCTACAATCTCGCTGAAGGCGCGGGCATCGAGCACCTCAAGTGCAAACAGAATTCTTCGCCGATTTCGCTCCAAGTAGCGCACAATACTTGTCTTTATCTCCTCCCGCCTTTCGCGGCTGACGCCCGCCATAAAGCCGAAGCCCGGCATGTCAACCAGATCGAGCTCGCCGCATCGATAGCGGTAGGGCCTGCGCGTCACCCCGGGTCGCTTGCCCACCCGAACCCGCTTTCCCGTGAGTTGCTTGATCACGCTCGACTTCCCGACGTTCGAGCGGCCGACTAACACAATCTCCATAAATATCAATCCTACAATCGCCAAGGCAGGTATAGAAAGTTTGGTTCGAGTCAAGTGTTTGGTAATTCAGCGGGGCATGGAAATTCCATTTTTTGTCCACCGATCGACTTTCATATCAAACGAAAAAATATTTAAACTTTTCATATGAATTTAAATTCATATATTTGAGGGTGGAAGAATGAATGGTCTAGTGGGAGCATTATGGGCTGGATTAGAGCAGCTTGGAGAGTACCTCTCAGCACACGTGGTGACATGTTTAGTTCCGGCTTTTTTCATCGCAGGTGCTATTGCGGCGGTTATCTCAAAGGGTACGGTACTGAGATACTTTGGCAGTAAAGTAAAGAAATGGGTCTCACACGGTGTGGCTTCTATTTCTGGTACAATTCTGGCCGTTTGTAGTTGTACTGTGCTCCCCATGTTCGCGGGTATTTACAAGAGAGGAGGCGGCATAGGACCCGCAACAACCTTCCTATACTCTGGGCCCGCAATCAACCTTTTAGCTATAGTTCTGACGGCAAGTGTTCTCGGCATAGGCCTCGGGATTGCAAGAGCAGTTGGTGCGATATCGGTGGCAATAGTGATAGGGTTGATTATGGGCGCTGTGTTTGGGAGACAAGAAAAAAATGAGGCCTCTGTCCCCATATCAACCATCGAAACAAACCCCAATGGGGATTCAAAAAGAAGGGCTTGGTATGTGAGTTTTGGCTTCTTTGCATTCCTTGTGCTTATATTGCTAATCGCAGCCTCTGGGTACATCCCCCTGACCTTAAAAGCTGTAATCGTCGGCGCGTTGATAATTGCGACATTAGCGATCGTGAAGTTCCACTATTCGCGGGATGAAGTTAGCGCGTGGGGACATGAAACGTGGTGGTTGGCTAAAAGACTTGTACCAATCCTGCTACTCGGCGTTTTCATAACCGGGGTGATAGGATACTTCATGCCGTACGATGCAGTAAAGGGTGTGTTGGGTGGAAATCTAATTTTTTCTTGCTTCATCGCCTCAATAATCGGGGCAATACTGTACATGCCGACGCTGCTTGAAGTCCCCATAGTCGGCACCCTCTTTGGATACAGCCAAGGTATCATCGGTGCAGGTCCCGCGTTGGCCCTGCTTCTTGCCGGACCATCCTTGAGTCTCCCAAACATGCTTTTGGTGTGGAAGACTATTGGCGCAAGAAAAACTAGCGTTTACATAGCGTTGGTTGTGATATTTTCAACCATGCTTGGCATCATTTACGGAATGCTGGTTGGATAAAAGGAGGTGTTGGAATAAAAAAAGTAGAAATATTGGGTCCCGGATGTCCAAAGTGCCAGTTTGTCAAAAAAAGGGTGAAGGAAACCATAGAAGAGCTCGGGATGGAAGCGGAAGTCAAAGAGATCACAGATATTGGTAAAATAATAGAATATGGTGTAATGGCAACGCCTGCGGTGGTGATAGACGGCAGTGTGAAATCTGAGGGAAGAATCCCAACTAGAGAGGAGGTCGAAAAGTGGTTGAGGTAGCGGGGCACAATAAGCAAAAGGGGATGATACAGTGGCGGAGGCAAAACATTTGCAGGAAGGCCCCTCGATGTTGGTGGTGAAGGGGGTTAAAATGAATCCCAAATCTCTGTTGCTGAAAGTTCTGTTGCCGTCAGTTCTTTCTGTTGTTATCATAGCGCTGTTTATTATTTCTAATAACCCACCTGGAGTGGATAATAATTCATCTTGGTTGGAAAGTTATACGCCTTTGCATTCTCTCGGCACTGGAGCAGATGGTTTCTGGGTAACTTATCCACCGGGTCATCCACAGGGTGGTCAACCTGTTAGTCATCCTCAGTGGGTATTGGATTCATTGAAAAATAGTTGTGTTCTGCTGGTAGTACATCGTACGGGTTGCGCTTGGTGCCAGCCCCAAGCAGATAGAGTAATTGAACTTGGAAACAAATACAAAGATAGTCTAACATTTTATGATTTGGATTTGGAGCTTGGGGGAGATGTTGAAAGTAAAGGATATGAAGCGATCGCATATGATCCTGATGATTCTCCACATTATATCGCTTTGACCGCCATTATCACTTCAATCGACAACAACGGCGGTGCTGAATATTGTTGGCATGGCTGGGAGGGGGACATGGACAAATCTGATTTGGAAGGATGGATAAAAGATGCGATTTACTATTATCACATAAATAGCGGCGAGTAAAATGAAGAAAGTTTTTCATATACTATTTCTTATTATTCCTGCTGTCTTTGTTTTATCTCTTTTTTCGCCCTTGGTTGGGGGAAATCAGTATGAAGTAACGCCTGCTCCTGATTTTACAGCTGTTGATGAAAATGGAGCTGAGTTTTCATTGAGTGATTATAAGGGATATGTTATTATTCTTCATTTTACAGGGTTGGAATCACCGTTGTGTATTGAATGTGAGGAGGAGATGAAAGAGCAGCTAGTAGAACTAAAAAATCTCGCTCAATCGGTTGATAATGTTAGAATTATAACCGTTAACATTAGGAATAATCCCTATTCAATTAGCGGCAGGGGTATTGCTGAGCATGATTATGGGATAAATGTAAGTTGGCATTGGGTTGAAGACTTCAGCCCGTATCCGATAGCAAAGCTCTATCAAGATTATTGGACAGTTAACGGTGCATTTTCCAATCCAACACTTGTTTTAATTGACGACAATCAAAACGTGGTGGGTGTCTATCATGTATATTGTATGGGAAAAGGGAAACTTGATGATGTACAAACCGCTGAATCATTAGCTCAGGATATTCAGGATATTGCGGAAGGGAGATGGCAGGGATTTAAAGGAGAGATTTCTGGAGGTAGTATAACATTTTTAGGTATTTTTGCATTAGGCATCCTTACCGCGTTATCACCTTGTTCGATTGCTTTATTGGTTGCAATGGTCTCTTATGTTGGCTCACTGCAGAAAGATTCAGAGGATAAATCTAAGAATCTCACAGGCCAAGGATTCTGGATTGGAATATTCTTCACGTTAGGGATGTCGATGATGTTTTTTGTTTTTGGAATGTTCATCTCATCGGTTGGTTTGTTCATAGAAGCATCTGCCATTTTTTATCTCATAGCTGGAGTTATTCTTATTGTTCTCGGAATAAATGTTTCCAAACCAATAAAAGAGATACTTAAAATAAAATCAAAAAGAGAACCAAGTTCACAAATTATGGAAAAAGGACAGAAGATGTTTCTAAAAATCAGTGGAAAATCGCTTTATCTCGGTGCTCTTTTTTTAGGTATCCTTTTTGCCATAGGGTGGGCACCGTGCGCCATTTCTTTGATGATGCCTGTCTTTATCCTGGTCCTCACGCAGGAGATTTCCATTCTCATGGGTGGGGCACTCTTGTTCGTGTTTGGTTTAGGCCATGGAGTACCAATCGTGCCACTATGCACCGTTACGAGTAGCGTACGTGGGAAACTTGGAAATAAATATGTATCCGCTGGCAAATGGACGCAGAAAGTATTTGGAATCATAATCCTCATTATTGGATTAATCATGATGATGAGATTTTGGGGTATCAATCTCTGGTAAAATTGGGGACGAATCCAAACTAAAACGGAGGTGATGCGGTAGCTGAACAACATTGGCAAGAAGGAATGCATACCCATGAGATCTTAAAAATTGCACCATTAGTTTTTTATATATGAATCTATTTTCATATTAAGGGATAAAATGGCTAAGCAGCGACGCCTAGGCTTCTTCGAGAAATATCTGACCATCTGGGTCATCCTCTGCATAATTGTTGGAATAATCCTCGGCAAGCTGCTTCCCGAGCTGTCTAGGATTCTGAGCGAGATTCAGTATGCCCAAGTTTCGATTCCCATCGCAGTTTGCCTTTTCTTCATGATTTATCCGATAATGGTCCAGATTGACTTCAGAAAAGTAATCCAAGCAGGAAAAACACCAAAACCGGTCGGCGTGACTCTGTTCGTGAACTGGGTGATCAAGCCCTTCACCATGGCATTCTTCGCTTGGGTTTTTATGAAAATGATTTGGGCACCGTTTATATCCGCGGAGATGGCTTCACAATACCAAGCGGGCATGATACTCCTCGGCGTCGCCCCATGTACAGCCATGGTATTGGTCTGGGGCTATTTATCCAATGGAAATATGGGACATACGTTAGTGATGACTGCCATCAACTCACTGACAATGGTTTTCCTTTACGCTCCCCTCGGCGCATTCTTGCTGGGGGTGGCGCGAATTCCCGTGCCGTGGGAGACCATTGCCTTCTCCGTCGGGATCTACATCGGGCTTCCGCTGGTAGTAGGTTATTTTTCGAGGAGAGAAATTCTCAAGAGGAAAGGGCATGACTGGTTTGAAAAACACTTTGCACCCTACCTGCATTACGTTGCAATTATCGCTCTGCTGATTACATTGATTGTGCTCTTCAGCCTGCAGGGGGATGTAATCGTCGCACAACCGCTGATCATCGGAATGATCGCGCTACCGTTGTTGATTCAAGTATTCCTTATATTCGGCATCGGCTATGGTATTTCCAAACGAGTCGGCCTCCCATACGAGGATGCGGCGCCGACTGCACAGATCGGGGCCAGCAATCACTTTGAGGTAGCAATCGCCGTTGCGGTAATGCTTTTTGGCATCGAATCGGGCGCCGCTCTTGCAACTGTAGTTGGTGTATTGATAGAAGTGCCCGTGATGCTCATCCTTGTAAAGATATGCCTTCGAACCCAACATTGGTTCCCAGAAAAGAAGCGGGTGTAAAATTTGACTAAAAACCAACTTCGATTACTCAAATGCTTGGCGGACGAGACGAGACTCCAGATTCTCCTGACATTGAAAAAAGGCGAACGTTGTGTATGCGAAATCATGGACGAACTCGACAAAGAGCAATCGTTGATATCACACCACCTGCAGGCCCTGCGTAAGTGCGGCTTCATCCATAGACGGCGCGAGGGGAAGAAGACAATGTACCGACTTTCGGACCCTTCGATTTTGGGGTTCTTAGCCGATGTCAAGAGACTATCCAAGAAACTCTGCTGAAGTGCTTATCCCATTTGCTCTGGTATTTTGGTCCCGCTTTTTAAATTTGAAGTAGGATAGGAACTATCTCTATCGAAAATCCAATCAATCCGACCGAGATGGGGTGGCGAACTTAAATCCCATAAACCGCGGTGCCGTAGAGCGCCTGAAAACCGATATCGACGTGCCTTCCAGCTTTTCAAAAGTCAGATAAGTCACTCTACCGAGCTGTCCTCAGCTGCAGGCGGAGAAATCGTGATCTCGTCCTTGTGCTTGAGCTTCGTGTGTATCCCGCGAATTTGCTGAATCCGTCGGCCGTTGAGAAGGATGTTAAAATTCTCCTGGAGCTCCCCCGTTGTCGGATCAAGGATCATCTCGACCACTCGAAGATGACGTCGGCCGAGCTTCATAAGCAAGGTGTCAACGGTCTCGTCCTCGTCGATTGGGACCTTTATCGTACCGATGCCGGCCTTCTCGCGCAGGTCACCGTGCAACTTGACTACTACTTCCATCTATACAATCCTCGCCATTTTCACATCCAAAGGCTCAACCGTAGCGATGGAGGCAAGCGCTAAAAGGTTTTCGGAAACGGTGCCTAATACATGTGCGTTACTCTCACCATATTCGATCCAAAACACCTCAAGCCTTTTATGCCAACTTCATAAACAACAAGTGGTGAGGAAACGAAAGTCGCACTCGCTTACAGTGGAGGACTGGATACTAGCGTCGCGGTCCGTTTACTTCAGGACAAGTACAAGGCCGATGTCATCACAGTTTCCGTTGACGTCGGGCAGGACCCCCAAGAGCTGAAGGAAATTGCAGTGAAGGCGAAGCAGCTAGGTGTTATCAAGCACGTTCAAGTCGACGCGCGCAAAGAATTCGTCGAAGAGTACATCTTCCGTAGCATCAAGGCGAATGGAATCTATGAGGGCTATCCGCTCTCTACAGCACTAGCCCGTTATCCAATCGCAAGCAAACTCGTTGAAATCGCACGTAAAGAAAAAGTCGATGCAGTGGCGCACGGATGCACGGGTAAAGGAAACGACCAGTTTCGCTTCGATACAACCATTGCGATCAAGGGTCCCGAACTCAAAACAATAGCACCAATTCGAGAGCTTAATCTTGACCGAAAGTGGGAGCTCAAGTATGCGCAGAAGCAGGGTATCCCCCTCTCAAAAGTAGGCAAGTCCTACAGCATCGACGAAAATCTCTGGGGACGCTCCATCGAGGGAGGTGTGCTCGAAGACCCTGCACGCGCTCCACCTGAAGAGATTTACGTGTGGACCCGCCCGCCCGAGAAAGCTCCCCCGAAACCGCGCATCATTGAAATCGAGTTCAAGGAGGGCGTACCAATTGCAATCGATGAAAAGCGCATGGACGGCCTCCAACTCATCACCAAACTAAACAAGATAGCCGGCGAGTACGGCGTCGGTAGAATAGAGCTCATCGAGGATCGAATCCTCGGGCTGAAGGCGCGGGAGAACTATGAAGCACCAGCAGCGACCGTCTTAATCCAAGCCCACCGAGCGCTTGAGCAACTCGTGCTGACAAAACAGGAACTGGCATTTAAACAAGCGGTCGACCAAACTTGGGCAGACCTAGCGTACAGCGGGCTATGGTTCGACTCACTACGCGAGGACTTAGATGCTTTCATAGATAACACGCAAAAAAGAGTTACGGGCAAGGTAAAGGTTGAACTCAACCGCGGCAACTCGCGCGTGGTGGCCCGTAGCTCACCTTACTCCCTCTACGATGAGGAGCTTGCTTCATTTGAACGCTACGGCTTCGACCAGCGCGATGCTATCGGAGTCATAAAATTCCACGCACTTCAGAGCAAAATTCTACACAAGCGAAAGGGTGATTAGGATGCTTCGCCGGGGACGCTTTGAGCGAGCGATGGACCCTCTGGCTAGCGAATACATCTCCTCGATGGAAGCTGATTCCCGGATTTTCTACTCGGTCGTGCAAATCAACCTAGCTCACACGATCATGCTTGCTGAGCGCAGGATTATCGAAGGCTCAGACGCGGCCGCCATCCTCCAGGCGCTCTACAAGCTCCACGAGCACGGCGTTAGTGGGTTGGATCTTCGCCCAGAGCTCGAGGACATCTACATGGCAGTTGAAGATTTCGTGACCAAGGAGACGAGCGAAGAAGTTGGGGGCAAGTTCAACACTGCGAAGAGCCGCAACGATCAGGTCACCACAGCAATCCGCTTGACTCTGCGTAAGAACCTGCTCGACGTTGAGGAGAAGCTGCTCGAACTCGTGAACGCCTTGATTGCACTCTCCGAAAAAAATACCGATACGATAATGCCCGGCTACACCCACCTCCAAGTGGCTCAGCCCACCACCTTCGCGCATCACCTCGCCGCTCATACTTTTGCCTTCCTCCGCGATGTCGAGCGCATCGAGCAGGCCTACGATGTCACGAACTCCTGTCCGATGGGAGCCTGCGCGCTAGCGGGGACGAGCTTCCCCATCGATCGCGTGCGGGTGGCGCACATGTTGGGTTTTAAGCACATCGACGAGAACTCCATGGATGCCGTCAGCTCACGTGATTTCGCCCTGCAGGCCATGAGCGCCTTGGCAATCGCAATGGCTAACCTCAGCAGGCTGGCCGAAGAACTCGTGCTCTGGAGTTCGGCGGAATTCAACCTCATCGAGCTGCCCGAAGAATTCGCGGCGACAAGCAGCATCATGCCACAGAAGAAGAACCCTGTCGTAGGCGAACTCGCGCGTGCGAAGGCTGGGCGCGTTTTCGGGAACCTCTCGGGAGCCCTCGCGATGGTGAAGGCCCTCCCCCAATCTTATAACCTCGACCTTCAGGATTTAACGCCCTCACTGTGGAACTCCGTCGATGAGGTGAGGAATTGTGCAGAAGTGATGGCGAGACTAATCAGCGCAGTCGAGCCAAATAGAGAGCTCATGCGTAAGCGGGCCGAAGGAGGATTCGCGGCCGCAACCGAACTCGCCGATGTGCTCGTGCGAAAAGCAGGGATGGCATTCAGGGATGCTCATGCAGTAGTTGGAAGGATGATTGCCCGCGCGACCAAGGATGGCCGATCCTCAGAAGAGCTGAACATCGAGGATCTGCGGGCAGCGTCGAAGGAGGTTCTCAACAAGGAGGTTAACCTAACGCCCGAGGAGTTGAAGGGAGCTCTCGACCTAGACAAATGCATCGTTGCCAGGGCGCTACCTGGTGGCCCCGCGCCAAAAGCTGTTAAAAATCAACTTAAGTTATTGAAGCGAGAGGCGAAATACCGCGCGAAGCTTACGCGCACCCGAAGGCGAGCAATTACAAAAGCAGAGTTAAAGTTATTGAAGGATGCCAAGAGGCGTTCGCGATGACGGTCACGGCTGCGGTAGTCGGAGCATCGGGCTACACGGGCGTGGAACTCTTCAGGTTGCTTGCCGGCCACCCCGAAGTAAAGCTCATTGGTGCCTACGACATCCACAACGTCGGGAAACTTGTGGGCGAGGTTCATCCAAACCTTCGTGAAATAGTTAATCTGAAAATCGTGAAACCCGACTACTTGAAAATCGGAAAGCAGACTGATGTCGTCTTCGTAGCTACCCCCCACCGTGTTGCAATGAAATTTGTGCCAAAGTTGCTCAAGGGGAAAGCGAAGATAATCGACCTCAGCGCGGACTATCGATTCGATGACGTAAAGGTGTATGAGCGATACTACACCAAGCACGAAAGTCCAATGGTCAAAAGGGTTTATGGGCTGCCTGAACTCCATCGCGCGAAGATCAAGCGTGCACGCCTCGTCGCGAATCCGGGGTGCTACCCGACAGCCGCAACTCTGAGCCTGGCACCGCTAATCAAGCAACGCCTGATCGACCTCGACCACATCGTCATCGACGCTAAAACTGGAACCTCCGGTGCGGGGGCCACACCTAGCGAAGTGACCCACCACCCCCTCGTATGCGCAAACATTCGAGCTTACGCCGCGACCACCCACCGCCACGCCCCTGAGATCAACCAAGAGTTGAGCAAGCTGGCCGGAGGAAAGGTCGAAGCCCACTTCACACCCCATCTCGTCTCAATCGTGCGAGGAATCCTCTCGACAACACATGTCTTCCTGCGAAAGTCGACTAGTAAAAAATCATTACTTGACCTCTACCGAAAGTTCTACGCCAACGAGCCCTTCGTGCGGGTACTTGAGGAACTACCGCAGGTGAACTTCGTGGTTGGATCAAACTACTGCGACATTGGATTCGAACCTGACGCGGCGGGCAATCGACTTGTCGTGGTTTCGGCCATCGACAATCTCGTCAAGGGCGCCTCGGGGCAGGCTATTCAAAACATGAATTTGATGTTCGGATTTGATGAAACAGAGGGATTAGAGGTCCCAGCGTTACGGCCATGACAGGCTTTGCTCCTAAACCCCGAGTCACCTCCCACTTTAGGAGCAGAAGTCACTTTTGGAGCAACCTCGGTGCGGGGAATAAGTTTAAACTACCGTTTAGACTACCGAAACCAGACAATTTTTCCAGTAAGTTTTGATTTAATACTTCTTATGATCTTCTCGAGCTCTGGTACCCCTTGGTCCGTCGCTGCAGCTATGAAAACGGCGTCTTTGCATAATTCTCGAACCTCTCGCACCCGCTGCTCATCGAGCAAATCAGTCTTGTTTATCACCACTAT
>SOKQ01000018.1 GCA_004375695.1 Hadesarchaea archaeon | reverse complement strand
GGGCCAACGACGAGCGCCCGCCTCGACCGAATGCAGGCGGAATTTGTCAGGCGAACCGGCGTGAGGGCGCTCGTAGGTAAGGGAGGCCTCGGTGAAGAGGTTGCCGTAGAACTGGCTCGGCTCGGCTGCGTTTACCTAGCTTTCACCGGAGGCGCGGCTGTGCTCGCCGCCCAAGCGATTGAAAAAGTCGAACGGGTGCTCTGGCAGGACCTCGGGGCTGCGGAGGCGCTCTGGGTGCTCCGGGTTCGAGATTTTGGGCCGCTCGTGGTGGCTGTTGATACAAAAGGAAACAACCTTTACCTGCGTCAAAAGCGTTAGGGCTACTTTAAATTCGTCCTAGGAGTCATTTCGACTGGCGCTTAAGAAAGCTCCCGCTAGCCGAAAAAAAAATCAAAAAAGTAAGGTGATTGATTGGCGTTTTCCCCTTACCGTTTCCGGAATATCGCGATCGAGCCACCCGCATGATATCGTCCAAGTAACTAAGGCGATAAAGCAGATAGCAGGGATTGCGCGACCCCAACTAAGGTAGCTTTTCGAAAAAGCAGTGCTAGCTATGACTTTTTCGCCAGTCTTTTCATCCTCGCTAAAAAATCTCCCGCAGCCCTCAAGAGATAAGCGGCGGTCTCTTGCGAGTAGGTGTACCTGTAGTCGGCGTCCTCCCTCGCCCCAAGCGCAGCGGAAAAATCTGAGATGAACTTGCTTTCCAACTTCCCCTTCATATTTAAGTCTTCCAACACGACCCTAATCGCAAAGTGCCGTCGCTCCTTGAGTCCAAGCGAAAACAACACCGCGCGAGCGGCGTGAAACATCGAGTAATAACTTTTAACAATCGACCATTTAAAATCGCCCTCCTCGATTGCGTGCTTGGCTTTCTCGAAATCGTATTTTGCTTCTTTGAGCTCTTTTTCGATGAGGTCTCGCTCCACCTTTATTCGCTGCAAGAAGCCCTCCAGCAAGCAACTCTCAACGTCCATTTACACCAGCCTTATTTTGTCCCGCTCAACCCTCTCGTAAAATGCAGGGTCCTCCCTAGCCATTTTTGCCCACTCGAGGAGGGTGAAAAAGCTGACCTTTATTCGCTCGTCGATTGCCTTAATCTTGTTGATCACCGCTCGTTCGCGGCTTATCGTTAGGATGTCCAAGTCTGAGTCCTCAAGTCCCTCACCGCGTGCTGCCGAGCCGTACAGGTAAACCTCTCCCTTGCCTTTGAGGGTCTCGAGCTTCGGGAGGAGCCAACTTATCGTACTCAAGACCTTCAGCTGCTTCACGAGTGGATTCTCGCGGTTTAACCTATGCAACTTTAGCCTGCCTCGCCTGATGGTCGAGATAAAACCAAGTTGCTCCAGCGTATGCAACCATTTGCAAGCGCTCGCCCTCGCCACCACAACTTTTCGCTGGACCTCGCGCTCGTAAAATTCCCCGCTTGGATTGTCCAAGAAAAACTTAAGAACTCGCCAGCAAATTCGATTTCCGAAAATGAGTTCAAGCGATTGAACCATAAGTGTCAATTAGATATACATTTGTCTAATTATTTAAACTTTATTGTCTAAACATTAACATTTAGTCACAAGAGTTGAGATCGGCAGAAATTCGTTTAAAATAAACAAAACAAGAAAAATCAAAAAAGTAAGGGGATTGATTGGCGTTTTCCCCTTACCTCTTCCAAATTCTCGGTCCTCCGAATATCGCAATCGCAGCCAGTATCAGCGCGACTATCACCAAGATAATCGCGTAGATCGACCATGGAGTCACTACTCGTTCGACCGTTGAGGTTGCTGCAACACTCGCGTTGCCGATCACATCGGACGCCTGTACGACGATCGTGTTCGGACCCTCTGAGAGCGCCAAGCTGTAGCTGTAGCTGCCTCCAGCACCTATCGGAACAACCACTCTTCCGGTTCCGACCTGTACCGTCAGCGTTATGTCTGACCAGTCCTCCCATCCGTCCTTGGTTATGGTTCCGCTGATGGTGATGCTACTCTTGTCCGTCGTCTCAGGCAGCGTGGTTAACGTCACCGTCGGAGCAGTGCCATCTGCCATTACATAGCCGTAGAGATATCTAGCGCCTTCGTTGCCTGCAACATCCGTCAATGTAACTTCCACCTCGGTCGTCGCCCCAGCCGTCAGCGATATTTCAACTGTCCACCTGCCCGTGGAGTCAACAGTTGTCGTGGTTGCCGCTGTCGTTGCACCATCTAGGTAGACCTTGACGGTCGTCCCAGCTTCTGCACCAGTACCAACCAAGGTAAGCGTTGCTGACTTCTGTACAAGCGGGCTAATTACAGTCGTGCCACTGAGCGGGTTCTCTCCTGTTGCTGGCGTTGGAACGGTTGGTGCTGTGACGTCGACCTTGAACCTGAAGTAGACGTTCTCCTGCTGGAGGTTGTCACCAGCTTGCACGAAGATGTTGTACCACATCTCCGGCAGTGCGTTGTCCGTTTGCCACTGGTTATCGAACGTGAACGATGTGAATGGGTCGCTCGTCGGAGGTGTCACCGCTGTCAGTGTAGCAAGCACGGTGTTGTCGTTGTCCCTGCGCAACAGAACCTCGAAACCAGAGTTGTCCGTATCAAAGGCCTCGTTCTCGATTCCCATCACGGCGTCAGCTATGGTCAACGTGATCGCCGGTGTGTTGTCGTTGATTATCGCTCCATCTGCTGGCGAGGTTATGCTGATGCTGGGCTTAGTCGCGTCGTAGGTGATGTTCTCGGCGTTCTCCAGTCCCTCGTTGCCCGCCTTGTCAACCAACCGAATGCCGACCTCATAGGTCCCCTCGGGTAGCGTCAACTGGTAATACCAGTAGCCACTGTCTGCGGTAGTCTTGGTGTATATGGTGTCGCCTACCCTGATTTCAACGGTCATTCCCTTCTGGGTCTCGAGCTCCCCTAGGAAATTATCAAGTGCGTAGTTCTCAAGAAGCCATTCACCGACGTTTGTTGTCTGGTTGTCCGGGAACCCTGTTATCTCATCTAGCACAGGTGTAGGTGGTGCCATCCTGTCCACGGTGAACGTGGCTGTGGTCTCCGTGCCCTCGTTTCCGAGAAGATCCTCGAAACCAAATACGTAGATATTTGCCGTGCCATCGCGATTCTCGTTGTCTCCGGTCGTGTAGGTTCCCGTCCAGACCGTCTTGTCCGCGTTCGGGGTCATCGTCACTTGGGTGTTCTCAGGCGCTAGGTTTTCAGCCACCATTACGTTATCAAGCTTGGCAAGGGTCTCGCCTGCCGTGACCGTGATGGTAACTGTTGTGCCGCCCTTGACCCAGTCTGGCGAAACATCTATTTCAACTTCTGGGAGAACGTTGTCGACGGTTAGTGTAACCTCTCTTATGCGAATAACACCTTTGGTATCCTTCGTCCTCACGTACAGGGTGTATTCGCCTCCCTCGTCGGGCGTCGTGATCGCGAACGGGAAGTCCAAGCTTCCGCCCGACGCGATCTGGTTCTCCCCGATGCCTGCCCACGCTAAGTATGTTGCCGTGTTCTCTTGGGTCCAGTTAACTGGTCGGTTCTCCGCCGCAGCTGAGTCCTCCATTTTCGCTCGGTTTTCCGCCGGGCGGGTTACTTCCGTGTTCTCCGCGAGCTTCACGATACTTCCTGTTTTTATGAAGACCGTAGTGTCCGCAGGAATAGCGAGTTCGTTGTCCGCATATATCGTTAGATTCTCATCGGTGGATGGGTAAAGCGTGGTCGAAACGCCAGCAAGTACGCCGTCAACGAATTCTGCTGGTACGCTTTCCAGCAATCTGAGGAATCGGTTCTCGACTGCTGGTATCTTTACGGTTACAGTTGTCGGCAGAGTTATTTCCTCGTTATCCTCTTGTGTCGTTCCCAAACGCCCTGCAACCACTTCAACGGTTGCACCATTGGGGAACCAGACATTCTCGCTGTCGATCCGCACAGCCAACGTGTCCTCAGCTAGCCTCACGAGTCCGTTATCGAGCGTCACCTCTAGTGTGCCCACGCCTGCAACATTTTCATTTTCGGTTAGATAAACAAAGTTCTCGTCTCTGATCTGCATTCGGACGTTCTCTACAAGCTTGACGTTGTCGCTGTTATCAGGAAGGCCTCCTCTTTCTCGGAAGAGGTAGCTACCCACAAGACCGATTACCTCAGTGTTCTCATAGAGCCAGACCTCATTATCATTGTCTAGTGCGATAACAGTTCCTGCAGGTATGATTACGAGGTTCTCTGTAAGTCCCGAAATATCTACCAAGTTGTCCTTTGGAATCGACACTACGGAAGCCGGTGACCAGCTGGGGAAAACGATCCGGACGTTGTCAATCGGATCCGGCCCAGCATTTTGAACCGTTACGGTCAACACCATCGTTGCCGCGCCTTTCACCGTGTCCTTGTCGATGGTTGCAGTTGGGGTGTGGGTTGCGCTAACGCTAGTTGTCGATATCGCAAATGCCATTGAAGTCATCATTAAGGCTGCAATCACTAATGCTATTTTATCTTTCACTTATTCATCTCCTTTTTATACGGCTGAACTCTTAACGAGCCCCTATTTAAGCGTTTTGAGCCTAAAAAATCCCCCAACTTTAAAGAAAAAGCTTTAAATACCCCCGATTACTACGTTGAACGTTAATACCACCATCGACGATTGACGTGGAAAGAAATCTCATTTTTAGCCGAGGGTAAGAGTGAAAATCTTGGCGGGGACGAATTTGATCTCGTGCTGGCTGTTGATACAAAAGGAAACAACCTTTACCTGCGCCAAAAACGTTGAAACTACTTCAAGTTTACCCTACGAGCAAGAGCGACTGGTGCTTAAAAAGTCTCCAAATGGCCTAAAAAATCCAAAAAACTCAAAAAATAAGGGAATTAATTGACGTTTTCCACTAATGCTTCCAGATCTTAATAAAACGGGAAAAATATTGCGGATGAGCTCTCGATACTGCCTGCGAAATTACCGGCTCAATCAACCACCGCCTTCTGTCCACAACCACCCCAACACAAAATATTCGGCCCCGAGCCCAGAAGCAAAGAGTAGAAATTGGAAATCATTGATACCAATCACCGAGTCAATTGACACGATTGAAGTAACGAAAAAAATCAACGCAAAAACAGCAACGGTACTGAATGGTACATCTTTCACACCGAATAAAATCCCTGCTATCAAACAAACCGCCACTTCTGCAGACAAAATCGAAATCAACATAGTTTTACCCCTTTATGGTCTGATGACTTAGATGACGATTTTTTTGTTTTTGACTAAGTTCCAACCTTCCCCACCTCTATCTAGATACTATAGACATCCTTCGCCGCTCCCGCACCTCAGCGCCTCCATCTTCAAAAAAATTAAAAAAGTAAGGGGATTGATTGGCGTTTTCCCCTTACTACTTCCGGAATATTGCAATCACAGCCATTAACAACGCGACTATCACTAGTACAATCGCGTAGGTCATCCATGGAGTAACTGTTCGTTCGACCGTTGCGCTTACTGCAGTGCTAGCGTTGCCGACATAATCGGTTGCCTGTACGACGATCGTGTTCGGGCCCTCTGAGAGCGCCAGACTGTAGCTGTAGCTGCCTCCAGCACCTATCGGAACAACCACTCTTCCAGTTCCGACCTGTACCGTCAGCGTTATGTCTGACAAGTCTTCCCATGAGTCCTTGCTCACAGTTCCGCTGATGGTGATGCTGCTCTTGTCCGTCGTCTCCGACAATTCGGCCAACGTCACTGACGGGGCGGTTGCGTCAACCATTGCGTAGCCGTAGATACTCCTCGAACTCACGTTACCAGCCGCATCGACCGTCCCTACCTCGATTCTAACGACCTTGCCCTCAGGAAGCGTAAGCGATTTACTGAAGTTGCCTGCAGCGTCAGCCGTGGTAGTCGCTGTCGATATACCATTACCTGTCGCTTGGTCAATCAGATATATCTTGGCTGTAGATGATGCCTCCAAATCACTGCCGTAGAACACTAACGTTGTATCCCTCTGCACCAATGGATTCAGTGCAGTTGTGTCGTTCAATATTGGGTTGGTCACTGCATCCAAACCTGGCATGGTTGGTGCTATGGTGTCGACCACGAACGTGAAGTTCTCCGTAGTGGCTGGGTTAACTCCACTTTTGTCCAGAGCGGTTACCGTTATTGTGTGTGGGCCCTCGGATAGTTCATTTTCGACGGTGTTCTCAAACAGGCCAGTCTCAGGATCCCATACGTTGGCGTTATCGAGCTCGTTGTCATCCAGTTTCACGCTGCTGTTTTCCCTTTTAACGCCGCTCACGGCGTCGAGCATCTTCGCTACTATTTTCGGAGTGTTGTCGTTGATCGGCATGTCCGCCTTGTATGCCTTGCCTGCAATCGAGACTACTGCGACCGTCGGGGACAAGGAATCGAGAACGACCTCCTGAACGTTCTCATCACTGGCGTTGCCTGCCGCATCTACCAAACTCACTCCGATCTCGTTGGTTCCCTCGGCCAGAGTTATCGCGACGCTGTACCCATTGTCGGCCCTAGGTATCGTCGTTATCGTCTTAGCGTTGACGCGGACCAAGACTTTCGCCTCGTCCGTGAGTCCGTACACCCATTGGTTCGGTTGGTTGACAAAGTTATCGAGCAGGATTACATCTCCATTGCTGCTTGGGCTAGATACTGCTGTAGGAGCATTCGGCGCTATCGTGTCGACCTCAAAGGTTGCGACTGAGGAGTTCTCTCCGCCTACGTTGCCGACCAGATCCGTCGAATTTCCAATGGATACTTCAGCGGTGCCGTCGTGGTCTGGAATTACTGCATATGTACCGGTCCAGGTGATGCCGTTAGCTGATGTCATTGTGATTTCGAACACGTTCTCGTCAACCGCATTGTCCTGCGTCACGGTCACTTTGCCCAGCTCGCTCAACTTTTCGCTTGCATTCACGGTAATGGTAACCGAACTGTTTGTTAGCTCAGGCGAGACGGTGGCCGTTACGCTCGGTGCTTCGCCGTCGGAAGTCAGAGTGATGACCACGAGAGCTTCGTAACCGTTGACATCCGTTGTCTTCACGGTGATGTTGTAGGTTCCATTAGTCAGTACAGTCGCGGAGAACGGGAACTCTACGGTCTCCCCTGCTTTTATATTGTCTTCGGTGCCGCTCCACTTGTTAACGCTAGGCGTCCAGCCCTCAGGCATCGGCACAGGTGTATCATCCGGTGTCACTTCTCCCGAGATGGTGACGTCCTCGTTCTCTGCCACCGTTACCGAAGCCGATACATTCTCTACTACTGTACCAGCCCGTAAGACTACGCTGTTGTCTCCCGTCAGGTTTATGATTTCACCTGCGAGTATGGTAAATTCGAGGCCCAGGTAATTTGCCGTTACATTGTTGACCAGTCTCACGTCATTTTCCGTTAGATTTACCTCATTGTCCGCCGCGAGCGTTAAGTCCCCCGTTACGTCCACATTATTCTCCGCCACCAGCTCAACCGAGGTATCCTCCGGCAATATGTTCTCGTTGTCTATGAGTGTATCCGCGAGCAATCTTAGGTCAGTATCTATCTCTACCTTCTGTTCCTCCACCGTTACCTCGGCGCCCGCTACTAGGCTCGTGTCCGTATCATCTGGCACTTCTACGAGAGCATCCTCTAACAGAACCATAAAGCCTTCCCCAAATAATATATTTTCACCCTCTAGCACCAACAGCTCAGTATTCTCTGGCACCGTTACCGAATCCGCTACCACCGTTACCGGCGTACCATCCGCTAGCGTCACATTTTCACATGACACTATATTGTCCTTCGGCAGCTTCGACATCGACTTAATGGATGTGAAGCCTCCTCCCAGAGCTACGATTTCAACCGTATCGATCGGGTCTCCGCCGTTGTTCCTCACCGACAGCGTGAAAACGTAGGACTCGTCTGTCTTCACGAAATCGGGACTGAGGCTGACCGTCGGCGTAGCATGCGTTGCGCTAACGCTAGTTGTCGATATAGCAAATGCCATTGAAGTTATCATTAAGGCTGCGATTACTAATGCTAGTTTCTCTTTCACTTAATTCATCTCCTTTTTTGTACAGGCTGAACTCTTTAAGGTCTCCATTAATCGTTTGCGAACCTAAAGTCCTCTAATTTAAGCGTTACGAACCAAAAATCTTCAATTCCACAGAAAAAAGCTTTTATAGCCCCGATTACTACGTTGAACGTTAATACCACCATCGACGATTGACGTGAAAAACCCAATTGCTTTCTTCGCCTGTCTGCGCTAATCCGAGGCGTCATCTTTGCCACCTGAGGCACTACGGGCCCCCTTAGAGAGCGCCCGAGCCACGCCAGCCGCTGCAATGCCCGCCACGCCAACCGCTACGACTAACGCCACGTACTCAATCGGCTGAATCGGCAGCGCTCGACTAGAGGTATAGGAAATGCTGTAGCTCCGCAAGGTTGGGGTGGCCGCGCCCAAGCCCCTCAGAGTCGTCCGGACCTGCAGGAACGGCTGGTCGCGAGTCGGACTCTGAATTGCGTTCGAGTCAAGTTCGGCCCATTCCGACCAAGTCGAGCCATCTGTCGAGCTTCGGGTGGCGAACGATATCGAGGTGTTCTCCGGTAGCGTCGCCTCCCAGCTCAGCGTGCCCCAGTTCTCAACGTAGCCGAGCTCGAGGGGCTGGCTCGTGAAGGTACCAGTTCTCCAAATTTTCGTGAGGTAGGCGATGCGCATCTCGTGCAGTATGGGTGTTACATATTCGTCGTTGGTTGAGAGCTCCACGCGGTACTGAAGGTAGCGGTTCTCCCACGGCAGTAAGTCCCCGCTTTGATTTTCCACCCAACCCGACCATTTTACGTCGTCTGAACTCGACCGTGTCCAAACCCGCAGCGTAGCCCCGTTACTTGCACCGAACTCGAAGCTCATTCGCTGCCAGGTGGAGACCACGCCGGCATCAAAAACGCTCGATGTAAAATAACCACTCCTCCCGTACCTCGGCGGCGTGTATGCCCAAAATCCAGTCGAGTTGGCATGCCAGTAATACACGTTCTCGCCCGCATAGCCGAGCCTTCTACCGTTGTTCCTCGACGGCCCAAACGGAACCCCCGCCAGCACCTCCCACGAGTCCAAGCTGATGCTGTAACGCCAGAAATTGTCCGCCGCATCATCGCCGTTGCCATCGCCGCCCTTCAAAAAGTAGAGATAATCGTCGCCATCCCAGACCATCGAGCCACCATCGTCGACACCATCGCTCTCCGCTGTGTCTGGGTTCTCGTTGTAGGGCAACATCACCAAATTTTCCCATCTATTCTCCGAAATCAGAAAACGTGCAAAATAGCGCTCCTTGCTGGGAGGTAGGTTCTCGGCATAGGCGCCCGGGAGGAAATAGATGTAATCCTCACCAGTCCAAGTCAAGCTCGAGCCATCGTCGGCACCGTAGGGCGGCGAAACCTCGTTATTATAATACAGCTTCTCTATCTCGGTTATCGGCTTTGGGTCCCAGTGCCCGCTGTGAACGTCGTAGCGATAAAATTTTGCCCCACAACCGCGCCCGCGATTTCTGCTCGTGGTGCCAATCCACGCATAGATGTAGTCCTCACCGTTGCCCCTTGCCCAAACTAAAGCGTCCCCCGGGCCTTGGTGCCATGGTGTGTTCTCGAGACGCTCCCAGTTGGATGGGTTGTCGATCGAAAAGCGCCAGAAGCCGTAACGGGGCTCATGCGTGGTGGGATCGGATGGATTGGGTGTATCGTTGTAGCTGCCCCCCGCAAGCACATAAATGTAGTCGCCATTGTCCCAAGCCATCGAGCAACCATTTTTAAAGTACTGCCTCTTCTCCTGCCACTCGATCGTTGGGTCGCTCCAATTCTCCCAGCTCCCGGTTGCGGTGTTGTATCGCCCTATCCCAACCTTGACACCGGCCCAGTAGCCCCTGAGAACGAAGAGGTAGTCTCCAGCACCAGCCGTCGCTATACAATATGTACTGCTATAGGGTGCATTTTCTAAGGTTGACCATCCTTCGCCAGTGCTCTCAAGTTTTACATAATCTAGGTCAACAGCTGTTATGTTCTCGTAATTCTCCCACTGCTCAAAATCAGCCTTTGTGGTCTGCGTCCAGTACTCGGGCGTGACCCGCAGCCTCACGTTGCCTGCCACGACCTCGACTCCATCAAGCCCGCCCGATGAGCTGAAGTTCTCGTCTGTGTAAACGTCCGGGCTGGCTCTAACTGATAACATCACTAGAAGCAACGCCGTGAGCACGAGCGCAAGGGAGACAAGCCTTTTCATGAAACCCCCACGCCACAATTTGAAAATCCACCAGAAAATGCCAGCACGGCCACGAATGGCAAGGTGTCCAATTTGCCCGCCTAGCCTTTGGGTGGAAGTTGTTTAAAAGGGGAAAATCTTGGTATATGCAAAGCGAAAAATTAAAGTTCGACTTCGTGCTATTGAGCAAAGGAGCAATACCTATGGCTAAGGGAAGTTTATTCGTTACTTTCGTCTGCCTCTGGCTAGCATGGATCGCTCTAACAGGTTCACTCAATTTCCAAGAGCTTGCGGTAGGGGCAATCGTTGCCGCTTTCGTGGCGATGGTTTCCTACGGGCTCCTCTTTCGTGGGAAAATGCGGGAAAAATTTGATCTAAAGCGGTGGGGCTACGCCCTCGCCTATGTGCCCGCATATTTCTGGGCCGAGCTGAAGGCGCATGCAAACGTCATTTATTACATCTTACACCCACGAATGCCCATTAAACCCGGCATCGTGCGAGTACCGACCAAGCTTCAGAGCGACTTCGGCATCACCGGCTTGGCCAACGCGATCACAATGACTCCGGGTACGCTCAGTGTGGAGGTCAGTGAAGAAGACTCCTCCCTATACGTGCACTGGATCAATGTCAAGGCGGTCGAGCCAGAGCAAACCAGCAAGCAAATAGCCTGGCCTTTCGAACGCTTCCTCAGGAGGATATTCGGGTGATCCTGCTCGGAATACTCATCGTCATCTTCGGCGCATGCCTCCTCTGCGCGCTCCGAGCCGCGCTGGGCCCCACTGCACCCGATCGGATCGTTGCCATCGACGCCTTGATCGCGCTGATGATTAGCGCCCTTGTGCTGCTGGGCGTCTATTATCGTGCCCCCATCTACCTCGATGTAGCCTTGGTCTACGCCTTTCTCGCTTTCTTGGGCACGCTCGCTATCGCAAAATATCTTGAAGGAAGGGGGATCGAAACTTGATTGAAATAATCGCTTACATTCTGCTGGGCATAGGTGCCGCTTGCGCGATCATCGGGGCGCTGGGAATCGTGCGCTTCCCAGACGTTTACAACCGAATCCACGCCAACACCGTGGTCGTGGTCGGTGGGGTAATCGTGACGCTGCTCGGCGCGAGTGTGCTTGAGGGGTTGAGTTCTTACACCTTGAAAATACTCATCATCGCCCTCTTCCTCTTCCTCACCAACCCCGTAGGGTCCCACGCAATCGCTCGAGCCGCCCACAAGTCCGGCGTCAAGCTTTGGCGTCGTAGCGTGGTCGACAAGCTCGAGGAGGAAAAACCATGAGCAAAATTTACAGGAGTGTAAAGTTTATAGGGGTGTAAAGTTGAGTCTCGAGTTTCTAATCCAAAATGCCCTGCTCGTGTTCCTGTTCGTGCTCTGCCTAATCGCGATCGAACTCAAAGACCTGCTCTACTCGGTGATCGTGCTGGCCGGAGCAAGCATCACACTTACGGTTGTCTTCTTTATGCTTCAGGCCCCGGACATCGCAATTACTCAAGCGGCCGTAGGAGCGGGAGTGACGACCGTGCTCTTCGTGATAGCGATAAGCCGTACGAGGAGGAGAGAATAGATGCAGCGGGCACTCGCGCTTGGAATGGTCGTGGCGATCGGCGTGCTGCTCGTTTTCACCGTCAGCACTAACCTACTGCCGTTCGGCTCCTTCCCCAGCCGCCAGATCGGGGAAAACTTCGACAACAGTATCGGCCAGCAGATTTTAGAAAATGCCCCTCAGCAGACGGGCGCGGCAAACGTGGTGACGAGCGTCGTGTGGGGCTATCGTGGCTACGACACGCTGGGGGAGGTGACGGTGCTCTTTGCAGCAGTCGTGAGTGTAGTGATGATTTTCAGGGCATTTGGGAGGAGAGAGTGATGGCAGGCATGACCGTGATAGTTCGAACAATCGCGAGGCTCCTCTTCCCGTTCACCTTCCTCTTCGGGGCCTACATCGTGATTCACGGGCATCTCACGCCAGGCGGGGGCTTCCCGGGAGGGGTGATCATCGCCGCCTCGATCGTAATGCTAATTTTGGCTTATGGCATCGAGCGGGCGCAGAAGAAGGTGGGCTTCCTGCATGCGGAGGTATTAGAAAGCGTTGGTGGAATAGCAATAGTCATCCTCGGGCTATTTGGTCTTCTGCTCGGTATCTCCTTCCTCCAAAACGTGTTTCCGCTAGGTGAACTAGGGCAACTCTTCAGCGCGGGCAACCTGCCTCTGCTCTACTTGGGCGTTGGGGTAAAGGTCACAGCGGGTATCATTCTGATTTTCTACGCGATGTTGTTCGCGTTTAGGGGTGAAGAAGAATGAGCAAACAACTTGGAGTTTACAGGGGTGTAAAGTCTACAGGGGTGTAAAATTGGACTTCAACTACATCATCGCGATGCTCCTAGTCGCTCTCGGGATTTACTGCCTGCTACTCAAGCGCAACTTGATTAAAATGGTCATAGGCCTCGCCGTGCTGACCGATGGTATCCACCTCTTCCTGATAAGCCTTGGATATCGCTTAGGAGGCACGGCTGCAATCGTTAGCGGGGAGATGTTCTCGGACCTCCCCGGATTTGCCGCCCACGCCGTCGACCCTGTCCCTCAAGCACTCGTGCTGACCTCGATCGTCATCAACATCTGCATCCTCGCGCTGGCTCTCTCGCTAGCCATCTACGCCTACCGCCACTACGGCACGCTTGACCCATCGAAAATCAGGAGGTTGAAGGAGTGATCCTACACGCTCCGATTTTAGCAATCCTGATCCCGCTGTTCGCGGCGTTCCTGATGCCAGTGGTTGGAATTTTGGCCCACCGGCGAGGCATCAAGCGCGCTCGGGAGTGGTTTGCGATCGCTGCGGTGCTTGCGGAGTTCGCAATCGTGGTGAGCATGTTACCAGCGGTGTGGGGCGGCCAAGTGCTCGTCTATCAGCTAGGGGGGTGGCAGCCTCCTTGGGGAATCAACCTTGCCATTGACGGGCTGAACCTGCTGGTCGCGCTCATCGTTGCCGGCATCGGCGCACTCGTCGTGATTTATTCCTTCGTCTACATGGAGCGCGACACAGGGCTAGACCAGTATTACACCCTTTTCTTGCTCATCCTGGCTGGTATGATGGGCGTCGCGCTCACAGGAGATATCTTCAACCTCTACGTGTTCTTCGAGATCATGTGCATCTCCTCTTATGCCCTCGTGGCTTTCAGGCGAAATTGGCAATCGATCGAGGCAAGCATCAAGTACATGATCGTCAGCTCCCTGGGAACTTCGTTTATCCTACTTGGCGTAGCGCTCCTTTACGGGCTCGCGGGCAGCCTCAACATCGCTGACCTAGCGCAAAAGCTCGGCCCAGTCGCCTCATCAGCCGTGATCGTGCCACTCGCCCTCTTCGTGACGGGATTCGGCATCAAGATCGCGATGGTACCCCTGCACATGTGGCTGCCCGACGCCTACCAGGCCGCGCCCTCGGCCATTGCGGCCCTCTTCTCGGGGGCTACCGCGACCGTCGGAATTTACGCGATGATGCGGGTGGTCTATACATTATTCGGGGCTTTCGCGATAGGAATCATGTTCGCAACCCTCGGGCTAGTGACGATGGTGCTCGGGGCGTTCATGGCCCTCGTCCAGCGTGATCTCAAGCGTCTCTTGGCTTACTCATGCATCTCCCAGATCGGCTACATCCTGCTTGGAATCGGTTTGGGCACAACATTAGGAATCCAAGGCGGGCTCTTCCACCTATTCAACAACGCCATTTACAAGACGATGTTGTTTATGATCGTTGGGGCAATCATCTACCGTGTGGGAACCTCGAACATGGACCAGCTTGGGGGGCTCTGGAAGAACATGCCCGTGACC
>SOKQ01000001.1 GCA_004375695.1 Hadesarchaea archaeon | reverse complement strand
ACGGAGCAGGGTTGCTAACCCTGTGACGCGTAAGCGTCTTGTGGGTTCAAATCCCGCCCCCGGCGCCATTACTTTCGGGCATTACTATTCAATGGGATTTGGTTTCGCGAGCAATTGGTATGAATGTTTAATCCAATAATCGTGGCTCTAGTCGTGCTCGAGATAATTATGATCGTCCAAGGGCTCTAGGCGAGTACACTTTTATCTGTGGAACAAAAAATCAACTGGGCCCGTGGTCTAGTGGTTAAGAGGCGAAAGCCTAACAAACGCTACCCTTACAAGGTAGAGGTCGAGGGTTCGATTCCCTCCGGGCCCACCTCTAACTCTTTTTTAGAAGCCTTTGAATATCTGCGTGAAGTGCTTTGAAGCGATCAAGCGCGGGGTGCGTTTGCCCGAGTTCTGATTTGAACCAATCGCGGGCCCGCTCGTACGATGTCATGCTGCGCCCCATCACCAGCTTATCCGCGTAGACGATAATCTTCTCCTCGAGCGTCTGGGGCATGAAATCTCGCGCTGGGAGCCCAAGCTCCCTCGCCTCTCCAGCTGGAATACCGGCACCCAAATGACATTCGGCGAACCGCGCAAATTTGCTTAACCCAAGGCCTCGCAAGATCTTGGCCCCCTCGACCCCATGCCTGATGCTGTGCGTTCGAGCCCGCCCGATGTCGTGCAGCAACGCGCCTAAACTTACCAACTTCAAGTCGAGCTTATGCCCGTTCGCACGAATCCGCCGAGCAAGCCTTAGAGAAATCCGCTCGACGGCAAGCGAGTGCCGGACAACTTCCTTTGAACAGCCCGCCTCGCGCAGCGCGCGAAGCGCTTCCCTGCGCCCAAACAACTAAATCCCCACTAAATTAGGAATAGGCAATACCACTTATTTTTTGTGCTATACTGATTCTAACATGACAGCGGCGTGTTATAACCCACCTACTTTTTCTGACTGTGAGAAGTGCGATAGCATTCGCATTTTGGGAAAAAGTTAATAGTTCATAATTAAATAAAATACTGTAAAGGTGGAATGATATTGGTCTATTGTTCTAAATGCGGTGCTAAGAATAAAGACGACGCCAAAATATGTGCCAAGTGCGGAGAGAGCATATATCCACCCGTGGGGAAGGTAATCGAACGCAGAGCAGAAACATGCTTTGGGCCGCGAAAACGAAGAGAACAACACGTGGAAGAGTGTTTTGGAGTTCCCCGAGGTGGCGCGATTTTTGGCATACTTCTTGGTGCGGTAATTATCATCGTTGGGCTGCTGTATGTCATGGGTCAATTTTTTGGGTGGACTATAGACGTTTGGGAAACCCTCTGGCCGCTGGTGCTAGTTATCATTGGGGTGTTAATCCTTACAGGCGCCGTTTATGGGTTAAGTCGTAAGCGTTAGTCTTGTCTTTCTAAAATCCACGGAATTCGCACTTTCTTACTTTGCATAGCCGGCAAATCCTTTCATGACCCCATTGAGGGAGTAATACTCTAGTAAAAATCCAGAAAATAATCAAAACAACCAAAAATAAATCGACAAAAATGCTTTGCGTTATCCCATCAGTTCCAACAAGAACTAAAAATGCTCCAAAAGCAAAAAAGGCATTTAAAAACCAACGGACTGAACTCCACGGAATGTTAAACAGCGGAAACTGAAGCAACCCGAGAACCACCCCAGTTACACCTATCCAGAGCAGCAAAAGGCTGTTCTGCCCGATGTGCAAATTGCCGAAGAAATACAGGAGGGTTCCAACAGAAGCTGCTAAACCTCCCAAGAACAGCCCGGAGCAACCGGCACAAAAAGTCTTGCCGCCCGTCTGAATTACATGGGCAGAAAAATTTTTACACATAGGATGGTGTCCGCGCAGGGTCAACTTTTTTCCTTTGGAGTTACCGGCCGTGTAAAAGACGTGAGGAGCCTGTTGTTTTTCTCCCTTAAAACCAATTATTCTAGAACACGACCCTGGAAAAATTACTGCGAGCATGCCAAAAACGCAGATTAGTCCAAAAATAGAGCCCACCAGTGGTTTTCGCAAAGGGAAATTTTCCAGCACAGGCGGCGGATAAAGTGCCAGTGTTACTACAACACTCAGCCCAAATAATGACACGCCGAGAAAAAATGCTAGAATAAAATTGCGAGACATGGTAAATAACTCACCTGAACAAGTTTTTTAGCTCTCTCAAAAGACCCTGATTGGCGAGGTACCTGTAAGTTTTCCTTTTTAACTTGTTCTTGGAGAAAAGACCTTTGAATCGTCTGCCAAGAGAACCATAATAGTTACGATAGCATTTGTAAAGTTCTTCCTGCACTTCTTTTCTAGTCAGAGTTTCCGTGGGCATAATGGCATGCACCATGTCATAATTTGCCCAATTGTTGTCTTCTATCCACCCATTTCGTTTTGCCGTTTCATAAAGCTCGGTTCCCGGAAAAGGTGTTAGAATCATGAAAATTGCTAGATCGGGATCAACGTCATTTACAAACTCCCTAAGATCTGCAATCGATTCAGCCGTGTCTTTACGTTCTCCGATAATTAAAGTTGCTTGGGCGAATATGTCGTTCTTTTTCAACAATTTCATTGCAGTTTTGGTGTCCTTAGGGCGTATTCTCTTTTTGAATGCATCTAGAGTGGTTGAGCTGTGGCTTTCTACCCCTACAAGCACCCACCGGTTCCCCGCCTTTCGCATTTTGGGTAAGATATCCTGATGTTTGATAATGTCGTCAGATCTAACTTGCATAAACCACAGTATGTCATCTGCAATTCCTCTCTTGACGATCTCATCACATAAGTTGCTCGCGTGTTTACCCAATCCAAAATTGTCATCAGTTAGCCAGAGAAACCGAATTCCATAATTTTGGTAACAAAACTCCATTTCGTCTGCGATGCGCTTTGTTGACTTGCCTCTCCATACCCCCGCCCAATGTTTCCACTGAGAGCAAAATGTGCAGCGGTGCGGACATCCTCTCGACCCCTCAATTAAAGCATATCCAGCTTTTGAACCTGCCATCATTTTAAAATGGTATTTATTTACGACATCCTCAACGAAGCGATAGCCTGGAAATGGCAAATCATCCAGATTTTCGATTAACGGTCGTGGCGGATTATGCAGGATTTTTTTTTTGTGCCTAAAAGAAATGCCGTTTATCCGAGAAAAAGAGGATTTCTCACCTAAAGCTCGGACCAATTCTACAAATGTTCGTTCGCCCTCCCCACGAACAATCACGTCAATTTCCGGATATGTCTCCAAGCTTTCTTGAGCGGTAGCAGTAAAGTGTTGGCCCCCAGCGACCGTTAAGATGTTTGGATTAACTTTTTTTGCCAATTCTAAGGTTCTAACGACAGTATAAGCGTTGCAAGTCGCGAGCGCGTTAGGAGCCACAACATCTGGTTGGAAAGATTCAATGTATTTTTCAAGTTCCTTCCAATCCAATCGTTTTGCTTGACAATCCAGCACTTCGATTTCAACATTTTTGTTTTTGCTCTCAAGATAAGCCGCCAGCTGTAAGATTCCCAGCGGAGGCGGGAGATATTCACCCATAATAAACCAAAAATCTTTGGGAGGTTCCACAAACAAAACTCTCATAAGCGCCAGCTCATCTAGTTGCCGTCGTTTTTCGCTATTACTTTCTCTATCGGAAACTTAAAGAACAATCGCCTAAGAAAAAGGGATTTTTTCTTTAGCATATTTGCATTCAACTTAAATCAAAAGTGTCCTATCGGTGGATGGTATTGTCTAATCCTAACTTAATATTCCACGAGATGATGTCGGAGCGATTCGATTTGGCGCTCGAGTGCAATAACCACACCCGAGTTGTCATAGGGTTCCAACTTATCCCCACAGCGGGGACACTTGAAATCGTTCTCCGCCGCGAGTTCAAAGGGTAACTTGAGGTCTCCGTTCCCGCAATTGAAGAAACTCGTGCTCCGCTCCGTATCGAGCCGATCCTCGAGCTTTTGTATGAGTAAGCGCTTGTTGTGTTTGAAGTACTCCCGCGCTCGCTCGGGCTCGATCCGCCAGTAATAGACGTACCACCCGCTGTGCTCGTCCCGAACCCTGTGGTAGCTCACTACGCGGTTCTCGTATAGCTCGTAGAGGACTTTCCGTACGAGGTTCACTCGGATGCCCATCCGCTTTGCTATCTCCTCGTCTGCGATTTCGTTCCCCATGAGCTCTTTCGCTATCTCATACCCGCGCTCGCCAGCTATCCGGATGATAATCTCCTTTAAAACAACATCATTCAGCAGTTTTTGCTTGGATTTCTTTTTTATTTTGACGCGTTTTTTAGCCACTTTCTTTTTAATCACTTTCTTATTTTTGCTAACTTTCTTGCTCATTTTATCACACCGATAGATTTGCATTCCTATTCTAAAACTATTCTAAAAACTTATAAATATAATTAACGTACTTAACGTACGGAAAACGCGTAAACCGTGGCTGTTTATTCGGTTTTTTCGGTTTTCTTGCCTTGTAACTCGATATTACTCTAAATCTTCCACTAAAAAGCTTTTTTTCAAAGTTCAGAGCTTCCAAAAAGCCTATTGAGGAAAACGGCTGGTACAACGACTCCAAATGATGCTGATGCGCTGCTGCAACATTAAAAGCATCAAACGCATAATTTTCAGCACTTTGATTGTTCTCACAAGCAGGAGACAGTGTTTTACCGACTATTTCAAGCAGGTCTTCCACTCCCGAAAACGTTCGTCCTTATTATTTCGATGAGTGAGTTCAGGTTGGTGCGCTCGAGCGCCGAGATGGGGATGGCAAACATCGTTACGTCGTTCAGGGTCTTGAGCTTGCGTTCGAGTTCCTCGCGCGGGATGAGGTCGACCTTGTTGAGGGCCGCGACCACCCTCACGGGGTACTCCGCCAGCACCTCGCGGGACGCCCGGAACTTCCGGAGGATCTCGGGCAAGGGTTCAGCGACATCGAGCACGAGCACCACGAGGTCGGCGAGGTATATCTCCTCAAGCGTTGCTTTGAAGGCCTCAACCAGCCATGGAGGCAGGCCATCGATGAAACCCACGGTGTCAGTCAACAAAATCATTCGGCTCGCGCGCATCGCCCGGGTGCGGGGCATTAGGGTGGTAAAAAGCATGTCGTCCACCTCGGCGCTCGCAGCGGTGAGTGCGTTGAGCAGCGTTGACTTGCCAGCATTAGTATAACCCGCTAGCGCCACAAGCTTGAACCCCCTCCTGTGCCTGAGCTTCCGTCGCTGCTCCCGCACGCTGGCGATCGACTTGAGTTTTCGTCTCAGGTTCACGAGCTTCCGCTTGACCATATCGTAGCGGACATCTACTTCGTACTCACCCCCACCCATCAAACCTGGCTGTTCGACTGACATGCGCGCTCGCACCTGTTCTCGAATTCTCGGCATCTCATAGCTCAGCCTCGCGTACTCAACCTGAAGCTTCGCCTCGGGTGATCCCGCACGCATCGCGAATATTTCTAGGATGAGCTGGAAGCGATCGATGACCTCGACGCCCACGACCCGCGAGAGCTTGTAGGCCTGCGAGGGGGTGAGCTGGTTGTTAAAGACGACGCGGCCAGCTCCACTCGAGCGGACCAAACCTGCGAGCTCTTGAACCTTGCCTTTACCTATGAGGTAAGCGGGGTCTGGCTTCCGTACCTGCTCGAGCACGCCGACGACCTCGTAGTTAAGCGTTCGCGCTAAAGCGGCAAGCTCCTCCAAGCTGGACATTTCGCCGGGCGAGCGGCGTTCGACGAGAACGACACGCATATGGCACCATTTAAACTATAGTATACACATCAAAAAAAGTAGGGGGGAATCAGTTGAAAAAATGCCTACCTCTGCTCTTGCTTCTTATCCTGGCGGTCACAGCAACTCCGGCGAATGCGCAGCCGTCAAGCACTTACTATGAGTTGGTGGAGTTGAGCTACACTATTAACGCAGACAGAACTCTCAACGCACACGAAAAATACGTTGCTTACAATTCTTCCACTCGGACCTACACCTACGAGATCAAACTTCAGATTGCAACCGATGAGATTTACGACATCAACGTCTGGAGTGACGCTGAAAGTTTAGATAATTATGAGGTGGAAAAAACCGCTGAAAAAACCACTATCACGATTCGCTTCAAGCTCGGCGGCAGGAAGAGGCTGACATATCACATCTCCTATATCGCCGACAATTTGGTTTCAGGGGCGGGCCCTATCTATGAGGGTAAATTTGGAGGTATCATCCTAGGTCCACGGGATTTTTCCCATCAAAAACACATCGTAGAAATTCAGGGGCTGGCTGGCTCGAAACTTTTTTTGACGAACCCTGATGCACAGATATTGGAGGGCGATCCCCCGACCGTTCGATATGAGACCAGCATCGACGCCCCAGGAAGTTTCGAAGGACTCGAGGTGCAATTTTGCACGCAACCGACCTATTACAAGCTCACGTTGACCGAGCGCCTGACGAACCAGAGCACGGACAAAATCGACGACATGCGGCTCAATATGATACTCTTTACCGAGGAAGCAAGCTGGCAGTTCGCCGCGCTCGCGTCGTCAAGCTATCAGGTGAAGACAATGTACATCGACAATGAGAACAACTGGCACGGCGTCTTTGAGGTTGGTGAAATATCGCCAGGTGCCACGAAGGAACTCCAGCTCGAGCTGATCTACGAAATCGACGTTTACGACCCCCGGATAAGTGAGAACGATGTTGGGGAGCTGTCGGAGGCCTCCTGGCTTACCGCGTATTTGGGGCCAGACAATAAGTGGGAGTCCGATCACCCGTTGATTGTGCAAGCGGCGACTTCAGCGGTGGACGGGGAAACAAACGCATATCTTGCCGGACAAAAAATTATTAAGTTCGTCGTCGATCGACTCAACTACCAAACCCAGACGACCAGGCACGGTGCGCTCTGGGCATATCTGAACCGCATGGGGGACTGCAGTGAGTACACAGACTTGAGCATCGCCCTAGCCCGCGCCGCTGGATTGCCCGCCCGCGCGATGTACGGGTGGGGCTACTCAAAGGATAACCTCGGAGGACACGCTTGGGTGGAATTTTACCTGCCCAACAAAGGGTGGCAGCCAGCCGACCCTACTTGGGCTGAAACTTCCGGTGATCACTTTGTAAAGCTGAACCCGATTCACCTGACACGAGGCATAAGGGGGCTGAACTCGAGTGAGTCGAATTTGACATTCGCCTACCGCGGTGCCTCGCCCGAATTCAAAGAAACTGTGAATTCGCTTATACTCACAGCCTCCGGCGCTGCACAAGAGTACATCAACGCTGCTGAGTATGCAATTGTAGTCGCCGAGAAGCTTTTGGCCGATAGCCCTAGCGAGAACCTCAGCGAGAGACTCCAACTAGCCCAACAAAACCTCGAGCAGGCGCAGACCGCAAGCGACGAAACCCAAAAAATTCTCTACGCGAAGCAGTCCGTCGAGAACGCGAACGAAGTCATCCGCGCCCTCGGCAAACTTCCAGAGGAAACGGAATTTTTCATCGACTGGGATACGCTGTTGCCCGTCCTGAGTATAGCATGTGTGATCGTAGTAGTGGTGCTGAGCATCTACGTAATTCGTAAGGGTGTTTGATAAATCCTCTGTTAATCAACACCTTCATTTAGTTCTGAAAACTAGCTGCTGATGTTTGAACCATCATTTCCACTGAAAGTTTTTAACCTACGCTTTAACAGAGTTATCCACAAGGAGAGATAAAATTGTCAAACGCAGCAAAACCTAAGGAACCGAAGGCTAACAATTTTGACAAAACCTACGTCACGGAATACATTCACAGCTTGGAACATCGAATCCGTGATTTGGAGCAAGAAAAACGCTCGTTTGAGGTTCAGTATCTAAAGATCGAGCGTGAGCTGCGAAGCCTCCGTGCCGAGTTCGATCACATGCATACGCCACCACTTATTTCCGCAACTTTGCTCGACCTACTTGAAGACGGGCGCGCAGTAGTGCGAAGTAGTGCTGGGCCACATTTCGTCGTCACCGCGTCACAGTTCATTAAGCCTGAGCAGCTCAAGCCTGGAGCTCGGGTCGCGCTCAACCAGCGTAACTTCAACATAATGGAGGTGCTACCCTCGAAGAAGGACCCGCTCGTGCTGGGGATGGAAATCGAGGAAGCGCCCGATGTCAGCTATGGCGATGTTGGCGGGCTGGAGGATCAAATTCAAGAGATTCGAGAAAGTGTTGAACTTCCCATGATTAAACCGGAACTCTTCAAGAAGGTGGGAATCGATCCACCCAAGGGAGTGCTCCTCTACGGAACCCCGGGGACGGGGAAAACCCTGCTTGCCCGAGCAGTCGCCCACGAAACCCGCGCCACTTTCATCCGCGTGATAAGCTCAGAGCTCGTGCAGAAATACATAGGAGAGGGAGCCCGGATGGTGCGCGAGATGTTTGGGCTTGCCCAAGAGAAGGCGCCCTCAATCGTCTTCATCGATGAGCTGGACGCGATAGCGGCTCGCCGCCTCGACACCTCGACGAGCGGAGATCGCGAGGTCCACCGCACCCTCATGCAGTTGCTGGCAGAGATGGATGGGTTCGACCCCCGAGGAGATGTCAAGCTCCTAGCGGCGACCAACCGTCCGGACATACTCGACCCAGCGTTGCTCCGCCCCGGGCGCTTCGATCGACTCATTTACTTCCCGCTGCCCAACGAGCGCGCGCGAGTTGCAATTTTCAAAATTCACACGAAGGGAATGAACATCACGAAAAATGTGAGCGTAAAGGAACTTGCGAAACGGACCGAGCGGGCGACCGGCGCAGACATCAAGGCGATCTGCACCGAGGCCGGCATGTTTGCTATCCGTGAGGGGCGGGAGCGGGTCGAGCAGGATGATTCCGACCGAGCCATCGCGAAAGTCTTACCGCCAATCAAAGCGCCTGAGCTAACGAAGCCGGAGAAGATGTTCGGCTACTAGCGCATTTTTTGCAAATCCATTAGAAAGGATTATACCTCCCCTATTTAACAAATCAAATTGGCACGGATGATGTTATAACATCGTCTGAGCTTCGGCGATGATCCTGATGATGGGCGGACTGACGTGTCACTATTAATTAGGAAAGTGAGCTAGAAGTTCAAAATCCATAGTTAAATATTTCGGACTTTCCCAACGGCCGCGTCTATGAGGACGAACGCTACCGGCAAGCGCTCACCCTTCAAACCTTTGGCACTTTCTTCAAAGCTTCCTTCACTGATTCAGAAGAATATTCGTAATCGATGAGCTTGCCGCGCAGGTAGGAATCATAGGCAGCGAGGTCGAAGTGCCCGTGCCCGCTGTTCGCGAAGAAGATGATTTTTTCCTCGCCAGTCTCCTTACACCGCAGCGCCTCATCAATCGCTCCTTTCACGCAGTGTGCGGTCTCCGGGGCCACGAGGATGCCCTCTGTTTGGGCGAAGGTGATTGCTGCTTTAAACACCTCGTTCTGGTGGTAGGCTGTCGCATCGACGACTTTTTCTTTCACGAGTTTACAAAGCAGGGGGGCATCGCCGTGATATCGCAGTCCGCCCGCATGGATTGGCGGCGGGATGAACCCATGCCCGAGCGTGTACATCATGATCAGGGGGGTCATTCTGGCAGTGTCACCGTGATCGTACATGTATAAGCCCTTCGTCAGAGTCGGGCACGCTTTTGGCTCACACGCCACAGCCTTTAGCTCTGGATTCTTCCCCGTCAGCTTGTCCGCGAGGAACGGGAATACAGCGCCTGAAAAGTTGCTCCCGCCCCCAACGCAACCGAACATGACATCTGGGTAATCACCCGCGAGTTCAAATTGTTTTTTCGCCTCGAGTCCAACAACGGTCTGGTGGAGCAGGACGTGGTTGAGAACACTCCCGAGCGAGTACTTCGTGTCTTCGTGCTTCGCGGCATCCTCTATCGCCTCTGAAATTGCTATCCCCAAGCTACCCGGGCATTTCGGGTCTTCCTTGAGCACTTTCTTTCCGTACTCCGTGCGCTCGCTCGGACTCGGGATGCACTCTGCTCCCCAGCTCTCCATCATGATGCGGCGGTAGGGCTTCTGATCGTAGCTCACGTGCACCATGTAGACAGTGCACTTCAACCCGAAGAGGCGAGTACCAAAAGCCAGCGCGCTTCCCCACTGTCCGGCGCCGGTTTCGGTTGCGAGTCTCTCCACCCCTTCCTTCATATTAAAATAAGCTTGAGCGACCGCCGTATTCGGCTTGTGACTACCCGGCGGACTAACGCCTTCCCACTTGTAGTAAATCTTGGCGGGGGTCTTGAGAGCGCGTTCGAGCCGCACCGCACGGTAAAGAGGAGAGGGTCGCCAGAGTCTGTAAACCTCTCGAACTTCCTCCGGTATCGGAATCCATCTTTCGGTGCTGACTTCCTGCTTGATCAATTCCATCGGGAAGATCGGCGCTAGATCCTCAGGACCTATTGGCTTCTTTGTCGCGGGGTTCAGCGGGGGAGCAAGAGGCGTTGGGAGATCAGCCTGAATGTTGTACCACGCCTTGGGAATCTCCTCCTCATCGAGCATAAATTTCGTTTGGGCCATCTTGACCACGGTAAATAAATCCCCCGAGCACTATTTAAAGCTTCACCGTACAAAAATGTACATAGCAGAAAAATGGTGTTTGCGCTGTTGAATTTGACATTTAATAGGAAAAATGTTGAAAAACCGATGAAGCTACCTGCCTAGTTTGCCCAGAAATCCCCTTAAACGCCTGCCCCTCCTCGTTTTGATCCTCCCCGTCAGCAGCCTATCGCTCCTGAAAATCCAAGCCACCACTACCACGACAACCGCCGCAAATATCGCCACGTACACGATGCCGCTCAGCACCAGCAGGTAGTCGTCAACCATCAGGGCTCTCATCGCCATCATCGGGTGGGAAAAGGGTATGGCAAACAGGGCGATTTTCAAAACGGCTGGAAGGGTGTCGAAGTCCTTGAACATGATCAGGAACATGGGGATCAGGGTGAGAAGCGTTACCGGGAGTATGAGGGTTTGCGCACTTTTAAAGTCCTTGGCGAAAGTTCCAAGAAACATGCATAGAGACAAACCCGCGAGGATAGCCACGAACACGGACAACCCAACCAAAAAGTAGTCCTGCAGCCCCAGCGCCAGCCCAAAATCCGCCAAGTTTATTTCTGCGAATTGGAAGGACTGCATGTAGTACCCAAACCCGACCATATAAATGGCAGCCATCACCAGCCCGACGATGGCGCTTCCGACAATTTTGCCGATCACAATATAATTTCTTTTCACGGGAAGGGTGAGCAGTGTCTCCAAGGTCTTGTTTTCCTTTTCCATCCCCATTGAGGTGATGACCGTGCTTCCTGTTATTATTATAATTAGCATCATTATCATCGGGAGGACTACGGACTGCGAAGCCAACATCCCGCTTATCGCTCCAGGAGATAATCCCTCTATCTCTCTCCCCTTGAAAATTGTCGTCTCACTTTTCGCGATTGGATTTACGGCTATGCCCGGGTCAATTGAGGTTCCCTCTTCGACCAGCTTCTTGGATATCTCCTGATTTACAACTTGAATCAGCACATCTACGGTCTGGGAGTGTATGGAGTCCATCACTCCCGCCCCCTTCATTATCCAATGGATGCGTATCTGCCCTGGGTGGTTTTCGTAAATACTTTCGCTGAAGTCCGGAGGTACCATCAGTAGCGCTGTCCCGCCCTCTTCCTCCACCTGTTCCAATCCTTCCGAAACATCGGCGCCATCCGTGGAGAAGTAGACAACTTTCGCCTGCTCGTTGAGAACTCCGGTGATTATTTCGGAAAGGAGGCTGTTGTCCTCGTCTATGATTCCCATGATGGGTTTTTCCCTAGCCTCCTCAGTTATGCCCCCAATCATATGCCCCATCCCACCGAAAACCACCGCCATAGCTATCACGGGGATTATGGTGGTGGGCGTGAGCAGCTCCCTCACTTCTTTCTTTATGATGTTGCCCAGGTCACTCATGAAACAACCTTCGTGAAAACTTCCTCAAGATTTTCTGCCCGATATTTCTTTTTTAGCCCGGGAGCGTTCCCCTCCTCAACTATCTTTCCCTCGTTTATCAGGGCTATCCGCTCGCACAGAAATTCCACCTCAAGCATGTTGTGCGAGGAGAGCAGAACCGTGGTTCCCCTCTTTGCAAATTTTTTTATTATTTCCCTTATTTCCCGGGCGTTTGTCACGTCCAGTCCAGAGGTGGGCTCGTCCAAGATGGCCAACTTTGGCTCGATCATCAATGCCCTTCCCACCAGAAGGCGTCGAATCATGCCCTTGCTGTAAGTGTCCACCTTGTCGTCGATTCTTTCCCCGAGGTCCGCTATCTCCAACCCGCGCTCGACGATTTTTTTTGTTTCGCTGCCGCTGCCGAAAAACCTGGCGATGAAATTAAGATATGCCCGGCCAGTGAGGTTTTTGTATGCCCCGGCGTCTTCGGGCAAGTAGCTTATCAGCCGCCTGACCCGGTCCGCTTCTTCGGCCACATCGTACCCGAAAACATTCACGGAGCCCGAAGTTATACGCAGGAGGGTTGAGATTATTCTTAAAATGGTCGTCTTTCCAGCAGCATTCGGACCTATCAGCCCAAATATCTCGCCCTCGCTCACGTTGAAGGACGCGCCGTTAACAGCCTTGATGGGCCCGAAGTTCTTCACCAGGTCTTTGACTTCCACTACAAGCGTTCTTACCACCAAACCCGATATGATATAACTTTTCTATGACATTATAATTTTGTTCACGCAATAAAGCTGCACTTACAGGTTCAAAAACTTAAAACCTGTTGTGGATAATCCCAATTGCTGGTGAGTGACCAATGGTTTGGGAAAAATTGCTGGATCAATATGGTGAACTCATAGACAAAAGGTTGGATGAGTTTTTCTCCAAACTCGTCGAGGAGAAGCGGGCCTACCACCCGTTTATCGGAGACCTCTACTCCGAAGTGGCCAAATACGTGCTTCGAAAGGGGAAGAGGCTCGCCTCCTGCAGCACCCTCCTGACCTACAAAGGATACGCGGGCGAGGTGGGCGACCAAATTTTGGACATCTGCGTCGGAGTCGAGTTGTTCAGGCACTCGATTTTAATCCACGATGACCTGGTCGACCAAGACGAGCTTCGAAGGGGGGACAAAACATTTCACAAGCTATTCTCCAAGGCCTACGACGACAGATTCAGCGAGGGGGCGGCGATCTTCATCGGCAATGCGATGTATGCGCTCGGGTTACAAACCATCCGGGGCGCCAATTTTCCCCAAGAGAAAACCTCCAAGGTCCTGCAGCTTTTCGAGAACGACTATCGGGGGGTAAACGAGAGTCAAGTGCTGGACCTGCTGTTCGAATTCAAGTCACCCGATGTAGAGGAGTGGCGCACGATGGCCTCGAGACGGGCGGCTGTGCTTTTCAAGACCACGATCCTCACGGGAGCTATCCTGGGAGGTGCCCCCGAGCAAGACATCCATCTGCTGGAGGAAGCCGCGGCCCACATTGGCTATGCATTCGACATCCAGGACGACATCATAGACACGTTCGCGAGCGAGGAGCAATACGGGAGGCCGCCGGGCGGGGACCTGAGACACGGAAAGAAGCCGCTCTACGTGGTGCAGACGATGAAGCTTGCCGGCGAGAAAGAGCTGGAGGCACTGAAGGGGATCGTCGGCAAGGAGAGCCTGACGCGGGAAGAGTTGGAAGCCGCGAGGGAGGTAATCCGGAAGAGCGGAGCCCTCGGAGCCGCCAAGGATGAATCCAGGCGACACGCCAAGGCCGCAAAGGAGCTGATCGCCAGAACCAGCTTGAGCGACGAGACCAAGGAATTTCTATCTTCATTCATCACATACGTTGAGCAAAGCTTGGACTGGTACAAGTAGCTACGATCGTGATTCGAGCGAACGCAGGAATTCGTGCGTTCGCGTGCCAAGCCCCAGAGTTTCAATGCTCAGGAGGTCGGCTACTTCGTCTATGTCCGTGGCGGTGGTTGGTGAGCGATAAATTCGCGGCTTCACCCCGGCCTGAGAAGCTTCTTTCACGTGCAGGGGAAAACTCTCCCCGCCGAACCTGAGGTTGATGAGGTCGGGTGGTCGTAGAAAGAGAGCATTGGTGCCTCTGGCTTTCGAGGGGGCTATCACGACATCTTTGGGCGCAGACGCCATCACGATGATATTTTCAACATCGGCGCTTTTCAGGAGCGGCAGGTCGGCGGGCAAAATCAGCACCGAGTCCACACCCTTGGAAATCGAATGACGAATCGCAACCCTCAAAGCTTCGTTCAGCCCCAAGCCCAGCTCAATGACACCCTCGGCGCCGTGAAGGCGGGCAAAACTCAGCACCTTCTCGTCAGGTGAAACGACGATAGCGCTAAAGATGGAGGGCGCTTGATGGACGGCGTTGAGCACGTCCTCGAGCATGGAAAGCACGAGCCGCTGCCGTTGCTCTGGAGTAAACGCTGAGCTCAGGCTCGACTTCGCTTCGTTCAGGCGCTTGACCGGGATGATGGCCCAAGTCGTCACGTGAATCAAACAAATTTATAGTGCAGCACATCTTTATGATGGTATTCGTTTGAGTTCCAGCCCCCGGTTTGGACAGGAAATCAGCTACTCCCGCAACGTTTTCCTTCCGATCACTAACATGTGCCGAAACCGCTGCGACTACTGCGGCTTCAGGCGTGACCCATGCGAAGGTGCTTGGTTCATGTCGCCTGATGAAGTTTTTGAGCTTGTCGAGCGGGCGAAAGCCGCAAACTGCTCGGAGGCCCTGCTCACGCTCGGCGAACGGCCCGAAGTCCACATCGAGGCCAGGAAAAAGCTCGAGGAATTCGGCTACGAGAACACCGTCGACTACCTCGTGGACCTCTGCAAGCGCATTCTGGAGCTCGGTCTGCTTCCCCACACCAACGCTGGCCTGCTCGCGGAGCGGGAACTACACCGTCTGCGGCGCTACAACGCCAGCATGGGGCTGATGCTCGAGTGCGCTGCCGAGCTTCCCGCGCATCTGAGGAGCCCGGGCAAGGAACCGAAGCTCCGCCTCAAAGTCATCGAAACCGCGGGCAAACTCCGAATCCCGTTCACGACCGGGCTGCTCATCGGCGTGGGCGAGAGCCTCAAAGACCGAAAGCGCTCGCTGCTCG
>SOKQ01000003.1 GCA_004375695.1 Hadesarchaea archaeon | reverse complement strand
CCTGTAGGTGATATGGGACACCCACATTAAAAGTTGTGCCAAAAGGTGGAGATTTGGCAAGGGATTGGGTATGGCCGCTTGGTGGTGAACTACTCCGCAATCGGGTACGGAGCTTCCGGAGTCGTACCACAAGTGAAACTATCAAACAAATTCTGTCTTACCGCGCTAAAGTTAAAGCTTTCAAGGATCGATTGTGTAGCGGGAACTCTTGTGGCATTGTTGAAAATCAAACCATCGAAGCTGGCGGGTGAGGTTAGAGCGCCGCCTTCGAAGAGTTACACCCATCGCGCGTTCATGGTCTCGTTGCTCGCGAGGGGTGAGAGTAAGGTCATCAACCCGCTTTTGAGCTTTGACACCGAGGCGACGGTTGAAGCGGCTAGGACGTTCGGGGCGGAGGTCGGTCAAGAGAATGACGTTTGGCTGGTTTTGGGCACCGGGGGCGACCTCAAACCTCGCGCCGACCTGATTGACGTCCGCAACTCCGGCACGACCCTACGTTTGATGAGTGCGATTGCTGCGCTCTCGCCAAAACCCGTGCGCCTGACCGGCGATGAGTCGATCCTCAAGCGCCCGATGGGTCCCCTCATCGATGCCTTGGCGCAGCTCGGGGCGAAGGCGAGGTGCGAGGGGGCCCGAGGTAGACCGCCCGTGGTCGTCGGGGGCGGGCTGGATGGGGGAGAGGTCGAGATCACGGGCGCGATAAGCTCCCAGTTCATCTCGGCGCTGTTGCTCGCATGTCCGTACGCTCGGGAGGATGTCGAGCTTCGCGTGACCGAGGAGCTCCGTTCTAAACCTTACATCGAGATCACCCTAGAGCTGCTTGATATGGCAGGGGCGAGGATTAAACGCAGCCGAGACCTCATGGAGTTTAAAATCCCCGGCGGGCAAGTTTTCAGGGCAATGGATCTTGAAATCCCCGGTGATTTTTCATCTTCAGCATTCCTGCTCGCGGCAGCAGCGCTTGCGGGGGATGTCGTGCGCGTGAGCAACCTCGACGTTCGCAGCGCGCAGGGTGACAAGCGAATCGTTGACCTGCTTCGAGAGTTCGGGGCTGATGTGAAGGTGAAAGGTAAGGTAGTTGAAGTTTCGGGTGCCGAGCGGCTCTCTGGCATCGAAGCCGACTGTGGCGATAACCCGGATCTGGTGCCCGCGTTGGCTGTGATCGGCTCGCTAGCGGATGGCAGAACTAGACTCACTAATATCCCCCACCTTCGCTACAAGGAGACAGACCGTCTTCGCGCTCTCAGGGTTGAGTTGAATAAGTTGGGTGCAAAGGTGGAGGAGCTGCCGGGTGAGCTCCGCATCAAGGGAGTGGAGCGACTCAAGGGTACGAGCCTGTACTCCTACGGCGACCACCGAATGGCCCTGGCCCTCGCGGTCGCTGGCTTGGTCGCGCGTGGGGAGACGGTCGTTGAGGGTGCTGAAAGCATACCAGTTTCTTATCCTGGTTTTGTCGAGGACATGCGGAAACTCGGGGCTAAGATTGAACTCATTAAATGACATGCCTATATCACCCTAGCGAAGGGTTTATAGAAACCACCTCGGGAAAACCACGCTTTTCAAAACGTGGATGAGAGTAGTGAATATTTTCGGTGACGCCTTGCCAATAGCTGTGCTAAAAATGTTATCTTCGTATGCAATTGAGCGATGTTAATGCCCCTTTATAAGCTTTATAAATTACTTTCGCCCGCCTCTCCCCCAAAGTCGTTTAAACGTCATTGTAGAGCCACAGTCGGTGAGAAAAGTGATGGCCGTCTGTGGATTGGAATTCGATTTATTAAAACTTCATGTTCATGACAAGGATAGGGACCCATGCCGTTCTTGGATTCGCACACATGGCACGCATCTCCAAAAAATCATCTCCTCGCTAATCGGTGAGATACAATCCAAGAAAGATCTACCGAAAAGAGCGTTGGCAAAAGAACTTTCTAATAAGATTGGTTGTAGCGAAAGTAGTTGCATAAAGTATCTTTACGGTAAGAAATGGGTCCCGCTAATCTTCATAGATGCTTTGTTGCAAACTTATCGAGAGGGATTAGCAGCCCCTGCACCTGAAATTGAAGATAAAAAGAAAGCGATGCAATCGTCCTTTGAGTGGTTAAAGGTTGGAGCGCGAAATTCTAGGCTGATAAAAGCCGTGAAGTTCTTAACACCAGAGCTATGTAAAATCGCTGGTGCATACGCGGCCGATGGAACTGTCAGCAAAGATTACATAATCGAACTCAGCGATAAAGATAGACGGGCCGTAGATGCGTTTGCCGCTTGGTTAGAAAATACATTTAAAGTTCAAGTAAGGGTGAAATTTTCCGATAAAAACAACTCTTGGAAAATTGTCTTTTGCAACAAGGTGATTGCTCGATATTTAAACGTGTTTTTTGGATTTCCATACGGGGAAAAGACGGGGATAGTCGAAGAACCTGAGAGTATCAAAAGATTGCCTCAAAAATATCGCCGAGCATTTGCTTGTGGGGTCATGACTTTTGATGGTTCAATAGATACGCGTGGAAAAGTGAGGATTGAACTCAAGAGTCGAAAACTCCGAGATACCATTGTAGCGATAGCTAAAAATGATGGTTTGTTTTTCTGTATCTGCGAAAATAAAAAAAGAGGTCACTTCTCCGCTTCGTCTCCTTTGATAAAAGGCATGAGAGCACAGACGGGATGGCTAGCTTATTTCGAGGAAGGGACAGAAAAGTGGTTCAGAGCTAAAGATTTCCTATTCGGTTTCAGGCATCACGTTAACAACTTTGAGCAGGCCTTGTCGATGTTCGATAGGGCTTATGGATTTCAACCCACGACGAAAATCACTATAAGCGATGGGGTAAAAATAGCCGGAGCGCTCAAAGTCTTCAAGACAAAAGACTTCATGGAAAAAGCTTCGAATAGTATAACAAGTGTTACTGCACTGGAATGTTTGAAAATGCTCCGAATGGCTTATGTAGTGCAAACGTTGAACAATCTGACTTTAGATGCTTTTGTTGAACTGGTAAAATATCCAACGAACAAATGCACGGTGACATTTGAACGGCCTTTTGGTGAAAAATTTATCCATGAGCTAATGAGGGTTACAGGTTGCAAGACTTTCCCAGAGCTTGCGAGTAAATTAGGGGTCCCGAAAACCTCTTTATGGTACTGGTTAAGCAAAAATGGTGGGGTACCAATTAAAAAGTTGGATGAGTTCTCGGCACTCATCGGATGGAATCGCAAAATGGTGATAATGGGCATTCGGTCGATTAAGGCCAAAGGGAACATCTTTAGGTATAACCCCAATATTCTTTCATGGAAAATTCCATATCGTCCGTTAGACTAAATGTAAGAGGGAAAAAATGTCCGGAAATTCATTCGGGCGGATGTTCCGCATAACAACGTTTGGCGAAAGTCATGGGCAGGCAGTTGGAGTAGTGGTCGATGGGGTGCCTGCAGGGTTGGAACTCTCAGAAAAAGATGTTCAAGTGGAACTCGACCGAAGACGTCCCGGCACAAGCAGGATTGTAACCCCAAGAGCGGAGCCGGACAAGGTTGAGATCCTCTCAGGAGTATTCCAGGGAAAGACCCTCGGTACCCCAATTGCGATGGTAGTGAAAAATGTGGCTTTTGAGGATGAGCCCTACGAGGTGATTAAAGACTTGCCGCGCCCAGGGCACGCTGACATAACGTATTTGCTAAAGTACGGTCATGTTGATTACAGGGGCGGAGGCAGGGCGAGCGGAAGGGAAACTGTTTCCAGAGTTGCCGCTGGGGCGATCGCGAAGAAACTTCTGAAAAGCGTTGGGATTAGAGTGCTAGCTCATACCATCGAAGTTGCAGGAATTGGGGTTGATCTCGACAAAATAAGTTTGGATGCTGTTCAAAAGGCTGACGAAAATCTGATACGGTGTGCAGACCAAAGCGCCGCGAAAAAAATGGTAGAAGCGATCAAAAAAGCACAGGAAGAGGGAGATAGCGTGGGGGGGGTGGTTGAAGTGATTGTCATGGGGGTTCCGGAAGGGTTAGGGGAGACTGTTTTTGACAAGCTAGACGCGGATATAGCTAAGGCTTTGATGAGCATTGGTGCGGTCAAGGGAGTCGAAATCGGGGCGGGTTTTGGGATGGCAAGAATGAGGGGCTCCGAGGCGGTTGACCAGTTTACAGTTGATCCCAAAACTAAGAAAATCATGACGCTCACGAACAACGCTGGTGGCATCCTTGGGGGTATTTCCACCGGCATGCCGATAATCGCAAGAATCGCGGTCAAACCGACATCCTCAATCAGCAAACCACTTACTACAGTCAACTTAAAGACGATGAAGGAAGCCACGATCCGCGTCAAGGGAAAACACGATCCATGCATCTGCCCGCGCATCGTGCCCGTGATCGAGGCGATGCTGGCGCTGGTGCTTGCA
>SOKQ01000012.1 GCA_004375695.1 Hadesarchaea archaeon | reverse complement strand
AGTGTGGTCAATTATGGGAAAACTACGGCTCTGGGGAGCTCGGAATCGGATGCGACGATGGTCACGAGCCACTCAATAACTCTCACGGAACTTTCCGCATCTACACTCTATTACTATGAGGTGCAATCGACGGACTCGAGGTCAAACACTGCAGTTGATGACAACAACGGATCTTACTACACATTCACCACAGCTGAAGGGGACACAACGCCGCCCACCATAGAGAACGTCGACACGTATTGCATAAAGCTCACTACAGCGACCATCCTGTGGGACACGGATGAAATCGCGGACAGCTTGGTCAAGTATGGCACGTCACCCGGGAGTTACACGGATAACGAATACGACTCAGCTGATGTAACGTCACACAGCATCGACCTCACCGACCTGATAGAAAACACGACTTACTACTACGTCGTCGAGAGCACAGACCCGAGCAACAACACTTCCCAAAGTTCCGAGTACAGCTTCACAACATACGCATCGGGGGCGCAGGTTATGCACGTCCACTACATCTACATGTACCTTGAAACCCTTGGTGTAAACACAAATGCTCTGGCAGAAGTTAAGATCGTCGATGTCGAGGACAACCCAGTTCCGTTAGCCATGTTGTACGGTCACTGGGAGGGTGCGACCAGCGATTCCGATACTGGAGAAACAGATGAATATGGTATAATAGACAGATGGCAATTACAATCTGACGCATTAAGGAAACCCCCGGGCGGGACAGTTTTCACCTTCGTGGTGGACAACATCACAAAGGATGGATGGACGTACGAACCCGAACACAACGTTGAGTCGAGTGACAGCATATCGACGTGAAAAAGATATAGGGGTAAAACGCCATCATACTCCTATTATCTTTTATTTTTTTTGAGTTTGACTCCCGTTTAATGGTCTGGGAAGTGGAACCTAAAAAAAGAATTCAAAGTTCTTACCATCTTAAATATCATAATTGTTTTATTAATATTTAGGATGACGCAAGGCAGGATGGATAACCTCACTTGCGGACTCTTAAACCAACTTGAATGGAGGATGAAAAAATGGCAAAGCGCCTGATGCATAGAGAGTATGCTAGAATCGTCGTTTGCTTATTAGTTGTTGGAATGCTCTCAAGCATTTGTCTCAGCAATATCCCGCTAGTGAAGGCTTCTCCTGGAGCTATCATATACGCCGGATGCAGGGAATCCACCTATGGTATAGACCCATTCCCAGAACCAGAAGAGTGGGCACAAGACATGAAACTCATGGGGGGCTATTGGCCCGGCTCTCAACCGGCTGGAGTCTGGATAGTTGGAATACTTGCCGGGGAGGGCGATGATTTTATGCTATGGACCGAGTGTAACCTACAATTCCCATCGCCCGGAGGTAGCTACGAACACATAATATTCGATAACACGGACCTTCACGAGCCATACCTTGATTACTTTGACACCCACGGGATAAAGGTCTGGCTACAGGTCGAGCCAGGGCTTGCAGACGTTCCTACTCTGATCGACCTCGTGTTGGACAGGTACGAACACCACGACTGTGTGGTGGGCTGCGGTGTGGATGTGGAGTGGCACAAGCAAACCGTAAACGATTGGGGTATACCAGTGACTGACGAAAACGCGGAAATCTGGGAAAACAGTGTAAAGTCTCACAACGAGGATTACACGTTGTTCCTCAAGCACTTTTGGTACACATGGATGCCGCCGACATACAGAGGGGATATAATTTTTGTCAATGACAGTCAAGGTTTTGGAAACCTCAATGGCATGGTTTCCGAGTTCGATGACTGGGCTGCTAGATACTATCCTAACATCGTAATGTACCAATACGGGTACCCAGCCGACGAGAAATGGTGGAAAAGACTAAGTAACCCGCCGAAGGATATCGGGGACGCCATAGCAGCGGTAGTCGAGCAGGACATGGGACTGATCTGGGTAGATTTCACCTTGAGAACGGTATTTCCACCTCTGGGATCAGACAATACTCCGCCAGTAATATCGAACGTGGCTTCTTCATCCATAACGTACGATTCGGCGACCATCACTTGGGACACGGATGAACCCGGCGACAGTGTGGTCAATTACGGAACCACCACGGCTCTGGGGAGCACGGAATCAAAAGTGACGATGCTCACAAGCCACTCGATAACGCTAACGAACCTTTCCGCATCCACAACCTATTACTATGAGATACAATCGACGGACGCGAGTTCAAACACCGCAGTCGACGACAACAACGGATCTTACTACACATTCACCACAGCGGAATCGGACACAACGCCACCTGTCATAGAAAATGTCGCCACATCAAACATAACTGGCTATTCGGCGACCATCACTTGGGACACTGATGAACTCAGCGACAGCGTGGTCAGATATGGAACCACCACGCCGCCAGGAAGCACTGAATCTGATGCGGCGATGGTCACAGCACACTCCATAATACTCACGAATCTTTCCGGATCTACAACGTATTACTATGAAGTGCAATCAACGGACGCGAGTTCAAACACCGCAGTCGACGACAACAACGGATCTTACTACACGTTCACCACCACGGAAGCTGACACGACGCCCCCAGCGGCCCCGACGGGACTCACTGCTACTGCAGTAAGCTTCTCGATGATTGACCTTGACTGGAACAACAACACCGAGAACGACCTGGACCATTACCATGTCTACCGGAGCACGACGAGCGGCTTCAATTGCGATAACAGCACGTTCTTGGATGAGGCGACCGTGAGCGATTATCCGGACACGAGCGTCGACGATAACACCACCTATTACTACAAGGTGACAGCGGTCGACACGAGCAGCAACGAGTCGGATCCTTCAAACGAGGCGAACGCCACGACACCTGAAGCCCCGTCCGGACCTACCATGCATGTCCTTGCGATCAACATGGAACTCCTCACGCTTGGCCAAAGCTACCAAGGCAAGGCGATAGTTTATATCGTTGACGAAAACGACGACCCGGTTCCGACTGCCACTGTGTACGGTCACTGGGAAGGAATAGCTCCCTCAGGAACTCAAGATAAAGACACGGATGGCGATGGTATAGCACCTTTCTGGTCTGGCAAAGTGAGAAACCCCCCGAGCGGGAGTCTCTTCATCTTTTTCGTGGACAACGTCGCAAAAGATGGATGGACTTACGACCCAGCATCAAACGTCGAGACGAGCGATAACATAGCAACACCATAGCGGCATAAAAACACGACAATGGGGGCAAAACGCAAAAACTGCCCCCATAATCTTCTTTTTTTCAACTTGCACAATCTTGGCTCTGTAAGTAGAATGAGGCAATCCAGAGTGAAAAGTCGTTGCCCATAATTTGAGTTCGCGGGCTTATTCAGGCTTAGAAGTTTAGGTGAAAACACAGATAAAATTTCGAGACTCTCTTCTTCGATTTCAGAATTTTTTATCGCGACCCCAAACCTTGTAGCGCTTTTCACCATTTTTTAACAAAAAAATACCACATATAGTAAAAAAATCCGAAATAAAGCTTTTTTTAGTCACAAGCTTTTTATACCAGTCAAAAAATTAATAAGAATGGTAAAAATAAGGAGGTGAAAAAGTGAAAACACAAACCGGAATATTTAGAATATCTATAACTTCTCTAGTCATAGCAGCAATTATCTCCAGCTTGGCAGTTTACTCGGCTGTAGGATCCGTAGGCGTGGCATCCGCTTCAACGGCGACAGTTACGGTGAATGCCACGGATGTCATAAAGAACATCGACAATCGAATCTACGGAGTGAATACCGCTCCGTGGGACGAATTGGTGTTTCAGAAAGGGGTAATTGACGAGAATTACCTGCAAACAGTACAGGATTCTGGGGTAACGTTTCTGGACTATTCTGGAGGTCTCTGGGGTGACGCCTTTGTCTGGAATGACCCGGCGATTCCGACGATGCAGACTACTGACCAATACATAGAGTTCTGTCGGGCGGTCGGTGCGGAGCCCAAAATATCCATCAACGTTCACGAATCGGTTGAGCTGGCTGAGAACTGGGTGTATTATTGCAACGTTGAGCACGATTACAACGTCAAGTACTGGCAGTTGCACCAAGAACCATGGTATGATGGATTAAGAGCGAGGTCATATGTGGCCAAAATAAATGAGTTCGCTCCAGCTTTGAAGGCCATCGACAACACAATATTAATCGGGGCTTGTGTTTCCTGCCGTTACCCCTCGGAGAGAAATAATACGACGACAGTAGTTAAGGGTGCCTGGCAGAACATCGATTTCTATAACCATAACTCTTACTTCATAAGCCCAACCGCGTATAACTATGATCAGAGACAGGACTACTACGACGAGCTTTTGTACAAGACCACGGACGAGGTGTCTTCAAGTAAAAGTATAAGGATATGGCTCGCCCATTTAAGAGACATTGTTAACAAGTATAAAGATCCGGCAAAGCCCGTGGAGTACCAAGTCGGATCGTATAACGCCATAGCCTACTACCCAGCGGACTGGCAGATAAACTACCTTCCCCAAGGTCTATGGGTGGCGGAGCTACTCGGGGTAATGATAGAGCAAGAGAATCTTACTATGGCAGCTTACTGGCATATGCAGAACCCGTATCCCGTCAAGCAGGCAAGTTACGGATATGTGGCCCCGGACTTCAGACCCTACGTTGCCTACTATGGCCTGCAGCTCTACACGTACTACTTCGGTGATGAGCTTGTCTCGAGCAATTCCAGCACCGTAGACCTATCAGTATACGCCAGTACGAGTGCGAACAAGCTCCACCTGATGTTGATCAACAAGGATCCAGTGAACGACATCACGACCACATTCACCCTGCAGAACTGGACGCCTCAGTCGACTGCGCGAGCGTGGATCTTGGACGGGCCGACTGAGCCGGACAACTTGCCTGGCAGGGTGCTGGGCTACGGTCTCCGAACTGAGGACATCAACAATGTCTCCAGCCAATTCACCTGGACCGTGCCATCCTACTCCGCAGTGGCAATCGAGCTTCCCAATTCACAAGGAAGCCTAAGCACAGGAATCCCACCCAACGGCGAGGTAAGGAGTACCTCATCAGCCTACACTGGACCATCTTCAGAAACCAATCTGGCCCTAGGCAAGACAGCTACAGCTTCCACGGTCGCTCTCTCGACGATGCCAACAGATTATTCAATTGACGCTTTCGAAACGGACAGGGCTCTAGACAACGACGACACGTACACACGATGGGCCTCGAAGATATTTTGGGAGTCAACAGACTACCCGGATTTGAACGAATGGTTCCAGCTAGACCTAGGAGAAGTTACGACATTTAACAGGGTCATCATAAAGTGGGGGCTGTGGGCCGACACATACACGATATCGGTATCGAACGACGCGCAGGACTGGACCCAAGTTGCCAGCAATGTAAATAAAGTAGTGATCAAGGACCCACCCTCACCCTGGGACCAAATCGACTTTACCACCCAAAACGCGCGCTACATCAAGCTAGGAATGACCAAGCGAGCATCAGCTCCCCCGCACGGACAGGACGGCATATGCACCAACGCATTCGCGATCTGGGAATTCGAAGTATACAACGTCGCATAAGCATAGTGGTGTAAAAACACAGTATGGGGGCAAAACGCAACTCCGCCCCCATAATCCTCTTTTTTTTGAACTTGGACACAATCGTTCTTTTCACATTTTTACTAAAAAATTACTATATATAGTAAAAAAATCCTAAATAAAGCTTTTTTTAGTCATAAACCTTTTATACAGTCAAAAAAAATTAATAATGCAAAAATAAGGAGGTGAAAAGTATGAAATGGGCTGGACTAATTTTGACCGCAATGTTTGTTACGGCAGTTATTGGTGTGCTAGAAGCTGCTGAGCCAGTATCCGCCAATCCTGGAAGTATAGTCTGGAATTTCGAGTGTCACACTCACAGCCACCCAAGTTTAACTGACTTAACAGATAATGAAATTCGTGCGGAGATGGATGCTGTAGACAATGCTTTCACAGCGCACGGTTTGCTCACTCCAAAACACCACGCTTATCCAGGCGGAGGTCATGACGACAGGGTCGAAGCAATAATTGCTGAGTATCGATTCAGTGGCAGAATGGTATGGGGTGTACAGAATACATATCCTATAAACGACTGGTTTAAACTGAAGGCTGCTCAATTAAAGAAATCCACTCCATTGAGCAAAATCCAAGGATGGATGGACGACTGTATAGCAGACGATGCGCTACTGGTCATATTGACCCACGATGTGAAAGCAAACCCCACCGTTTATGGTTGTACGCCAGAAAGGCTTCACCAATCGTTGGACTATGCCATTGAAAAACAGAACGCTGGACTGTTGGAGGTCGTGACGATTGCGGATGCTTACGACTACTGGAGCACTGCATCGGAAGGCAAGGCAATGGTGGTCTTCACTTTCGATGACTGCTGGGTGACCGACTACGAAAACGTTTACTTTATGTTCAAAGACCACGGAGTCTCCGGCACGAGCTACATCATCACTGGCGCGATTGAAAATGATGCGTGGGACGACACGGCAAATCGTCTGACTTGGGCAATGATAGAAGAAATGAGCGCGGATAACACGCCACCGGTGATATCAAACGTGGCTTCTTCGGATATCACGGGTACAAGTGCAAAAATCACTTGGGACACGGATGAACTCAGCGATAGCGTGGTGAATTACGGAACCACCACGGCTCTGGGGAGTACCGAATCAGATAATGCAATGGTCAAGAGCCACTCCATAACCCTCACAGAGCTTTCCGAAAACACTACATATTATTATGAGGTGCAGTCAACGGACCCGAGTTCAAACACCGCAGTTGATGACAACAACGGATCTTACTACACGTTTACCACCACGATAACCGATACGACGCCCCCAGCGGCCCCGACGGGACTCACTGCCACTGCGGTGAGCCACTCGCGAATCGACCTCGACTGGAACAACAACACCGAGGAAGACCTGAGCCATTACCATGTCTACCGGAGCACGACGAGCGGCTTCAATTGCGATAACAGCACGTTCTTGGATGAGGCGACCGTGAGCGATTATCCGGACACGAGCGTCGACGATAACACCACCTATTACTACAAGGTGACAGCGGTCGACACGAGCAGCAACGAGTCGGATCCTTCAAACGAGGCGAACGCCACGACACCTGAAGCCCCGTCCGGACCTACCATGCATGTCCTTAGGATTGACATGGAACTCCTCTTGCTTGGCCAAAGCTACCAGGGCAAGGCGATAGTTTACATCGTCGACGAAAACGACGACCCGGTTCCGACTGCCACGGTGTACGGTCACTGGGAAGGAATAGTTCCCTCAGGAACTCAAGAGAAAGCCACGGATGGCGATGGTGTAGCACCGTTCTGGTCTGGCAAAGTGAAAAGCCCCCCGAGCGGGAGTGTTTTCATATTCTTCGTGGACAACGTCGCGAAAGACGGATGGACGTACGACCCAGCATCAAACGGCGAGACGAGCGATAACATAGCAACACCATAGCGGCATAAAAACACGGTAATGGGGGCAAAACGTTATACTGCCCCCATCATCTTCTTTTCTTTTTGATTGTTCCTTAAGGGGGCCGATTTTACTCGTATTTTTCGTATACGAAGAGCGTATAAGGAGTACAAACCTAGGTTCAAACTCCTAGCCGAAAACTAGAGATAACGTTGCTTCTCTGCCTCTCCCGCACGAAGCGCGGCATGGGCAGCGGCTATCCTCGCGACCGGAATTCGGAAGGGCGAGCACGACACATAATTCAAACCAAGCTCGTGGCAAAATTTTATCGATTCGGGGTCGCCCCCATGTTCGCCGCATATCCCTACCTCCAGCTCTGATCTCCTACCTCGGCCCAGTTCCACACCGATTCGCATGAGCTTTCCCACGCCTTTCCTGTCCAACGTCTGGAATGGATCGAAATCGAGTATTCCCTGCTCGATGTACTTGAACATGAATTTCCCCTCGGCGTCATCCCGTGAGTAAGCGTAAGTCATCTGCGTCAGGTCATTGGTCCCAAACGAGAAGAACTCAGCGAACTCCGCGATCTCGTCGGCCGTGAGGGCGGCGCGAGGCACCTCTATCATGGTGCCGAACTTGTAAGACACATCGACCCCGTGCTTCAACATCACCTTGCGCGCTACCTGTTCGAGTTGCTCGCGCACTACCTTGAGCTCGTTGACGTGCCCAACGAGGGGGATCATGATTTCCGGTTTCGGGTCGCGGCCCTCCCGCTTGAGTTCACATGCCGCCTCGAATATCGCCCGAACCTGCATCTCATTAATATCGGGGCGGGTTATCCCAAGCCTGCATCCTCGGAGCCCCATCATCGGGTTGGCCTCCCGCATTGCCTCAACCCGCTTCAGAAGTTTCTCCGCGGCTTCGAGTTCAGCGGGTTTCTCCCTGCTCATCCGCCGCATAATCACCTCTTCCAGCAGTTCCTCGTACTTGGGCAGAAACTCGTGCAGGGGTGGGTCGAGAAGCCTTATCACCACAGGCAGGCCATTCATCTCCTTTAAAATCCCCTTGAAGTCGCCCTTTTGAATCTCAAGCAATTTTTTGAGGGCACCCTTACGCTCTTCCTCTGTCTCGGCGAGTATCATTTGGTGGACGAGTGGCAGTCTCTTCTCCTCGAAGAACATGTGCTCGGTTCGGCACAATCCTATTCCTTGAGCCCCAAGCTCTCTTGCTCGTTTAGCATCCTGCGGGTAGTCGGCGTTCGCCCAGTTCTGCAGCCGTTTGAACTCATCAGCCAAAGAGAGAAGTTTTTCGAACTCGACGGACATTTGCGGCTCTATTAACGGTGCCTCGCCCAGTATGACCTCGCCAGTCGAGCCGTTTATTGTGATCGTATCTCCTTCTTTAACTGTTACTCCACCTACCTCGAACGACCGCTTATTCAGGTCTATCTTGATGGATTCGCAACCGACTACTGCGGGTTTTCCCATTCCTCTCGTTACCACTGCCGCGTGGCTTGTCATCCCCCCTCTAGATGTGAGAACTCCCTGCGAGGCGATTATTCCTCCCACATCGTCTGGACTTGTTTCTGGCCGAACGAGGATGACTTTCTCCTTTTTTTCACCCATCTCCTTGGCCCGCTCGGAATCGAACACAACTTTCCCAACCGCAGCGCCCGGACTAGCGTTAAGACCTTTTGCGATTATTTGACCCTTGGCCTTCGGATCTACCTGTTTATGCAACATTTGCTCAATTTGTTTAGGCTCAATCCTCAGAACAGCTTCCTTTCGAGTTATCAATCCCTCCTCTGCCATCTCAACCGCTATCTTGACTGCGGATTGAGCAGTTCTTTTCCCAGCCCGCGTCTGAAGCATGTAGAACTTACCTTGCTCGACTGTGAACTCAACGTCCTGCATCTCGCGGTAATGTTGCTCTAGCTTTCCCACAATTTCGATAAGCTGCTGGTATAGCTGTGGGGATTTCTCCTCAAGTTCTGCAATCCTAAGGGGAGTCCGAACCCCAGCTACAACATCTTCTCCTTGGGCGTTGAACAGGAATTCGCCGAAGAGCGCCTTCTTGCCAGTTGCGGGATTGCGGGTAAACGCAACTCCTGTTCCAGAGTCGGGCCCCATGTTCCCAAAAACCATGGTAACAACGTTGACTGCGGTATACAGATCATGAGGTATTTTGTAGAACTCGCGGTACTCTTTTGCTCGCTTTGTGTTCCAAGATTTGAAAACGGCGCTTATCGCCCCTCTGAGCTGTTCATTTGGGTCATTCGGAAATTCTTCGCCTTTTTCCTCCTTTATTATTTGCTTGAATTGCCTCACTATTTCTTTCATGTCTTCGGCTTTCAATTCGGTGTCTAGCTTGGCCCCAACTTTGTGCTTGTGCCCATCAAATGCCTCCTCAAACTTTTTACCGTCGATTCCGAGCACGATCTTGCCGAACATCTGGATGAACCTGCGGTAGGCGTCGTAGGCGAACCGCTCGTTTTTTGTCCCTTTTGCCAGCCCCTCAATGCTCTCATCGTTAAGTCCGAGGTTGAGGATAGTGTCCATCATGCCCGGCATCGAGAGCATCGAGCCAGAGCGAATGGAAACGAGCAGGGGGTTATTTAGGTCGCCGAAGTGTTTGTCCGTGAGTTTTTCAAGTTTCTGCATGGCGGCTCCAACTTCGTTCATTAGCTCATCCGGCAACTTGCCCCCGCTTTCGTAATAGCGCCTGCAGACCTCGGTGGTGATCACAAAACCAGGGGGTACAGGTAGTCCAAGTTGTGCCATCGTGCAGAGGCCGGCACCCTTGCCCCCAAGCAGCTTTTTATTCGAGCCGTCCCCCTCGTCGAAGAAATATAGGTTCTTTGCCATGAGCGCGCCTCACCGTTCAACACAGGAAGCATTGCTTTTATCCTTTTTGGGACACCACTATAGAAGGGTTGCGCATGGAATGGCTCACACCAGTCAAACCCGGTTTTGGAGGTTTCGATGAGCCTTATGAGCGGGCTAATGTGGTGTTCGTAGGAGTGCCCCTTGATATTACTTCAAGCTATCGCTCGGGTTACCGCTTCGGCCCAGCTAGGATTCGGGAGGCGTCGGCAAACCTTGAAACATACCTGATGGCGGCTGGGCTGGATGTCTTCGAGCGGCTCAACATCTCCGACCTCGGCGACCTAGAAGTTACGCCCACAGACCTGAAGGCGACGGGAGAGCGAATCCTACGAACGGTCCAAAAGATAAAGGGGGACGAAAAGATGCCCGTCCTGTTGGGGGGCGAGCACACCCTGACTTACTTCGCTGCCCAAGCTTTCGACGATGTGTTCGTGGTGCAACTAGATGCCCACCGCGACCTGCGCGACGAGTACTTGGGCGATAAAATCTGCCACGCGACGGTCATGCGGCGAGTGCTGGATTTCCTGCCTCCCGAACGCCTGGTGCAGGTCGGAGTTCGCTCCTGCTCAAAAGAGGAAGCAGAATTCGCGCGCGAGGCAAAGATACTCGCTTATAGTTCCGAGCAGGTCATCGACGACGCATCCCGGATAATCGCGGAGGTGCGCAAGCTCGTCGGCAAGGCGCGCGTTTACCTCACCATCGATTTAGATGTCCTCGATCCAGCCTTCGCCCCCGGAGTTGCGACGCCCGAGCCTGGTGGGCCTTCGACGGTTGAAATTTCGCGATTGGTTCGTGAGCTTGGAAAACTCAATATATGTGCTTTTGATGTGGTAGAATTGGTTCCACCGCACGATGATGGCACCGCGGCCTTTGCAGCAGCGAAAATTATTTACGAGTTGTTGGCGGCGATTGCCAGTTCATCCAAGTAGTTTCTGTCCCCGCTCCACGACGATTCTAGACGGCATGGGCAGCTTCAAACTTGCGCGGCGAAGCGCTTCCTTGGCGACGAGCGCAAACTCCTCCGTTATCCGCACGCTCATAATCTTTTGCCCCGAGCTAACCCTTGCAGCAGTGCCAATTGGTCTGCCGAATGATCGGGCCATACCATCGGAGATTCGGTCAGCTCCCGCCCCGGTTGCCATGGGGTTCTCGCGCAGAATTTGGTGGGGGTAGACGCGGAGCTTGAAATGGTAATTGTCCTTGCCGGCCTTGACCTCGAGCAGACGGTTTACGGCGATGCGAGCGGCTTCCAGCGCGTTGTGCCTTATCTGTCCGGTCTCCTGCGAAATTAGGGACATCTCGACTGGGAAGTCGCCCTTAGGGTTGCCCATGTCGAAGAATGTAACACGTATCCCGGGGACTCCCTTAACGTACTCCCGGCGGGTGTAGGCCGGGCCACTGAAGTAGCGGTAGGTCCGCGCGGGTCGAATCGGCATGTGAATCACTCTTAATAAGGTTTAAATCCTCCTATCTTAATATAACTGCTACCCAAAATTATGGTAGGCGTGCAAATGTCATACATGATAATCGTCGGAGGGGGCCAGACTGGCTCCAAACTGTCCAAGCGGCTGTCCGATCGAGGACACAACGTGGTGTTAATAGAGAAGGACGAGAAGCGGGCCCACGAGCTAGCAGCCGAGCTGGACGTGCTCGTCATTCAAGGCAACGGCGCCGACATAGACGCGCTGAAGGATTCAGGCGTCGATAAGGCCGACGTGCTGATTGCGCTCACCCAAGCAGATGAGGTCAACCTCATGGCCTGCGAGCTGGCTAAAAAGATGGGCGTCCGAAGGGTGATAGCCCGCGTCAACGATGAGAAGCACGCCAAGATGTTCGAGGAGCTCGGAGTCGACATCGCGGTCAGTTTAGTGAGTGCCGCGGTGATGCTCTTCGAGAAGGCTGTGACCGGTTCCGGGGTCTACGGGCTGCTGGGAATAGGCGGCGGCAAGGGCGAAGTCGTGGAGGTCACGGTCGGCACGAGCTCGAAGTCGGTCGGGAAGTTCATCAAGGAAATAACCATGTCAAAAGGCTGCACGTTCGCAATGATAACCCGGGGTGATGAGCTCATTCCCCCGCGGGGTGACACTCAGATCCAAGTGGGAGACCTCGTCACGGTCGTGGGCAAACCCGACGCTGTTTTGAAGGTCACCCGCTATCTGCGCGGTGAATAGGATTTTGAAGCGTGGAGTTCGACTATATCTTTGTCCTGAAGTGCATACTCCCGGGGCACCTGTTGTCCTGGAAAGCGCGTCGACCCCCACACTCGAGCGAATTCCAACTCTCGCGCGAAATCTTTATGCACCGCGCTCGCTACGTCGAAGACCGTCGAACCCTTTGGCAGTACCAGCGGGCGCTTTGCCTGTTCCTTGTCAGGGCGTTTAGTGTAAATGCGGATGAGGTCGAGATTTTCGAAAATCGCTCGTTTTAGCCCCTCTCCAGCCTCTTGGACGGCAATCGTCTGAAAGCGGCCTCCGAACTCGCGTTCTAGTAGTTTGAATTTTTCCTTGAGATCGAGAGAGCCGCATTTTGTGAGGAGGATGAAGGCACGGCGATAGACCAAGGATTCGTCGAGCGATTCTTCGAGTTCCTCGGCCGTCACCGGTTCGTCGATGGTCACGAACGCGTTGTGGATGCGGTGTTCCTGCAAAATACGTTTGAGCTCCGCCTCGCCGCCCTTGAACATACCTGCCCCCCGAACTTCAATTCCTCCCGTAATCCTGCGCTGGACGCTGAGCTTGGGGGGTCGCTGGTTGAGCTTGATACCGGCCGCCTCAAGCTCGTTAATCAGAATTCGAACCTGCTCAACCAGTTTCGTTGAGGCATCGATCACTAAAGCGATGACATCCGCGTTTCGAGCGATGCTGAGCGGCTGTGCACCAAGCCCTTTGCCGAGACTCGAGCCCTCTATTACAGCTGGAACCTCCACAAGCTGTATTTGAACATCCTCAAATTGCATCATTCCCGGCACCGGGTGCTGAGTGGTGAATGGATAAATACCGATTTTTGGGCGGGCGGCCGTGAGCTGGTGCAGCACCGTTGACTTCCCAGAGTTCGGTGCCCCAACGAGCGCGACCTGAGCGGCGCCTTCCTTCCTAACGGCAAAACTTGGGCCACCTCTCCCGACCCGACGCGCCTGTTTCGCCTGCAGCTCTTGGCGGAGTTTGGCTAGGCGCCGCTTGAGCATCTTCAGGAGCTTCTCGGTCCCCTTGTGTTTCGGGGCGAGGCGGATGAGTTCCTCGGTTGCCAAGATCTTCTCATCTATGGTTCGTGCTTGCTGGTAGCGTGCCTCAGCCTTGAAGTACTCGGGTGTGAGATTCGCTGGCATCTCGTCGCCAAATTCTATTGGGGTGGTCCAACAATATGAATATCAGGGGGGGAAGCCTGCAGCGACAGCCAAATCGGTACTCAAGGGCGACAGATGGCCATTCAAAAACCAATAGAACTTGGGGTGAAGGACTGGCTAAAACGCCCAATAGTGGGTGCGGAGGCAAAAACTGTGGGAAAAACCCCAAGATGAAAAGCGACGGGGCGTAAAATTGTGCTGAAGAGTAGTCGAGGGGCCAAACCGCGTCATTTTTTTTGAGTCGTAGTTCCAAGTTGGAAATATCTCCACTTTTGGAAAAATCCTTAAATAGACAGGCGCCTCAGCTAAAGAACGGCGGGGATAGAAGCCCACGGAGGCGGCCAAACCGGAGTCTAAGGACAACGGGGAGCCGTGTAAACACCCAGGCAAAAAACTGGGGAAGGACGCGGATAAGCTTCGTGGAAGAACGAGGCAAGGCAACGACTGCGGGAGAAAGATCCTAACGCGAAAAAGTGGCGAGCAAGTGAAGTGGTCGAGATTCACAAACTCGTTGAAGGAGTAGTGGAAGGATCGAAATCCCCGCCATTTGTTTTTAAGGATTAAACAGGTGCCGCGAGTACTTTAAAACTCTTTTCACCCCAAGCGAGCGAAGCAGTTCGGGAGCCTTGCGCAGGAGAACTCGGAAGAGTTTGTTGTGGTGGTCAAAGTCGAAATTTTTTAGCACCAGCATTTGCACGTCCTTTCTCTTTAGAAGTTCGAATATTAAATTCAGGTCCTTATCTGACATCCGCTCAAAAACTTTGCGCGCGCGAATTCCCAGCTCAAACTCGCGCCCAAATTTCTTCATTACAGCCTGTTCATACGCACGCAGTTTTTTGGCTGTGGGCTCACCCTCGAGGGCTTCCGCTGCTACTTCTGCCGCAAGCTGAGCGCACGAGAGTCCAGTATAGATGCCACCACCCGTGAGGGGCTTGACATGACCAGCAGCGTCGCCCACTAGCATCACATGGTCGGCGTAGATCTTTCTAGTCAGCGGTTCGGGAATGAGCCCAGCGCCTAGGTTGAAGATTTTACTGGATTGAATCTTGGTGGATGCTGTTGGACATGTCTTTATAAAAGAGAGAAGCTTATCAAGGGCATCACCTTGGGAAGTGCCGAGCCCCACGCGGCAGAGGTCGCCGGCCTGCGTCAGCCAAGCAAAGAAGCCCGGCGCGAACGAACTGCCGAAGTAAAGCTCGGCGGTATCGGCTCGGACTTCCGCAAAGGTTTCGAGCTGAGCGCATTTAAAGTAGCGTGCAGTTTTCAGTAAACCCACATCCCGCGCTACAATCGAAGCTGGACCATCCGCGCCAATCACCAAACGCGTCTCGACCTCGGTTCCGCGCGCGCCCTTGAGCTTCACCACAGGCCTGCGCCCGAGTTTGAGCCCCACGCATCTCGTCCTTAAGAGCATGGTAGCTCCAGCCTTCACGGCTTTCCTCGCTAGTTCCCGGTCGAAGGCGGCACGGTCGATCACGAATGCCTCCACCTTGCCACGAGTTATCTCAACGGGCCTGTTCGATGGGGGATAAAAAACGGCGCGACGAAGCTTCCCGAGTACCCATTTTCTCGGCTTGATGTTCAACTCCCGGAGACCACCTGTCCCCACTACGCCAGCACAGCAGGCGGGATTCCCGACTTCACCGTGTTCTTCCACAATTACAACTTCAAAACCACGTTTGGCAAGTGCCTCGCCGACAAAACATCCCGCAGGTCCGCCGCCGACCACAGCAATATCTGCTCGCACTCCAGCACCTTACAACTTTTTATGCGGCGACTAGATAACCCTAACGAGTGATTAGATGCTAGATGTGGTCGCATACGTGCTTTTCGGACTGTTTCTCCTGATGGTGCCAGGTTTCCTCTTCACGCTCGTGCTCTACCCACGTAAGGAGAGCCTCGATTTCTGGCAGCGCATGGGGGTCAGCTTAGGCCTAGGTGTGCTCGTGCTCATCTACCTCGGTTTCGTGCTCGCTCAGCCAAGTTTGAAAATGCTCACCTTGGCACCATTCGTGCTTGCAGTGTTTGGCGTATGCCTGCTTTTTGCGCTCATAGCGTACTGGCGCGGGGGGCTGGATGTGGCAATAATTTATGCGCGTGCATTGAGGCGAAAGATAAGCATACCGAAGCCGCCCAAACCCAAGCCAGTTCCACCCGAGGAAAAACCAATCCCGCCCAAGCTGCCACCCCCACCCGAAGAGCTGCCAACTCCACCTGAGGGGAAACCAGCTCCTCCACCCGAAGAGCGGCCAGCCCCACCCGAAGAACAACCTGCTCAACCACCCCAACCCCCCGAGGAGAAGCGAGAAAGTGGTGAAAGTGTTTAATTAC
>SOKQ01000035.1 GCA_004375695.1 Hadesarchaea archaeon | reverse complement strand
ACAACGCTCTGACCAACAACACTTGTGAGAGCAACATCCTCTACGGCATCCGCCTGGACTCCTCGTCCAACAACACCCTCTCTAACAACACCTGCGAGAACAACCGTTACAATTTCGGCGTGATGGGCTGGGACCCCTCGCACTTCGACCACGAGATCGGCACCTCGAACCTCATCGACGACAGGCCGATCTATTACCTAAAGGACAAAGCAGACATGGTGATAGGCCCTTCCCTGAATCCAGGGTACTTGGCGCTCGTGAGATGTGACAACATCACGGTGGAGAACTTGGCGCTTGAGAAAAACGGTCAGGGTATCCTCCTCGCCTGCACCGAGAAAAGCCGAATAGAGAACTGCATACTCTCGAACAACTCCGAGGGCATCTTCCTATACTCCTCGTCCAATAACACTCTCTCCAACAACACTTGTGAGAGCAACACCTGGGAAGGCATCTATCTGGACTCCTCGTCCAACAACGCTCTGACCAACAACACTTGTGAGAGCAACTCCTACTACGGCATCCGCTTGGACTCCTCGTCCAACAACGCTCTGACCAACAACACTTGTGAGAGCAACTCCTTCGGCATCTACCTGAACTCCTCCGCTAGTAGCACAATTTTCCACAATTACCTGTTCAACAACGCGGAGAACAACGCCTATGATGACGGCACCAACTACTGGGACGAGAACGGAGAGGGGAACTACTGGGGCGACTGGCAGCCCCCCGACCATCCCGACGCCGATGATGACGGGATAGTGGATGAGCCCCGACCAATCTCGGGCGGAACCAATCAAGACAAATATCCACTCGTATTTCCTCCTTCTACCCCCCAACCAGCAGCTCCCGCCGAGACACCGTACACGATCTACGCCGGGGTAATCTCGATCATAATCGTCTTCAGCCTCCTGGCGTACTTATTAACTAGGAGACGAAGGCGCCCACTAGCGATGCCTAAGAGGTTTAGAAAATGTACAGAGAACCAGATGTTTTGTCCCTAATCTCCACTTGAGTGTCCCACGCGCACTAAAGTCCCGACGCCGATAGAACTTCCGTCACTATAAGAAGATCGAAAAATTGCAGTTGCCAACTGGAATCGGCAGTTCACATAACCCCAGACCCCAAAATTTTCCTGAGCGGGGCGCAGATTCTAGGAGACAGCAACGCTGGAGGCGGGATCTCAGCCCCAATTTTACAGGTAATCGGTACTCCGCCTTTTCCAGCTCTAGTTAAACTTTCTATCTCTGGTCGATCGGGATTGGGGGTGTTACCCCTGGATATCCGCCCGCTCAGAAGCCGGATGTCGAAGATCAAGCTGCCTGAGTGGCGCATCCTTATTGGCAATATTATTCCTTCAGCCGAGAATCTTCGACATCTCGTCCGCAGTCACCACCTTAAAGTTACCTCGGAGCCCACAAGGCCAAATTATTCAACAGAGCATAACAAAAGGGAAAAGAGAAGGGGGGTTGGGCGTTTATCCCCTCCTCATTTTGGGTAGCTGTTGTTGATGGAGCTGACACCCTATTAGGGCCAGATGTCGTACGCCGTGAAGTCAACCCAGTACAGGCCCGAAGTGTTCGGCACGTTACTGAGGATCGCATTTCCGATGTCGCCGGGCGGATCGGAGAGTTTACTCCACCACTTTTTGTCTCTCGTATATCCAAACTGGAATTCAACCAGGGCGGGATCGAAGTGGGAACCCCAGTTCGTGAACTCTTCAACCACGTTTCCCAGCCCCTTAAATGCTTGGCTGTCGTCGATGAACACTATGTCCCCTCTGTAGTTCGGCGGCAGATTGCTATCCCTAAAGTGCTTGAGGTACAACGTATAATTGGCGCTGTGGGACTTTACTGCGCTTTCCCAGGCTTCCGCCTCAACATCAGTTACGGGCACACCGTAGGTCTCTTGCGAACTTTTGTACCACTCCGCATCCACTCCGAAACCGATCACGCTGGGGTGTTGTCCATACTGGTTCAGAACTAGGTCAATCAGAGTATTCATATCTGCATCCCCTGATTCGACCTGCAGCCAGACCTCGTGCCCAGCCGCGTCGAACGCGTCCAGGTAAGCCTCATTCTGGTCCGTATCACTGAATTGGACATGCTCATACGTTCCATCCGGGGAAGGAAAGTTGAGCATACAATCTTCGGTAACACCCTCGTCTATGTCGCCCACGATCCAGATGTAGCCCGGTGTCGCCTCGGTGAAGCGGGACGCCATGTCTTCAGCTGAATTTACCCACCATGTGGGGTCAGGGAACGGCGATATACCGTACCTAGAAGACCGGAGCCCGGCACGAATAGGGCCTAATGCTGGTTCTCCTCCTATGCTGTCGCTCGTCTCAACGTTTGCTTCGGGGTCGTACGTCCATCCTGTTTTAGTGATATCATCTACCACAAAAGTGAACGTTGTCCAGCTCCAGTTCTTTACTGTGTCAGATTGTAAGCTCCATCTCTCCACTATACCATTGGCATCCGTTACTCCGGAATCGGAATCGGAAGTTGTACCTTCCCAGTGACCATACACTGTAGCATCTGCAACTCCAACGCCATTGGCATCGTGGACGGTCACCTCTGCCTGAGCCTTCGTGCCTGAACCAAGAGTTTGGATAAACATATCAATGCTGGCGACATGCATCGTCTGCTGGGCGGACACTGGTCCAACGGTCCCGAGCACACCAAGAACTCCTACGGCCAGCATTGCGGTCAACATAATTCCGACAAACTTTTTCATTTTTCATCCTCCTTAAACTGGTTAAGAAACTCCGCAAGTGAGGTTATCCTTCCTACCTTGCGTCATTGCGTATAAAATAGAATTTTTAATCTATAAAGAGGTTACGGAATTTGTCTTTATCAGCCCTTTTACGCTCAATTTTAGTCGTGAAAACAAGGTTTTATAAGCATGATTTATACCAGTCATTGCTTTTGGAGCTGGAGGCTGAGGTGACAGAATAATAAGGGGATTTCGTTATTGATGTGGCGGCGACTTGCCTCAAGAGAAGCACCGCCTACAGAATTGTACGTCTTTTGGTTAAAGAACAGAAGATAGAAGCGGAGAAGGTGGATCGCAAGTGGATTTTCACTAAAACTAGAGCGCCACACTCATCCCTTTAAGCGACTCTTGATTTTCTCTCGCAAAATCTCACTTACTTTTTTACCATCGGCTCTGCCTTTGACTTCTTTCATTACAACGCCCATTAATTTTTTATGCGATTTTTCTCCCTGCTCCCTGACCATCTCAATATTATTATCCACAATTCCAGAAACCAAGTCCTTAAGCTCACGTATCGACATCGTTTTGAGTCCAAGTTCATCCAGAATTTTCTCAACCTTTTCCCGTGGTTTCCTCGCCAAGGCGCTAAGGATTTGGGGAATTGATTCCTTCATGATTTTCCTGAGCGAGAGGAGTTTGAACGTGCACTCCAAATGCTTCTTATTGAGATTTTCGACTGGAACCCCCTCTCTCCGAAGGCTTACCAGTGTTTCTTCTAAAGTGGAAGCAACTAATGTGGGATCCACACGACATTTTTTTACTATCTCTTCAAACAGAGCAACATTTTCTGAAAGGCTTATGCGGCTGGCTAAATTTTGGCTCAAGTGGTATTCTTTGATAAATCGCTTAACTTTCTGTTCAGGGAGCTCCGGTAATTTTCTTCTGATCCTGTTTAATCTATCTCTAGTAATTGGAATTGGCGGGATGTCCGTTTCCGGATACATTCGCTCTGCACCAGGCAGCGGACGCATGAATTCTGTGTTTCCATCGCGCAGGGCTCGGCGTGTTTCCTCCGGTACACCTTGGAGCGCTTGGTTCACCCTACCCACAACAGCTTTCAACGCAAGCTCTGCTCTCTCTTTATAACCTACCACGAACACGACGGCATCATCCTCCGCAGCTCCGATCGTGCTTCTCAGTTTATCTGTCTCTTCCTCTGAAATTCCATATCTGGGCAGCTCATCCGTGTGGAAAATGCCTCCAACCTTTCCGTAAAGTCTTGCTTGGTCCGCGAGTTCTGTACCGAATCTACGTCCCGGTTGCAATTCCCTGCCGAGAATACCCGCGAACTTGGGTAATTTTACTGCGAGCGCCCTCCCTCCAGCTCCGATCTCCTTGCGGACGACGCCGGACTTGGTACCGGAAAAAATCTCTGCGACATCGGTGCCCTTCCCTTCTACCTTTCTTGCTCCTCTTCGTCTCAATTCATCGCGAATTTCCAGCAGGGCAAGCTGTCTCCTCACCTCCCGCTCGATGACCTCCGAAATCAGCGAGAGTTCCTGCACTCCCTTGATTTCCTGGCGAGCACCGTCTGCGATTGAGATGTTTATGTCCTGACGAATCGTCCCGATGCCCCGCTTGACCTTCCCGGTGGCCCGCAGGATTTGTCCGATATGGAGAGCTGCCTTCGCTGGTGTCTCGGGGTCTGAGAAATCCGGCCCGGTGGTAATCTCGACGAGCGGAATTCCCAGCCGGTCCAGCCGGTAGTTCGCGTACTCTGGGTTTTCATCCATCTTCCTGGCAGCGTCTTCCTCTAAACAGATTGTTGGTATCCTGAAACTCTTGCCGTCGGTCTCGATCCCACCCGCTAGCGCCACCAGGGCAGTACGCTGGAAACCGCATGTGTTGCTGCCATCTATTACTATTTTGCGCATCGTGTGCACCTCGTCGACCGGCTTGGCTCCGAGAAGCAACGCCGCCTCAAGAGCTATGTTGAGCGCTTCCTCGTTGATGGGATGCGGTGGTTCATCATCCAGCTCCACAAGACATGTGCTGTCTGGATAGACCTGATATACAAACCCCTTACCTTTCAGAGCTTCGGCCAGCGCGGCACGATCCACCTTTCCCATCTCACTCTGGGTCGGGCGCAGTCTCCGCTTCACCTTCAGCGACGGTTCTTTCTCACGCAGTCTCGAGGGACAGTTACAGAACAGCTTGTGAGTGTTGAGTTCCTGATGTATCTCAAACCCGACGCGGAGACCGAGTTTTTCGTAGCCTAGTCCCATATCACCGCCTCAATTTTTTACTGTGGGGTATTTTAGTAAATAGGTTAACCCACTCATCCCCAATACTCCAGCTTTTGATAAGGGAAAATAGTTGCGCCTAATGCGGGACGAACTTCGAAATAGTCAGTCTCCTGATTTGGAAGTAGCGTATTCTTGTTTCACGAACCTATCTCAGGCGCGGGTTCTCTTCGGCATCGATGAAAGCAGTTTGTCTTCCCAGGCGACTTGGTGGTTGAAATGGTTGTTCGGGTCGACTATTAGGGAGTACAGCCAATAGATGCCGAAAATACCTGCCGTCAATATGGTCAATACAATATAGAGGATGACGTTTCGGTCCGGGATCGAGTGAAACCGGCGCGGCATTTCTAAAGCCACGATGGGTTCAGCGGTTTTTTCCAAATCCTCCAGAAAGAAATCTTCACGTCTTTCGTGGCGGTAAAAGTCCCTCATTAGAAAATAGGCGACATACAAAGCGACGAAGGGTATGAAAAAACATAAAATAGCCCACAAGAAGGCCGATTCCTCCTTCTCATTTAGTTTTGCCTCTCTGGTGCTTCGCTCAATGGAAGCCAGCTTATCTTCAATTTTGGCTCTTTTTTTCCCGGCCGATGAGGCGAGAACTCTGACTATATCTTCCTCCAGTAGTTGATGGCGCTTGAAGTGTTCATTCCTGCGCTTGATTAGCTTGTAAATTAGAATTAGTAGCAATAGAGCTCCTGTGATGCCTATCAAGGCAATAACCGAGATGAAGATAGCATGAGTCAGGGTGATTTCTGTAGGAATTACCCACCGCCACATTAAAAACCCTGCAACCGCGACACTTGCTGCCGCGGCGAAAGATAGGAGCGGGATGAACGCCCATAACGGTGCGAGCCTTTTATCGGTTTCACCACGCATTCGCACGCTTTGTTTTAACCTCTCCATCTGGGCACGCCGCCGATTAATATTTGGTTTTGGTAGATTATAAACTGTAGTTACCATTAACGCTTACCAATTAAAGTGACGAATCAACTCAATTTTTTAATGGCGTCTTCAATCATTTCTTTTGGCGGATAGGGATACTGTTTGCCTTTGTAGAAATAGATTCTGCACCCACATCTGCATTCTTGTTTGACAAATTCAGTTGTTTTTTCCGTATGTTCAGCGAGTTCCTCACAAGGCAAACATTGCCCCTTGCTAACTTCTTCCTGTATGTCTTTTCCATTTATTCTGACGGTTGGCGAGCCCACGAAGTTATATTTCCTTGCCTTTTCGTCTGAATCAATTAGAATTTCTTCTACTTCGGCCTTCACTCCAAGTTCTTCTAAACTTTCCTTGATTAATTTTTTAGTTTTCACACACCATGGGCAATCTAGAATATACAAAAGTTGAACTTTCATAGTCATTTAAAACTCCAGATTTCAGCTTGTCTCACGCTGAGATATCTCCTTATTTTGGTTTATATTTTCACTTATTGGGGCGGAATTAACATTTGCCAAGCTTAATCAAAAAATCATTAGATTTATCGTTAAGAGCAATGCCAGTTCTAACGCTAAAACGGGCTCAAGCACCCCTAAGAACAATCCGCGCTTTTTGCCGGGCCAATACAGATAAGCGACGACCAAGCCCGCGACGAGAAACGTGAGGATGCGGGGTAAGCCACATAAAGCTACCCAAAGGAATGATGAAAGCACTATTGCTCCGAATGTGAACTTGATGAGTTTCAAAACTCGTTTCAAGTCTCGCCTGCGGAACGCCCAGACCATGATTGCCCCGAGCCCGGCAAATATCGATAACAAAACAGCTGAAATGGGTAAAAACGCTAGAATAGGGAAAAACACCGTAAGCATGGCTGCTCCAAACATGAGCAATACTGTAGCTGCCAACGGGGCGAGCACACAAAAGGCGGTTGCAACGATGATAGCTCCAAGCACCACAATTCTCTTTTTTGTTAGCCTCGATTTCTTTTTTATAGAATTTCTTTGTACCATCTTCTAATCACCTCTCCTGTCTTTCCCCCAGTACCCGAGCCTAGAAAGTCTAAGACAAAAAATCCAACGACCTTATTCTCTCCCCTCTCGAGGACTATCTCATGGGCCCTCGCAACATCCTCTTCACTATGCCAGGGTTCCCACTCCCATGTGCCAAATTCGGTAACCATGACTCCTTTGCAATTGTCCCTTTCTGCCCAAGCGAGCGTCGCATTTAAAACGTTGTCAACAAATTGGGGGTACTCTTCTAGCGTCATGCCAGCACGCGGGGACATGCTAAACCCGATATAATCATATCCTGAGAAGTCCGTTGGCCATTCTCCGGATTGCTCAGAAGCCTCAGCATCGGGTGGAGGTCGCATTATGTCAATAAAGCAAAATATGGCGCCCTTCCAAATGATCTCGCCATGGTAAACTTCTCTTATTCTGGGGAGGATTTCTTGCCCCCACCTTGCAGTATTTTCCCAAAATATGCAGTCTGGCTCGTTCAAAGGGGAAAAGAATTCAACTCCATATTCTTCCGCCAATTTGGCCAAGTCGATGATTTTGGAGTTCAAATCTTCTAAATCTAAATCTGCCGCTTTAGGATAAGGCGGCATGAACCCCGTAGTCAATACAACTTTCAAACCATTCCTGTGCGCGGTTTGGATGTTAGCAACTAATAACTCTTTAAACGGGCCAAAATCCTGGATGAAGACCGTATTCATCCCCATATCCTTCATCCCGGCCAAAGAGTTGGGCAATAGAACGGGGCCCCAAGAGCCCTTGTAAACCTGTACTTCAGTCTCTGGTGGGGAGCCCGAGTAAAGGTAGAGGATTGGGCCCAGCAAAATTAGATATGCCAAAATTGGGGCGGCCACCCGGGGGCTTTTGATGAAATTCTTGATCCCCTTTTTAGTAAATAATTTTTTAAATCCACTCCTACCTTTGTTATGCCTTTCCTGACGCCTCCTGATTTCAGCACGCCCCACGCTGGAACCTCCTCACGGATTTGGCGTGAAGACAGGCTTCAGAAATACGTCGGGCCTCGTCCGTGGTGTAATTTCGCCAGCCAAATTCGTGCGCATCAGCTTCGAAACCTCTTCAATCCCCTTAGCGTGAGCGAGCACCCACATCAGTTTTACATAAGCGGTCTCCGGAAGCATGTCCTCGCCGGGTATCACGCCCAGCTGAAGCAGGTCACGGCCAGTCGAGTATACCTTCATGTCGACCCTCCCCCAGAGGCACTGCGAGGTCATCACCACCGGCACCCCCTTTGCCACGGCGCGCTTTATCCCGTTGAACAAGGACTCCGGCACATGTCCCAGTCCGGTTCCCTCAAGCACGATGCCTTTGTCCCCCGCCCTGAGCATACCCTCGATGACGCTCGAAGGCATCCCCGGCGTGACCTTCAGGAGCGCCACCTTGGGCTCGAATTTTACATCCACCTCCACTTTGCCCTTCGAGCTCGCGTGTTTGTAGTCATCGCGGAAAAGCTTCACATCGCGCTTGCTGACCTTTCCTATCGGGATGTCGTTGATGCTCATGAAGGTGTCGCGGCGGCTCGTGTGACATTTTCTAACTTTTGTCCCACGGTGGATCAGGCAAAAATCGTCCTCCGCTGAGCCGTGCATCACCACGCAAACCTCAGCGATGTTGGACTTGCCCGCTACCGTGACGGCCGAAATCAGGTTCAGGGCCGCATCGCTGCTGGGCCGGTCCGAGGAGCGCTGCGACCCGACGAGCACGACGGGCCTGTGGAGCCCTTTGAGCATGAAGCTGAGTGCCGCTGCAGTATAACCCATGGTGTCGGTGCCGTGGGCGACCACCACGCCGGAGGCCCCGCCATTTATCTCCTTCGCAATCGCCCTTCCTATCTTGACCCAGAGTTCAGGGGTCATGTGCTCGCTGAAGACATTGCAGGCCTCCACGACCTTGACGTTCGCAAGTTCCGCGAGCTCGGGAACCGCGCTGTAAATCTCCTCGGGCGTGAAGGCCGGGAAGACCGCGCCCGTCCGGTAATCGACCCTGCTCGCTATCGTCCCGCCCGTGCCGATTATCGTCACGTTTGGCTTCGATGGGTCGGGTTTGAGTTCGAGTTTTGGGACGCTGAGTTTTGGGGGTTTTCCACGCTCGAGCAGCCTGATTTTCGTGCTAGTACCTATCTTTACACCCAAATTGTACCCACTCGGGAGTTTGATAACTAGATGATTTGGATCTCCGAGCTCGGTGCGGGGCATCAGCACGCCTTCGTAGCTCCTGCCGGCGTCCTCTACCTTTATCCTGTCCCCCACTTTCACGGAGGCCGCATTCAAAATTCGCTGAGCCCTGCCCCTGTATCCGGACATCGCTATCAGCTTACGATAATGCGCGGGGGCTTAAATCGATAGCTCTTGCGAATCATCAACTGCACGGCGGCGCAGCCAGCGTTAAGCTCATACTCGGCGCATCGCAGTCGTGCTCAAGAGACTCCTGCCCATAAGAATTATCTACGCGCTTCGGTACAAGGACGGAATTGAAGTATTCAAAGACCAAACTGAGGAGCTCAAAACAATTTTCAAGCAGCTCCACGAGTTCTTCTGATTACTTAAACGCGTTGCCAATTGCCGAGTTTAATTCTTTGAACTGGCTAAGCCATTCCACGCGCTCCTGTTTCAACTTGCTCACGTATGCTCTGATCTGCCCCTTGGAGTAAAATTTGGATAAATCGAATTTTTTCATGTCGATGCCGTCAACTTTTTTTGGTACGAGAGTTCCAAAGTGGGGTTCTTTTTCCCATTCGATGGTGCCTCGAGCAATGCCCCTTATGATCGAAGCCATTTCCGGAATCTCGACCCGCAATACCTTTTGCTTGACAACCTTGGTGCCATCCGCAGCTTTCTCAATTATCTCTCCAACGCCGCCCGTGTTTAGGAGGTAATACCGAACTTTGGCGGGGTACTTTTTGATAAATTCATAAAATCTGTTGCCCTCCTCACACTCATCTCCGATGATGAATGGATTTGTTCCAACTACTCTGACGGACTCTCCAACCCTCTTGGGATCGCCGCCCGTGCTTTCTACAGACTCGCCAAGCATGAATGCTGCCGCGGCCTGCTCGGTGGTTAGTTTCGAGACGATTGGGACTACGGTGTTTCTCCTTGTTATGATGAAGATGAGAAGTCCATCCAGCCTCTTGACAGGTGGAAGATCTAGCCCCTCGCTTATGTATTGCTTGTGGAAATTCTCTCGCGGGATCACTCCCCTCCCGTTGCCCGTCAGCGTTTGATCATCGAAATCTACGGTTCCGAGATAGTCTACCATCACATTCTCCAAAATTGTGTTACGCTTGGCCACCGCTTGGTAAAGCAAAGGCTGAGTTTTTGGGTTCAGTCCTTCGGTCTTCAAGTAATACGCCTTTTCAGGCCCTAGCACGGAGCAATCTGATTTCATTAAAACGACGTCATCCTGAACTATTTTGACTCCCTCCCCGGGCCCTTTCAAGTCGTGATCATGGCAGGTGTGGGTCGTCTTGCCAGTTGCAGTTAGGCCAAAGATGAGAGCACCGTATTCCTTGATCTTTCCGGTTTTTGCATCCCTCGCGAGAATTATCTTGGAGCCTGCATGTAGCCCCAGCATCCCGCGCTTTTTTGCATGCCACATCGCCATACGTAGGAAAGCCTTCTTACACTCACCGATGTAGTTCGTGCCTAGCGCGTAGGTGACCCCTACTTCAGGGAACACCAGAGCCTGCATGTCCTTGCTCTGCCACTCGGGAATCATGACGAAGTAGAACTTTGGTCCCCTTGGTTTTTTCTTGGGTGGCGCAAGCAACGTGGCCCAAGCGTAGGCGATGCGCACCATCTCCTTGAGCTGCGTAGATATGAAAAACGTGCAGTGGGGGGTGAACTCCGACTCACCCATTGTACGCTCGACGCAGACGAAGGGGATTCTTTTCATGTAAGCGTGAACGAGTTTCAGGTTTTGCGGCAGCTTCTTCAGGAGCTCCTTTTGCTTTGCCGTTGGGTTCCTTTGTCTAACTTCAGGGTTTCCCACGTGCACCGTTAACGGGGCAATCCTGTGTTTGACCATGGTGTGGAACACGATGTTGCCCCACTTTGTACGGACCCCATATTTTTCTGATTCTTGGCGAAGCTGCTTGTAAGTGGGATGCCAGACGTTTGGCTTGTTACGCAGGTCCGTTACTGCGTTAAGGACATCCTTTAGCACTCGTTTCACCCAACCCCATTTCTTTAAAACGTTAACCTTTTAAGCGTTTCTGTTAACATTATGTTAAAGGAATGAAAATGAACGAATTAGACCGAAAAATACTGCTCCAACTTATAAAAAATAGTGAGCAGCCGGTAACAGAAATAGCAAAAAAAGTAGGAGCCTCGAGGCAGACCGTAGCTAAGAAGATAAAACAGTTTAAAGCGGAGGGAGTTATCGCCTCCTTCACGGCTAGGCTGAACCCAGAAAAATTTGGCTTAAGCACGAAAGCTTACATCCTTCTACACGAGGATTCGCGGGAAGAACTTAGACGGAAAAATATGGCAGCGATCAAGCAATTTCATCAAGTCACGGAATTTTACCGCTTATTCGGGAGGTACAGCGCGATTTTGGAAGTCTTGGTCAGGGATAGCAAGGAGCTGACCAAGCTTGTCAAACGAATCCACAGGCTTAAAGGCGTGAGGGAAACCGAAACTTTCATAGTACACAGCGCTGTGAAGGATTTGCCCAAAGCGCCTTTTTTACAAATCCTAAAATCCAAGAGCTAATGTCAGCAGCAGCACCCCTCCTTTGCCCTCGCTGTGTCTAGCACGATCAGATTGGGGAGCGCATCAGTTCAGCTCTTTTACCATATAGGGCCCCTCGCGCTGGTAGCCGAAGCGTCTGTAGTAATTCCTCGTCCCTATGCCTGCCAGCACAATGATCTTGCGCGCGTCGAACTCTTCACGGGAAATCCGCTCCGCCTCGTGCAACAAACTTTCGCCCCAACCCCGATGCTGCCAGTGGTTCGCCAGGGCCTTCCCTCCGACCCTTACCAGTGGACCGTATACATGTAGTTCACGCACAAGCATCACACGAGCTTTTTTGAGCTCGGGCCGATGTGCCATACCCGAGGGTTTTCTTAACCTGAGTAGCCCGATCAAGATGTCTTGTTTCACATCCTCGAACGACAGGAAGAGTTCCTCGCCTTCCGAAGCGCGATACCGCTTGACTATTAGTTCTATGTCCTCAGGCTTTGGCTCTAACCCGAGCTTGTACTTAACATGCCCGACCTCACGACATCTTATGCACCGGCAGCGCGTTCCCTCTCTTCTCATTTTCTCCTGAATCAAAGTTCTTAGATCGCCTCGCTTAACGCCCTCCGCTATCAGGTTGACTGGAATGTCTCGCTGGATGCGCTGAATTCTGATCCACTTCGGCATGTGTCGCTTCACCTCAGCGATGAGTTCCACAATTTGCTCGAAAGAATATGGCTTGTACTCGCCCCGCCGCCATAGTTCGTGAAGCTTTGTGCCCGGCATGACGAGTGTGGGGTAGATCTTCAGGGCATCGGGTTTGAATCGCTCATCTTCGAAGAGGGTTTTGAATGTATCCAAGTCCCTCTCGTAACTGGAGCCGGGAAGGTTGGGCATGCAGTGATGCACTATCGCAAATCCGGCATCCTTCGCTATTCGTGTTGCCTCAGTCACGTCCTCCACGGTGTGGCCACGATTGACGAGCTTGTAGATGTCATCATAAAGTGTTTGCACCCCCAGCTCGACTCGCGTGGCACCGAGGTGAAGCATGAAGTCAACGTGGGGCTCCTTGCAGTAGTCGGGACGGGTTTCGAGCGTGATGTCGCTGTTTCGGATCGGCGCGTCCTCGGCCGCTCGCTGGGCCTCTTCAATCGTGACCGCGCTAGCCCCCGATATCGCGTTCAGGCACTGCACGGTGAACCACTCCAGATAATCGGGGGGGTAAGCAGTTAGCGTGCCGCCGAACATTATCAGTTCTACCTTGTCGACCACATGTCCTATTACCTGAAGCTGCTTGATCCTAGTCTGCACCTGCCTGTATGGATCATAACCTGCTTGTAGGGCCCTTGCCGATGCGGGTTCTTTTCCCGTGTATGACTGCGGAACGCCGACACTAGGCCCTCCCGGGCAGTAAATGCAGGGCTCGGGTTTCGGGCAGGGGTAAGGCTTTGGCATCACCGTAATGACGGAGACCCCAGAAATCGAGCGTACGGGCTTCAGCCTGAGCAGTTGAATTACTCTGGCCTTCTGTTCACCAGTCGCTGCCGCCAAGAGTTCCGAGTTTCTGAACGGTTTCAATAATCCGAACTTTCGACAAGCTTGAATTTTAGCCCTAGCTAGTCCTCGCGAGTCAACGATTTCACCGCTCGAGATCTTTTGCAGGATCTCTTGGTAAGCTGCCGAAGAGGTATCCACCATCTCCCCCTAAGTTAATTTGCGTTCAAGGCTATTTTCTTGATGGTGTGCGGGTGGAAGTCGAGGAACTCTGCAAGAAATATGGGCTGCCTGAACAAATCGCGAGCGTGCTTGAAAAATCGGGCATAACCACTCTTTACCCTCCACAGTTGGACGCGATAAAAAAAGGTGCCCTCGATGGAAAAAATCTCGTGCTGGCGATCCCGACCGCGAGCGGCAAGACGCTCGTCGCCGAGTTCTGCATGGTCAAGTCCGTGCTCGGGCAAGGGGGCAAATGCCTCTACATCGTCCCGCTTCGAGCGCTGGCGAGTGAGAAGTACGAGGAGTTTAAGGAAAAGTATGGGCCCCTCGGAGTGAAAGTCGGGATCAGCACGGGCGATTTCGATGCTGTTGACCCTAGGCTCGCTCACTACGACATCCTCATCGCGACCTCCGAGAAAGTCGACTCCCTGCTCCGCCACCGTGCAAAATGGCTCGCCGATGTTATCTCGGTTGTGGTGCTCGACGAAGTTCACTTAATCGATGACCCGGGACGTGGCCCTACGCTCGAAGTTTTGACGGCTAGGCTCCGACAGGTCAACCCTGAAATCCAAACACTCGCGCTTAGCGCTACCGTGAAAAACGCAGAAGAGATAGCTGAATGGCTAGGCGCGGAGCTCGTCAAAAGCGAATGGCGCCCCGTTCCCCTGAAGAAAGGTGTGTACTACCGCGAAAAGATAAAGTTCGACGATGGGAGCAAGCGGGTGGTGAAAGTTGAAATCAAAGACGAACTCGCGGCGCTTGCCATCGATACCGTCCGGGAAGGGGGACAAACACTGGTCTTCGTTGGCACGCGCCGCTCCACGCAAGCAGCAGCCACGCTCCTAGCGAAACACACGAAGAGAACTCTCTCACCCACAGAGGGCGAGCAGCTGACCGCCGTGGCGAAAACTATTGAAAACGCACTTGGAGAATCCACGCGAACTTGCCGTCAGCTGGCCGACTGCGTTCGCCAGGGTGCGGCTTTCCACCACGCTGGGTTGCACCACGCCCAGCGAAGGGCCGTGGAGGACGCGTTCAGAAGAAATCTGATAAAAGTAGTATGTGCGACTCCGACGTTGGCTGCGGGCATTAACTTACCTTCGCGTCGGACGATTATCCGCGACTACCGCCGCTACGTTGAACCCTACGGGCTCCAGCTCATCCCAGTTTTAGAGTTCCATCAGATGTGCGGTCGCGCTGGAAGACCTCAATACGACAAGTACGGTGAAGCGGTTGTGATTGCTAAAGGGAGAGGCGAAGTCGAAGCGCTGTTCGAGGAGTTCATACGGGCCGAGCCCGAGCGAATAACCTCTAAGCTAGCTGCCGAACCTGCGCTCCGGACCCACGTGCTCGCCTCAATTGCAGCGGGCTACGTAAACGATGCAGATGGACTGCTGGAGTTCATGGAACAAACTTTCTTCGCCTATCAGTATGGGACGGGAGAAGTGGCGAGAATCGTCGAGCGCGTGCTGGATTTCCTCGAGCGGGAAGAGATGATCCGCACGCAGGGAAAGCTGTTACTCGCAACCCCTTTCGGCGAGCATGTCTCTCGCCTCTACATTGACCCGATGTCAGCGGTCATCCTCCGAGACGGGATCAAAGGCATCGCCGCCAAGGAGCCCACCGCCATCGGCCTGCTCCACCTCGTGTGCGATACACCCGACATGGGGCGACTCTACCTGAGGCGGCGCGACTACTCCGACCTCGAGCTGTTCCTCACAGAGCATGCGGATGAATTCTTGACGCCTATACCCGACCAGCACTACGAACCCGACAAATACGAATTCTTCCTAGCTGAGGTGAAGACGGCACAGATGTTGCAGGCTTGGCTCGAGGAGACGCGCGAGGATGACATCCACGAGCAGTTCGGCGTGGGGGCCGGAGACATCAGGAGAAACGTGAGCACGGCTGAGTGGCTGCTCTACGCTGCCCACGAGCTCGCCAAGTTGTTCAAAACCAGAGCCGCGGTGGGGCCCCTCCGAAAGCTGCGTGAGCGCGTACGCTACGGAGTCAAGGAGGAGCTGCTGGAGCTGGTGCAACTTCGGGGTGTAGGACGCGTGCGGGCGAGGAGCCTCTTCAGGGCGGGTTATCGGAAGCTTGCAGACATCAAACGGGAAACTGAACAAGAACTCGCAAAGGTGCCCTACGTTGGTGTTGAAATTGCACGGAGCATCAAGCGGCAGATCGAAGAAGATGCAGTTTAAATTGATTCAGCTCATATCATTTTTGAATGATGGGGGAACGGCACCCCACATTCTACATCTATAGTTCTTGTTTAACAGCTAGTCACCGCTTCGCTATTCAATTCTCACTTTCGGCTCCTCCGCAACAAAGAGTTTCAAAGAAAAGAATTCCACCAATCAGGATAAAAAAGCATCTACGAATTGTCAAACTTAAAAAAAGAAAAGATAATGGGGGCGGGTTTGCGTTTTGCCCCCATTGTCCTGTTTTTATGCCGCTATGGTACCGTTATACTATCTTGCGTCTCAACGTTTGCTTCGGGGTCGTATGTCCATCCGTCCTTGGTGACATTGTCTATCACGAAAGTGAACGTTGTCCCACTCGGGGCGCTCTTTATTGAGTCAGATTGCAAGTCCCATCTGGATACTACACCGTTTGCATCCGTTATTCCAGAATCGGAATCGGAGGTTGCATTCTCCCAGTGACCGTACACCGTGGCGTCCGCAACTGGATTGTCCTCGGCATCATAGATAGTCACCTCTGCCATAGCATGTGTGTTTACACCGAGTTTTTCAAGAAACATAGCGATGCTGTAGACGTGCATTATCGTTGCTCCTGCTTCTAGTGTTGTGAAGCTGTACTCGGAACTTTCGGAACTATTGTTGCTCGGGTCTGTGCTCTTGACGACGTAATAATAAGTCGTGTTTGCCGTCAGACCAGTGAGTCCGATGCTGTGTGAGGTTACGTAAGCTGAGTCGTATTTGTTATCCGTGTAGTTCCCTGATGTCGTGCCATACTTGACCAAGCTGTCCGCGATTTCATCCGTGTCCCAAGTGATGGTCGCTGAATTTTTCGTTATGTTTGAGGAGGCGACATTCTCTATGACGGGTGGTGTTGTATCCGGCGCCGCGGTGGTGAATGTGTAATACGATCCGTTGTTGTCGTCGACTGCAGTGTTTGAACTCGAGTCCGTCGATTGCACCTCATAGTAATACGTTGTAGATGTGGAAAGTTCCGTGAGGGTTATTGAGTGGCTCGTGACCATCGTCACATCTGATTCCGTGCTCCCCAGAGCCGGAGAAGTTCCGTAATTGACCACACTGTCGCTGACTTCATCCGTGTCCCAAGTGATGGTCG
>SOKQ01000023.1 GCA_004375695.1 Hadesarchaea archaeon | reverse complement strand
GTGGCAAGGAGTGCGAGGTTCCCTTCAAGCCGACCGAGGGCAGACCTGTTTATTGCAGGGATTGCTTCCAGAAGCACCGATCGGAGCGCAGAGGCCCACCGCGCTTTTAGATGGGCAGGTTCTGGATTGTTCTTGTTGGCTAGCGGTAGCTTTACTGAAAATTCAAGTATTTGGGAACGATAACAATTATCAAAACAACCGAGATGGGCTTTGCTCTTAAAGTGACTTCTGCAACAAAGCCAGCTGGAGCTGGTGTGTTGCATTAATCTTAAATCAATCGACGATTGAGTCATTGTGCACGTTGGAGGCCAGACCGATGAGGTAGGTGGCAAAAACCACCGAGGTGATTTAGCATGCGAAAGAAGCAGAAGCGAGATTGGAAGAGTTATAACGATCAGCTCGTCAAGAGGGGCGAGCTGTTAATCGATCTCGACTTCGTCGAGAATTGGGAGAAAGAGCTTGAAGAGATGAATCTGGGTAAACGCGGGAAGCCCTTTGATTACCCTGAGAGCCTGATCGAGTTTCTGGCGTTTCCACGCTTCTTCTTTAAGCTGCCTTTCCGGCAGGAGGAGGGCTTTGTCGAAGCCCTTGCGAAGCTCCTCCCCGAACTGGGGGTGCCCGATTACACCACGATTCATCGCAGGATTAACCGCCTCAAGCCCAAGTTCGAGCGTAGTCTTCGAGGGTTGGGTGACGATGTCGTCATAGCGGTCGATGCATCGGGCATCAAAGTGACAAACCGTGGTGAGTGGAGGCGAGAACTCTGGGGAGGCAAAAGCAAGCGCGGCTACCTAAAAATTCACGTCGCGGTCGACGTGAAAACTGGCCAGATCTTGGCAATGGAGGTCACAGACGATCGTACTGGCGACAGCAGGAAGTTTAAGTCGCTCGTCGAGCGGGCCTCAGAGCGAGCAAATGTCAAGCTCGCACTCGCAGACTCGGCGTACGACTCGCGTGAGAACTTCAACTTGCTTGAAACCAAAGGGATCGAACCCGGTATTAGGATTAAACATGGAGCGTCGGGCAAGGCCCGCGGCAGTTGGGCGCGGCGACACGCCGCGCTAGAATTCCTAAAGAATGAAAAGAAGTGGAAGCAAAAGGTGGGTTATGGCAGAAGATGGACGGCTGAGGGCACGTTCTCTAATGTGAAGCGAACTTTTGGCGAGTTCGTCGTTGCGAAGAAATTCAAAAACATGGTTCAGGAGATGATGCTGAAAGCGTTTACTTACAACGTGCTGATGAATTTGAGTGCAAGCAGGTAAAGCGTGGCTAGAAAAAAATGGCTCGACGAGCCTCCGTGGGAAAACAATAGAATATCTTGCTTTATTTATGCAACAAAGCAGCTGGAGCGATAGGTTTATAAAGCAGTTTCACCCCTAAAAATTCAATCTTGTTGGTGATGCTCATGGAATTTTGTCCCAAGTGTGATAGTATGCTTCTTCCCACTAAAGTTGGGCGTTCAAGGCGACTGGCCTGCCCTCGTTGCGGTTATAAAAGCAAGATAAAGAAGCGTGCAGCTTACAAGATTAGCGAGAAGGGGAAAGCGCCGAAAGAGGTCCTCGTCATCATCGAGAAGAAGAAAAAGAAAAAGCCGGCAGAACGGGAGTATGAGATCGAGTCTCCAGAGTACTACGAGGAATTTAACGAGGGAGAGAGTTAGACTCTTACCACTGCCCCCTCAAGTGCATGGCCGCATGTGCACGAGCGTTTTTTTGGTACTCTTGGGATAGCTTTGAACATCAGCTTTTGAACTCGACCTATGTTTTCCTTCATTAGCTCGGCAACTTCTGCGTGGGTGAGCTTTGCTTTTGAAATACCTGCCGCGAAGTTCGTCACGACCGCTACTGCCGCGTAACAGATTTCGAGCTCTCGAGCTAGCACGCACTCGGGAACGTTCGTCATCCCCACGAGATCGCAGCCCAAGCGGCGCAACGCTTTGATTTCTGCCGCCGTTTCGAAGCGCGGACCCTCAGTGCACCCATAGGTCGCGCGGGGATGGAGCTTGAGTTTAAGCCCCCCAGCTGTTTTAAATAAGATATCTCGTAGCTCGGAGCAGTAGGGTTCCGTGACATCGACGTGTGCGACGCCTTTTTCACCTCCTTCGTAAAAGGTCTGGGTGCGCCGCTTCGTGAAATCGATAAACTGATAGAGCAACGCTAGCTCCCCGGGGCGCATCTTGGGGTTGAGTGAGCCACAGGCGGTCGTCGCGAGTGCCCGCTTAACGCCTAGTTCGTGGAGCGCCCAAAGGTTCGCGCGATAGTTGACGAGGTGAGGTGGCGCGGTGTGCCTCTTACCGTGGCGGGGCAAGAACGCAACTCGGCGCCCGCCTAACGTACCGATAACGATTTCAGGTGAGTTGCCGTATGGGGTGCTCACGACGGTGGTGCTTGCCTTCTCGAGGGCACCTATTGAATAAACGCCGGAGCCGCCAATTATCGCGATTTCCGCCCTCATTTTCCTAACCTTCGCTTTCGCCCTTGGTAGGTGCGGATAGCGCGCAGGAACTCGATCTTGTCGAACTCAGGCCAGTTCGCCTCGCAGAAGTAGAGCTCGCTGTAGGCAGACTGCCAAAGCAGAAAACCGCTCAGCCGCTCCTCCCCGCTGGTGCGGATGACCAAGTCCGGATCGGGTATGCCGGCAGTGTAGAGGTGGCTATTTATGATGCTTTCATCGACATCGCTGGGTTTGAGCTCGCCTCGTTCGATGCGTTCGCATATCCGCCGGACCGCCTCGGCGAGTTCAGCTCTGCCTCCATAGCCAACAGCGATGTTTAGGGTATAACCATCGTAGCTCTGAGTTACTTCCTGTGCTTCTTCGATCGCTCTCCTCACCTGCTCGGGTAAGCGACTTAGATCGCCTATCACGCGAACGCGTATTTTATACTTATGAATGCGTTCATCCTTCGCCACTTTTTTGAATTTCTCAGCAAACAAATCCATAAGTGCTTTTACCTCCTCGCTCGGTCGGTTGAAGTTCTCGGTCGAAAAGGCGTAGACTGTGATGTGTTTAACGCCGAGTTCTTGGCACCACTTCAACACCTCTTCGAGCTTTTTCGCCCCCAGCGCGTGTCCCTGCAGCTTGTCTAATCCTGCGTTCTGCGCGAAACGGCGGTTCCCATCCAAGATTATCGCTATGTGTCGCGGGATGTTTTCCCGCTGCCTTACCTCCTCCAACAACTGCTGCTCGTAGTACTTCGCCGCCATGGCCCGCAGCCTAGCCACGCCCGGCAATTTCGCTATTGGAAGCTTTTCGATGACCATACAATCCAGAAACAACTACTCCGTGCTGATTTAAACTTTTAGGGCCCTGCACCCAACAGACTGCGTTGATTTCGCCATATATCGTCGCTGTGATATTTCAGGGTTAAAATTTGGGTTTAGAAAGTTTACGAGATTCAATCCAAAATTCCTTAGTCTTACCGAATCACCATAGAAAGCGCCGAAAGCTCAAAAACGAAAAATTTTTAACCCCAAAAAAGAAAGTAAAACCGCTTTTGGGGGCTGACGGAGGATGGGGGGTGAATAACCACCCAAGGCAGAAAATGTGTCACACGTAAGCAAAATTGAGCTCCGCGGGTTTAAATCATTTGGAAACACAAAGGTGAGCATCCCCCTTTCAAGGGGCTTGACTGCCATCGTCGGTCCAAACGGTTCGGGCAAGAGCAACGTCGTTGATGCGCTCTGCTTCGTGCTGGGGGGGATGAGCGCGAAGCTCATGCGCGCCGAGCGCTTTTCTGATTTTCTCTTTAACGGGGGCAACGGCCAACGCCCAGCCCCTTTTGCTGAGGTTTTACTCCATTTCAATAATGAAGACGGTGCGTTGCCCATCAACTCGACGACTGTGGTGATATCCAGAAAAGTGGACCGCAGCGGCAAATGCGTGTATCGGATAAACCGAAAGCGCGCCTCGCGGCAAGAAATCGTTGACATGCTCTCGAAAACCATGTCCAGCCCCGGGGGCTACAACTTCATCATGCAGGGGGACATCGACCGCTTCATAAAGATGGACTCGTTCGACCGCCGGACGATTATCGACGACCTCGCGGGGGTCGCGGAGTACGATGAAAAGAAGCAAAAATCGCTTGCGGAACTCCAGCGCGTCAAGACCAATCTCAACTCGATGAGCGCTATTCTCGGCGAAATTTCGGTGCAGATGGAAAAACTCCGATCTGAACGGGAGGGCGCCATTCGATATAGGGAGTTGAATCAGGAGCTTGGGCGTATCAGGGCCGCGCTCCTCAGCGTTCGGCGCGCCACTTGCAGGAGAAAACTTTCGCGACTGCAACAGAGAATAAAAGTGAAGGAAGAGGCGCTGCAGGAACTGCGCGATAAACGCCGAAAAATTCTCGAAGAAGCGGGGAGCTATGATCGAAAAGTTGGACATATAGAGAAACTCATCGAGGAAAAACAGAATACAGGGATGTTTGCGGAGGCTGGAAAAATACGCGAACGTCTCAAATTGTTCGGCGAAATGCTCAACTCGACAGCGGGAGAGCGCGCGAGAATAGAGAGCGAAATCGCTGATCTTAGTGTCCGCATCAAAAAAATCGTCCCCCACGATGAACGAGATGTTTCACTTGAAAAAATACCCTTGCTTTCCTCGAAGTTCGAAAATCTTTACGAGAGGTTTAACGCGCTGACTCAAACCTTTGATTCTAGCAGATCACGCGCTGGAACCGAAAAAGTGCTTCAAGAGCTCCGTGGGGTTCTGGATGATTTACGTGTTATCTTAGGCGACTTTTCCAAACATTTCGAGCAGGCTTCAGAGCTTCTCAAGGGTACACCACCGCTTGAGAAACCAAACGAGCCCGATACGAGGCCACAACTTCAGCACCGTCTAATAAGCTTGGAAGCTGTGCGCTCCCAGCTGGATGAGAGGCTGAAACAGCTACAACAACAAGTCCAGGAAGCCCAGATTGAGCTGGATAGAGTCACCGTGCTGGAAGAGAAGGAGCGGTCCTCGGTCGGGACCCTTCGCAAGGAAAGGGAAAAACTTCGGTACAAAGTCGGAAGCCTCAAGGAAAAAGCAGGCCACATAGAGGATCCAATAGAGCAACTCAGTAACGAACTGCAGGCATTCAGGGTCGAGGAGGCCTCGCTGCGACCCCAACTCGAAAACATCGAAGGAGAGCTAAAGCAAGTCAAGATAGAGGTTGAAATTACTCTTGATACCGATCCGGCCAAGCTCGAACGAAGAGTCGGAGCTCTAGAGGCAGAGCTCGAGGCGCTCGGTCCTGTGAATTTCCGGGCTATCCAAGATTTCAGAAATGCCGAGCGCCGTTTCAACTCCGAAAAATTGAAGCACGATAAGCTGGTCGCGGAGAAGCAGGCGATCCTCGATTTCATGCGAGAAATAGATGAGAAGAAAAAAGAAGTGTTTATGCAGACCTTCAACGAGATTTCAAAGTCCTTCAGCAAGATCTTCAGCGAGCTATCGCCGGGAGGCGTGGCGGGGCTGATTTTGGAGAACGAGGAGATCCCATTCGAGGGAGGACTCGAGATCGAGGCCAAACCAGCTGGCAAGGAGATTGCTCGGGTGGAGGCACTTTCAGGCGGGGAAAAGGCACTAACCGCGCTCGCTTTTATCTTCTCCCTCCAGCGCTTCCGACCCACCACTCTCTACGTGCTCGATGAAATCGACGCCCACCTCGACGACCAGAATCTTCGTCGGGTCGCGGAGCTCATTAGCCGATCTTCGCGCGAGTCGCAAGTCATCCTCGTCACACTGCATGATTCGATGATGTCCGTGTCCGACCGTTTGTTCGGCGTCACGATGGGCAAGAGCGGGGTGTCTCGCTTGTTCTCAGTGGAGCTGGCGGGGCTGGCGGCATGAGGTGAGGAAATGGCAACTATCGCTGATCAACCTTTCCAGATTCTGCTCGGGCTGGTGCAGGAGCACAAGCTTGACCCGTGGGATGTCGATATCGAGAAGATCGCAGGTGTTTACATGCAACGCGTGAGGGAGATGCGGGAGTTCGACCTTCGTGTTTCAGGGCGGACGCTACTTTCGGCCTCGGTGCTTTTGCGGATGAAATCAGATTTTGTGTTTAACGGACATAAAAAGCCGGAAGCAGAGGAGGAACTTAAGGAGATGTTCGATCTCGATTTGCCTGAACTCGGACAAATAACGATTATACAGCGTTCGCCCCGCAAAATTACACTTCTCGATCTCATGGGAGCGCTACAAAATGCGCTCAAGGATACCCCAACGCGGAAACTCGTCCGTAGGAGGAAGTTAGAGAAAATCATGCAAACGCTCAGCGAATATCACATAAACATCGAGCGGTACCTTGAGGAACTGTACCAACGGGTGAAAAGCCTCGCCGCTTCGGGGCAAGAGACCTCGCTCTCGGCGCTCGTCCTCGAACGAACTAGGCTCGCGGTAGCTAGAACACTCCTCCTCCTATTGTTCCTCGAAATTCAAGGTAAAATCGTGTTGCGGCAGCCCGAACCATTTGGTGAAATATTTGCCTCCTTGCTGGCGGGGGAGGGGTAGCATGGGAGTTAAGGAAGATCGCTCGATTGTCGAAGCCGCTCTCTACGCGGCTGATCGCCCGTTGACCCTAGGCGAGCTGCGTGAAATCTTGGAGACTTCGTCTGAGACCTACGCGCGCAAGCTCATGGAGGAGCTCATAGCCGACTACGGGAAGAGAGGCGGCCCCCTGATGCTTACCGAAACCTCAAAGGGAACCTTTTCGCTCCGCCTCCGCGAGGAGTACATGCCGAAGCTGGAGGGGGTGATGTCCAAAGCAAAGCTCTCGCGGGGGGCTTTGAAGACGCTCGCCATGATCGCCTACAAGCAGCCCGTCTACCAAGCAAGACTTGCCGACGTACGGGGCAGCCGAGTCTACGATCACGTCAAACAGCTCACCGCGCTGGGGTTCATCGAGTCCAGACATTTCGAGCGGACACGAGTGCTTCGAACCTCGCGAAGATTCGCGGGCTACTTCGGTTTTGAGGACGATATGGACAAGATCCGTGAACGAATCGAGGAGCTCATGAGATAAGGACTTTTTATACCCTTGTGCCCAAAGGTTGCAAGCGGTGTCTAGATGGCTAAGTGGCAGGGTAGATCGCTGAAGAAGCCCAGCGGGGGGCGAATATGGGCCAGTCGGAAGAAGCGTAGGCGGGAAATGGGGAGCGAGCTCGTCGAGACCAAACTCGGCCCAATGAAGCGGGTCGAGCGACGCGCTTTCGGTGGGAACATAAAAATCAGCTTGCTTGGCATCGATGTCGCTAACGTTGTGGACCCGAAAACCGGGCAGACGAAAAAATCAAAAATACTCAAAGTTGTCGAAAATCCTGCTGACCCCCACTTCGTTCGTAGAAATGTTCTGACGAAGGGAGCGATAATCGAAACCGAGCTCGGCCGCGCGCGCGTAACTAGCCGGCCCAAGCAGAGCGGGGGAGTAGACGCCGTGCTACTCGAGGCCAAGCCCGTTGAAGCTGAGGAACCTGTTGAGAAGCCGGCGGTGCCCGAAGAAAAATCATAGCGTTTGTTGCTTCCCTTTGCCGACGATGTGCACGGCTTTCCATTTTCGCTTTTTTAACTCCTTTGTTATGAAGCGGCGATGACATGCGCTTGGATACGACTCGACGCACATAATCGCTGAGGATTTCTCGCGAGCGAGTTTCATCAGCTCCTTCAACCCTTGCTTGAACTCTTTTGTCCGGGTGTAGTTTCCGTAGCCCCCACGATATCCGCCGAGCTCTCGGATGTGGACATAACCCATGCCCCTTGCGGGGAGGGTCCGCTGCAGGTTCTCCTTCACGAACTCCGGCCACTTTGAAGTCGGGAAGTGCCGGACGTCAATGATTAGCTCGATATCAAAACGTTTGAGCAGCGCCACGAAGTCGTCGAATTTGCGATTTCCGTAGCCGATTGTAAATATCTTCGGCACGCTCGCTCCCTTACCAATTCAGTTTCTAGAATAACATAGCCATGTCGGTGACACGAGTATGTAGTACCTCAATGTGATACACGTGTATTATTCCGGGTGGCACAGTATGTCGTGTTACAGCTGTGGCGCCGGCGAGCACCAAGTTTTTAAAACTTGATGGCCGAATTTCGTGCGATTTGCATGTCTTATATTCAAGTAACGCTAACTCCGGCCGAATCGAAGCGTCTGATAGCGAAGGCAGTCGCCGCTCTCCCCGAGGTCAAGCGAGCCCTCCGCCAGGGAACGATAGTGATTGGGCTTGGCACCACCAACGCCCGCGTCGCCGAGGAGCTGCTAGGGAAAAAAATCGAGCGCGAAAAATTCGTGGCGGGCGCCGTTTTGCCGAAAGGGACTTGTGTCGTCCCCCGCGAGCGACGCAGAGGAGATATTATCATCCGCGGGGGCAAGCTCATCGAAAGCAAGCTCAACGATGTACTACCCGAACTCACGGCCGGCGATGTTTTCATCAAGGGTGCCAACGCGCTCGACGCCAGCGGCGCGGCGGGAGTTTTATTGGCGTCGCGTCGAGGAGGCACCGTGGGTAGTGTACTGGGGACTCTCATGGCGCGGGGTGTGAACTTCATCATTCCTGTGGGGCTCGAGAAGTTCATTCCTGGCTCGATTCAAAGGGTCTCCAAAACTACTGGGATCTTTCGTGCTAGCTACGCCACAGGTTGTCCCTTGGGGATAATGCCCGTAGCGGGAAAAGTTATCACCGAACTCGAAGCTTTCGAGATTCTGATTGGTGCGAAAGCTATTACCATGGGCAAGGGAGGCATCTTCGGCGCCGAGGGGAGCGTCACCCTCTTCGTTCAGGGAACTCAGAAACAACTCAGCAAAGCCCGAAAGCTGGTAAATGGGATAAAGGGTGAACCTAGCACGAAAGTGGAGACCAACTGTAGAACTTGTCAACAACCTGACTGCTGGTATAAGAAGCATTAATCAAATACCCTCGCGGGTGCGAACTCTGCGTCGGCGCTCTATGTTCTCGCTCGACAAGCTGCCCGCGATGACCTCATCGATGCTGTGGACGACACCGCCCCATTCCTCGATTGCCGAGCGTATTGTGCCATAATCTAGTTGGCCGTCGATGGTGATCTTGATTGTCTCCGTGTCCTTGTCGATCTCGATGAGCGTAACGTTCACCCCGTCAACGCCCGGCATCGAGCTGAGTTTTGTCGCGAACTCCGGCAATGTGGGGCTGTGCGGCTTGAGCACGTCGAGCACGAGTCTGCGAATCTTTCGAGCGCGAGTCTTAGCCATTCAATCCTCACCTCTAAATGATTGGTGTTGGCTTAAGAATTTTCTCGGGGTTTGGACAGCCAATCGTGATTTTTAAATATATCGAAAAGCTTATATATAAACGATGGACACTTTTAAAAGCTTTTGAGGAAGCTAAATGCGCAAACTAGGTAAGGTCATGCACTTTACTAATCGCGGGCTCGTGCTGCGCGCCGAGCAGGTGCCGGGCCTCGGCGGAGCTGTATATGAGATGGGCGGTGCACGCGTGGGGAGTGTACTTGACCTGTTTGGACCCGTCGCGGCGCCCTACGTGGTGATAAAACCCAACCGCGGGTTCGCTCAAACCAGCCTTAGGAAGCTCATCGGTAAGGATCTATATATGGGGGAGCGGTATGGAAAAATCCGAAAAGCGAAAAAAGTGCCCTGAGTGTGGAAGCCCAAAATTCGTGCGTGTCTACGAGCGCGCCGAACTAGTGTGCGCTGAGTGCGGTTTCATCGTCCACGATAAAATAATGGACATGGGGCCGGAGTGGAGGGCGTTTGACCAGGAGCAGCGGGATCGCCGGGGACGGGTTGGAGCGCCTATGACGTTCACGATTCACGATAAAGGATTGTCAACGATGATTGACTGGCGGGATCGCGACTCTCACGGCAAGGACCTCACCCCCAAGCGTCGAGCTCAGATTTACCGCCTTCGAAAGTGGCAGCGGCGAATTCGAGTTTCTGATGCCACCGAGCGCAACCTAGCTTTCGCGCTCTCGGAGGTCGATCGGATGTCCTCACACTTGGGATTGCCCCGAAACGTTCGTGAGGCGGCTGCGGTGATCTACCGGCGGGCTGTTGAGGAAAGGCTGATTCGGGGGCGGTCAATCGAGGGCGTTGCCGCAGCGGCCCTTTACGCGGCCTGCCGAGAGTGCAAGGTTCCCCGAACGCTCGACGAGATTGCCGAAGTTTCACGGGTTAGCAAGAAGGAGATCGGGCGGAGTTACCGTTTCATTTCACGCGAGCTGCTCATCCACCTGCGCCCGACGAGCCCGATCGACTACATTCCGCGCTTTGGGAGCGAGCTCGGGCTGAGCGGAGAGGTGCAGTCGAAGGCGATCGAGCTGCTCAAGGATGCCGCGAAGAAGGGGCTGACCTCCGGGCGTGGTCCGACGGGCGTGGCGGCTGCGGCCATCTACATTGCTAGCGTGCAGTGCGGCGAGCGGCGGACGCAGCGGGATGTGGCGGATGTGGCGCGGGTTACTGAGGTCACCGTGAGGAACCGCTACAAGGAACTTTGCGAGAAGCTGAGGCTCGATGTAGAGCTTTAAATTTCCCTATTTTTGAAAATAGAGTTTAAATATTGCTTTTTAAAAATTAATACTTTCAGTGACATCTCCCCCAAAGTGGTCCTGTTGCATAATCGGGACTTGATTTGGTGGTGGTGCAATTCGGGGCTTTTGGGATATGGATAGATAAGACTACTCCCAACAAACCTATGGTTTGTTGAAGCAGGTTGCCCCTGATTATTCTTGCGCTACTTTAGGAACTTGGACACGAATGGGGAAGTCTCGCCTCTGCGCATGAAGTGTCCAGATGGGCCCTCTCCTAGGAACTCAGAAAACCAAGACTCGTGCTCCACTTCTTCGTTTAGAATCGCCTGTGCCAGGTCGTAGGTGCGGTGATCTTTCCCCGCCGTCAGATTACAAATATTAGTATACCCCCTAACCGCACACCGCTCGGCCTCCACCAGCACCTTTAGCATCGCCTTTATATCCGTTGGATCTTTGGGCAAAGATGCTGGCGGACAAGCAGACTTGTCGTGAAACGCCTTCATGTCATCTGGTAGTTTGCCTTCAAGTTCGTAGATTCTAGGAACAAGCGCCTCGAAGTGATTACGATCTTCGACGCGAGCGACCTCTGCAATTTCCTTGACCCCTTCTCCTTCCAGTCCGATTAGGTTGCACCTTAGGATTGTGTAGTAATAGTAAGTGATTAGTTCCGCAGCTGCATTAGTGATCAGCAGTTCCAACAATTGATCAATATTGATGCCCGACTTCTCAACCATTTCCCGCGCTACTTTAGCCATTTCTTCTCGTCTCCTCAATATTTTATTCTTGTACACACTTGTAATATTTTTATCGGATTCAGAATACTCAGGGTGCCGAGACTAATACGCAGCAGAACCCCCAAAGTCGCTTAAAAACAAGTTGTACCTGCTAAATTGGGGACCTTGCGGAAAGCAAAAGTAGCGTTGGTCTAAATATTAATCGAGCCCCATGCGCGGAACTTACGTGCTCCTTGCCCATGTCCCCTACGACCTCGTGCTGAGCGTGGGCGAGCTCGGCAATCGCTCATTTAAGGCCGGCTACTACGCTTACGTCGGCTCGGCGCTGGGTGGGCTCGAAAAAAGAGTCGAGCGCCACATGCGCGAGGAGAAGAAAATCCGCTGGCACATCGACTACCTGCTCTCTCGCGCCCGTGCGGTCGATGTCGTCGTCGCGCAAAGCGAGGAGCGAAAAGAATGTGCGGTCGCTGCCGAACTTGCGAAACACCTCTCAAGCATCCAAGGTTTTGGCTCGAGCGATTGTAAGTGTGAGAGTCACTTGTTTTACGACCCTGATTTTCACGAGCTACTCAGGCAGGTTTTGTTTGGCTTTAAAGCTTGTGGGCTCAAGCCGAAGAAAGGTGTCGGGTATGGCTAAACAACGGCGCGAGCGCAAGCTAGAGCACTACTACCGCATGGCGAAGCAGGCCGGGTACCGGGCACGTTCATCATTCAAGCTTGAACAGCTCAATGAACGTTACAAATTGCTTCAACGCGGTAATGTCGTCGTCGACCTAGGTGCTGCTCCCGGGGGGTGGCTTCAAGTTGCGCGCAAAGAAGTTGGTGATGAAGGATTTGTGCTGGGCGTCGACCTCCAAGAGATCACAAAACTTCCTTACAAAAACGTTAAAACCCTCGTGGCGGACATCACCGACCCTTCGGCATCAGAGCTGATTCGACAAAATCTCCCGCGCCCTGCCGATGTGGTGCTCTCCGACGCGTCACCCAAAATCTCGGGAGTCTGGAGCATCGACCACGCCCGATCGATCGAACTCGCGGACGCAGCGTTCACAATCGCTGGTGAGGTTTTGAGCCGAGGGGGGGAGTTGTTGGTAAAGGTGTTCCAGGGGGAGTTCTTTCAAGACTTCGTTCAAAACGTGAGGAAGAAGTTTGATCGCTTGAAAATTTCCAAACCGTCCGCCTCGCGGAAAGGTAGCTCCGAGGTCTACGTCATCGCAAAGGGATTTAAGCGCGTTTGAAAATTTCAACGATTTCATCCATAGGCGCATCGGTTCGGAAGCCCGTGCCCGAGAAATGGGTGCGCGAGAAAAAGTAACCTTGTTTCCGAAATTTTGGTATGAGCTCAACAATTTTTGGTGGTGAAACTCCTGTGCGTCCAGCCAATTCATGCACATCGTAAAACGTCGGTGGCCCGTCAGCCTCCTCGGCGCATTGGTTGAGCAATACGAGTTCCTTTTGTCCAAATTTGAAGTTGCTCCTTACCAAGTTTCCTGCAACTGCATTGATAAACGTTCGATCCATCAGTCGTCCAAGCCAGAGCGGACCGGCATGTACAAATCGATCGCCACATTCGCACGTGCTGGGGAGCTCGACCGCCACACCTTGGGTGAACCTCCTTCGCCCGCAAGCGTTGCAGTGCGAGACGTACCCCTGCTGTGCCAAGAGTTCGTTCGCGGCTCGAGCACCCTTCCGCGCCCGTAGGTAGCCCCTGAAATAGTGTCTCGTCGCGTGCACGAGCACGGGTGCGAGCGCTAGTTCGTGTCTCCCAGCAACTCGCTGAACGAAACCAATGAGGATTCGTATGCCGAGTTCGTGGCAGTACTCCGTCTTGAGCGGCCTAGCGCTATATCTCCGCAAGCATGCTTTCACGTGGGTTCCGGAGAGCGGCGCGGTGTCGGTCGCAGTTATGGCTAGCGTCCCCTTCCGGGCGAGCGCAGCACATGCGGCATCGATGAAGGGTGCGGGTGAGCCGAAAGGGTCGATGTCTATGAAGTCGAACCTACCGCGGTTCTCCCATAACAAAACATTCGCATCCTCGTTCCGTACCTCAACGAGCGAAGCCAGCCCGTTAAGCTCGACATTTCGCTTGGCCAACTCGAACGCCTTTTGAGAGCGATCGTTGACGACGACTCTCGTGACGCCTTTAACTTCTTTAGCATAGCGTAGCCCGCGGACTCCTACACCGGCAAGTGGATCGCAAACCCGGATGCCGCCCAGCTCATCGGCCAAGACTTGTACCACTGAAACCGAGATATCACGGCAGAGTTCCATGTGAGGGTTGTAGAAGACGGGTGCAAGCGAAGGGGCATAATCGCCTGCTCTAGTTTGAAAGCGTTCGAGTTTTGGGACCTCAAGCTTTGTCTGGCCCTCATTTACCAGCTGGGTTAACAAGTTTCCTCCCTAAAATAGCATGTGCGCCATCCCTAATTCTACTTACCATCCCCAATTCTACTTACCAAAATACGTCTTTTATTAACTGATATTTACCAAAACACGTCGCTAAAATTAATTCTACTTACCAAAATACTCGTTTATTAACCGAAAGAGGGAACTTTAGAAAGGTGTAGGATGCCCCAAAAAACAAGGTGGGGGAAGGGGGGGCACACGAGTCTCCTGTCCGCGCTCAAGCCCAAGCGCGAGCAAGGCGTCAAGATCAAGCCCAAGCGAGCTCGGGTGATCGGTGTCTTCTCCTGCAAAGGAGGCGTAGGGAAGACGACGACCGTGGCAAACCTAGGTATGTGTCTGAGCCAATATATGGGGGACAATATCTTGGCCGTCGACGCCAACCTTACCTCTCCCAACCTCGGCTTGCACTTCGGCGAGTTCATCCCCAAAGTCACCATCCACGATGCCCTCTCCGGCGAACTCCCGATCGAGAAAGTGGTTATGAAATGCCATGGTCTGCTGGCCATCCTCGGCTCAATCGCATACGGCGAGGAGATCCACTTAGTTGATCTCAGGGGGCACTTGGCGCCACTGAAGAGCGAGTATAAGGTGATCCTTATTGACTCCGCGCCCGGGATATGGGGCGAGGTGACTGCTGCAATGAAAGCGTGCGACGAGATAATCATCGTCACCAACCCTTACATTCCAACCATCGCAAGTACTCTCAAAACGTTTCATGTAGTAGAGCGATACAAAGTCCCGGTCGTGGGAGTAATCGTGAATAAGGTGAGGGGGGAGCCTTTCGAGCTTCCAATAAAGGATGTCAAAAAGGCCTTGGGCTGGCCGATCATCTCTGTTGTACCAGAGGACTCAAAAGTTCGCGAGGCCACCGCGGCTGGGATCCCCGTGGTACGCTACGCACCTAGATCCTCGGCTGCAAAGGAGTTCAAGAAGCTCGGCGAATTTTTGATTAAACGTCTCAGGAAAGGCTGATTTACCTCCGCCTTTCGCTTGCCGATTTCTTCCTCCCTTCACGCATCACTTTCCTCTTCCTTTTGCGCGCAATGCGTTCCAACCGTCTGAGCGCCGCCAGCTCGGCTCGACTGACCCGCTTGCGAACCCTTACCGGGGGCCTGACCGCGGGCTCCCCCACGCGTCTCCGCCTCGGCCTGAGCATCGCCCGCTCGAGCCGCTTCAGCATGAGGTAGTACTTTGATGGTCTCGCCAAGCTGTAAGCTATGGAGAAGCCGGCAAGCGCTCCCACCATCGAGAGCATCGCGAAGAACTCGAGCGGTACCGCCGGAGGTGCGGGCAGCGGGGCTGGCGGTGGAGTTGGCGCGGTGGGTGGGGTCACAACAGGTGGCACGGCTCTCCGCTCCCCGGTGACCGCGAACAACGAGAACCCTGGCGTGGTCGCCTCGAAGTAGACATGGGTTGAGTCGGTGCCAACGAGGCTCGTCGACAGCGCCTGCCACTCGCCGCCATACCTGAGCAGCCTGATGGTTCGCTCGTCGATACTGTTTTGGGTTATCCAAGATCTCGACACCTTGAACCCGATGGTTGCTTCCCTCACCTCAGCAGCGCCGACGTTGGTTGTGATGTCGAGGTAAGAGTACACGGGCAAGGCGATCGCCGTTACCCCCGCCGGTTTGGTCGCATGCACCACGACATTGACTCTCACATTTGACACGGTGCCTGCGGCGGTTATCCTCACCTTGGTCACGGCTATCGCATATCGCGTGAAGTCTGCTGAGCCCGTCGTGCCAGCGGTTATCGTCCCTATCGTTGCGGTCAGCGCCCCTTTCGGAGGTGGAGGTGTGGTCTCGAGGGTGATCGAGTCGCTTGCAACCGTCGAGGGCAACCCCGCTTTATCCTTAACCTGGACGTAGACCGTTTTGAGGCCGTCGCCCGTCGGGAGGGTGAAGGATATGCTCGCAGCGAAGTTCTCCCAGTCAGACCAGCTGAGGTTGTCGTCACTGAACCTCATTTCAGCTAGGCCTGAGATCGCGTTGGACGCGGCGATAGTCAGGGTCACCAAGGTCGAGGGGGTTAAATCATTGCCGCCGTTGATTAGGACTGAGGTAATGGTAGGGGGAACTGTATCAACTCCGCATCGAGTATCTGCCTCGGCCGGAGTCGACTCCTGCCCGGCGATACCCGTAGCTATCGAGTAGAACTCGTAGTAACCATCTCCATTATCCGCGGTGAACGACCATGACCAAGACGATTCCGTGTCGACACCAAACGAGGTCCATGGACCCCAGTTGTCGTTGTCGCTCGCGTAGCGGTAGTAAAGCGTCACGTTTTCGGCGGCGGCCGAGGCGATGACAGTTATCGTGAACGACATCGAGGTCTGGTAGTAAGACGTGATTTCATTTACAGATGAAGACGGTACACCGATAGTCGGGGTTCCGCTTGCTTCTGTGCAGTTGTCCGAGTAGTTCGGGACTTCATCAGACGCTGAGATTACGTAGTAGTAGGTCGTTCCCGTGGTTAGGCCGTTGTCCCGGTAGGAAGTGATTACTCCGACCGTTGCGATGAGCGAGTATGGCCCGCCTGAAATCGTTGACCTATAGATATTGTAGCCCGCGAGGTCTAGCTCTGGCGGTGCAGTCCAGCTTAGGTCTAAGTTCTCGCCCGTTTCAACGCTCGTCACCGTTAGCCCGGTCGGGGCCGACGGTGTTTTCTGATCCTGCGGGATTCCCTCAACGGGTGCGCAGTTATCCGACCAGTTGGGCACCTCGTCCTTAGCAGATATCTTGTAGAAGTAGTTCTCACCGTCGATGAGCCCACTGTTTTCGTATGAGGTAACAAGTCCCAAGTCTGCCTCGAGCGTCCAAACCGAGTTATTCTCGCTGAACCAGAGCTTGTACCCTTGGAGGTCTCCCTCTGGAGGTGCGGTCCAGGTTACCACGAGAGTTCCCTCAGCACCTGCTTTCGTGGCCACGGAGAGACCGGTTAGTACCGACGGTGCTAGGTCGTCGACAGGTACTCCGGACACGATCACACAGTTGTCAGAGAAATTCGGGGCCTCGTCGTATGCAGAGACCTTGTAGTAGTAGATCTGACCGTCGGTCAGCCCAGTGTCCGTGTAGGTGGTCCCTGCTTGGTCGGTCTCAAGCGTGTAGTCGGTACCGTTCGAGCTGAACCAGAGCTGGTAACCTTGGACGTCTTCGCCGACGGCGTTCCACGAGATCACGAGCGAGCCCTCAGCACCCGTCTCATCCGTTACCGTGAGTCCTGTCGGGATCGAGGGCGCGAGGTCGTCGATTGGGGAGCCGCTCACAGCCGTGCAGTTGTCCGAGTAGTTTGGAACCTCATCGTACGCCGAGACCTTGTACCAATAAGTTTGACCGTCGGTCAGGCTCATGTCCGTGTAGGGCGTTCCCGCCTGATCCGACTCGAGCGTGTAGTCGGTACCGTTCGAGCTGAACCAGAGCTGGTAACCTTGGACGTCTTCGCCGACGGCGTTCCACGAGATCACGAGCGAGCCCTCAGCGCCCGTCTCGTCCGTTACCGTCAGCCCGGTAGGTACCGACGGTGCAGCGGTGTCTACATCGCACCATACATCAGCATCCGCTGGCGCCCCCTCAACGTTACCAGCA
>SOKQ01000036.1 GCA_004375695.1 Hadesarchaea archaeon | reverse complement strand
GATGACGAGGTCCCGGTCTCGGCGTCGATTACCGCCTTTAGCTCCTCGAACCAGGTGGTGGTGATGAAAAGTTCGGTCGAGAACTCCAACCTCTCCCCGTTAGAGCTGACCGAGTTCTGCGGGGCCATGGTGAGGTGTTTTATCCATTTTCCAGGTGATTCCAGATCCATGCCTACCAAATATTCGGTTGTGATGCTAGCTGGGTGATCACAAATAAACGTGCAATGAAAAGTGATCGCGACGTTCTCGACTATGTTGAGGTAGAGAGTTCCCTCACCAGGACTCAGCGTTAATCGATTTTCGTAGATTTCATTAGGCTTGAGACCAGCGATGTAATCATATTCACACACGTGTCGATATCTGGATAATGTGATAACATTCTCCTCCTCGACGGGAAGCGAATGCGCAGATGATACGCCCATTATTGCGGTCAAACTTAATAGTACGAAAAAAGCAAGTAAAATTATAAGACTGGTTCTCTTCAGCCGAAACAATTTGCTCGTTTTGGCCGCTTTCCAAAAATTTCTCGTCGGCCGAAACAATTTGCTCGTTTTGGCCACCTTCTAAAATTTCCTGGCTCCACCCATTTTCGAGCCCGCCAAACATTACCCCAATAAAAATATGGTTTTGTAACTATTTAGATTTACCGCTCAACCACATCTATTTTCTGTTCAGAAACTAAACTCAGTAACGAGGTATAGAAATTCAATTTCTATGGGATTAATTTATATATATGCCTTCGTTATAACTGTGAATACGTGGTGAAATTTGGAAAGAGATCAGGTTGGTCGAGCAGAATGGCACGTAAACAAGCGCTAACTAGACGTACGGGCGCCGATGTCGCCGATAAGATTTTGGAATTTTTGAAGACGGGCAAGCCGCGCAATGTTAAGGAGGTCGCGGATGCGGTCGACTTGCACGATGACAAGTTGGAGAAGGTCTTGGATTTCCTCAAACAAACCGGCCTCATCATAAAAAGTGTGCAAATAACTGACTCGGGCGCTAATTTTCTCACATTGCCAGTCGAGAAACGGAAGCGTCGCCTATAGGTTCTTCGCCACAGTCTTCAAGTTTTTATATGCCTCTAGGAACTCAAGTCCCTTCTTCGTGATTTTAAATTTCCCCGTTGAGCCTGCAGCGGGACTTATCAAGCCCTCTTGAATGAGTAAATTCAAGTACCTGTTGACAACATTAAAGTTTAAATTGGCACGATAAACGATTGAGGTTTTCCTCGCACCATTTGTGGCAAGAGAAAGAATTTCCCCGATAATTTCAAACCTGCTTCGGCGCAAAAAGCCCCTCTCCCCTCACATCCAGCAGGTTAATATTGTAATGTTCAAGATTATAAATTTTTACCTTTTAACACAAAAAAATATCCTTTTAACACAAAAAATATCTTTTTAACACAAAATTTTTACATTTCAAAGCACAAAATTAGTTTTAAATAATGGTAAAACAACTTAATGGGACTTACATCGAGTGGCTTGCGGAGAACTACACTAAACTATATCATTTGCAGAATTTCTAACTGCGTTCGCATTATTAATCGATGGATTTGGTTTGTTTGCAAATCGTAGATAGGTATTCAATGCTTGTTTATTATCGATGGAAATGTTATTATAATTGTAATGTAAAATTTTAATGTAGGAAGTAATATATTGGCGAAAGTTATTGTCGTTTATGAAACAAAGTACGGTAACACTAAACTTGTAGCGGAAACAATCATAGAAGGGCTGAAAAAAGTTAAAGGGATAGAAACGGCCCTCAGTGAACTCAAAAAAGTTGACCTCAACGAGATCCCCGATTATGACGCGATTTTGGTGGGTTCTCCAAATCATTTAGGCGGACCAACCAGAGGTGTCAAGAAGTTTATCGATAAGCTTGGGAAACTCAACTTGAAGGGTAAATTGGGGGCTGTTTTTGATACATATATGGGAGGAAACTTCGAAAAAGCGGCGAAGAAAATGGAGAAGAAAATAAACGAAAAGGTTCCAGGATTGAAGCTGGTGGCCCCAGGGTTATCAATAAAAGTTCAAGGGATGAAGGGCCCAATTCTGGAGGAAGAGCTCCCTAAATGCAAGGAGTTTGGAAACAAAATAGCAACTCAAATGAAAACTTGATCATCATCACTAAAAAACAACGAACTGTTCGAAATTAATTTTTTATAATTTCTCAAACCTACTTAGTTAACAGAACCCCAATAAGTTAATAGAATCCCATTGACGTACTTTTAATGTTCCGTCACCAATCTCTTGCGGTTAGCGGGCTTTCTTCGCCGCGCCGACCCCCAGACCATCTGACGTGCTTAGGATTTTTTTGATGTGGCTATTAGGCCTATTCCGACGATACCAATGACTATTGCCACACCAGTTGTGCGCTCTCCTAAAATACTGCCCTCAAACATTAGCCCAGCAGCTATTAATGCCAGTATAATTCCTAATAAAAATAACACTTTGTTCATTCTAACCACGTTAAGAATTGTTAACTTACCTTAATTAAACATTCATCCCTTGTTTTGAATTATTCGATCTTATTTGTTCAATTTGAAATCCACAAAATCAGACCCCGCAGAGTTTACAGAACCCCCATTCGAAACCCTTAAATATCAGCTGGATTATAGATGGATTGTAGCTGGATGGTAAATGGGGGCTGAATGATGGTCCAAAAAAAAGCCGAAGTGCGAGTTTTTGTCGATGGTATTTACCTCAAGGTTATAGACGACCTCATTAGCACCGGCTACGGTAGCAACCGCAGCGAGGTCGTCCGCAAGATGATTCACGATTGGGTGATGACCAACATCGGAGGATTCCAAGGTCTGATGAAATATTCGAAAGGAAAGAGGTAAATAACTCACGGTCACCCCACCTCCTTAGTCCAGCCTCCAAATGGGGTGTCAGGCGGGGCGGCCTTTCGGGGCCGCTCTCGCCTACCTTTCATAACTTCTGTGAGGGATCCTCTGGAAGACCCTCCACAGGAAAATTGAAAGGGGGAGAGTCCGTCCCGAAATCGATGTCTCCCCCCTTCTAATTTGTTCCAAGATTGAATCGATGTTTGGTTTGCAGTTTAAAGTTGTACTGGCTAGGCCCATCTCGTCGCGGTGATGGGCATCAGATCCCGCGACCATGGGAAATCGATTTCGCTCAGCGAATCTCCGCGCGAGAGGGTTGCTGAAAAAAAGGGCGCGGGAGTTGAATGCCTCGATCGCATCAAACTTCGCCCTGTAAACTAGGTTTGGCTTCCGCCCAAGCGCAAATGGATGGGCGGCGATGGCGATACCCCCCTGCTCTTTTATTCGTTTGACAGTTTCTCTGGCCGATAGCTCTCGCGGCACGAGTTCGTTGACGCCGAGTCCGAGGATATGGCCGTCAGCGCTCGAAATCTCCACGCCTGGGATAATTATGAAACTGCGTTTGGAGAATTTCTTTGCCTCATGATGTCCACTGATGGTGTTGTGATCGGTGATCGCGATGCCGTTCAATCCCTTCGCCTTCGCTGCTTTCACGGCATCTTCCACGGAACAGAGCCCATCGTAAGAGTGCGAAGTGTGCACGTGCAAATCGATGCGGAGCAACTACTTCACCTTGGCGCCCGGCTTGACTGGTTTGTCGGCGGTCAAGATGGAGATTTTCCCCTCATCCTCGGCGGCCAAGAGCATCCCTTCGGATTTCACGCCCATGAGCTTCACCGGCTCGAGGTTGGTGACGATTGCGACTTGCTTGCCGATGAGCTCCTCCGATGGGTAGTGCTCAGCAATTCCCGCCACTATCGTGCGCCGTTCTCCAGCGAGTTCCAGCTCGAGTTTCAGGAGTTTCTTCGAGCCGGGGATTTTTTCTGCTTTTGTTACCCTACCGATTCGGATGTCAAGCTTTTCGAAATCCTTGATTGAGGCCCGTGGTTTCAGGGGTTTGGATGGGTTGTCGGTTCGGACCTTCGTGAAGAGGACTGATGGCTTTCCTATCTTGTGCCCCGACCTGATGTCGAATTTCTTTGCCCGTTTCCAACTGCCTACTTCAACATTTAGTTGCTTGGCGAGCTTGCCGCAAGTCGAGGGCATGAACGGCGAGAGGGCGACGCACAGCACCTTCACGAGGTTTGTGCAATTGAGGAGGCAGTCAGCCGCTTTCTGGGGGTCGCTCTTTATCGTCTTCCAAGGTTTGTGGGACTGGAAATACTCGTTCCCGCGTCCAGCGATAACCATTATCTCGTCGAGCGCTTGGGTCACCTTTAGTCCCTCCAACAATTTTTCCACTTGCCCTATCCGTTCGCTAACTTCAGCTTCGAGTTTTTTGTCGACCTTTCCATTCGGCACCGTGCCTTCGAAACGATCTCGGATGAAGGTGAGCACCCGATGGACAAAATTTCCGAAGACATCCGCGAGTTCGTCGTTTAACCTCGTGCGCAGGCTTTCCTCAGAGAAATTACCGTCTTGGCCGAAGGATACCTCTCGAATCACGAAGTAGCGTATCACGTCGGCGGAGTACTTCTCGATGAGGTAAGACGGGTCGATGACGTTGCCGAGCGATTTGCTGATCTTTTGCCCTTCGACTGTCAGGAATCCGTGCGCGAAGATTTGTCTGGGCAACTCGAAGCCGGCCGAAAGCAGCATCCCGGGCCACACAACGCAGTGAAAGCGTATGATGTCTTTCGCGATGATATGGGCGTCAGCGGGCCAGTAGTCGCGTGGCAGCATGTAGTTTACGAGAGCGTCAAGCCAGACCCAGATCGTCTGCTTGGGGTCACCCGGAACTTTTATCCCCCACTCCAGCTCTGGGCGGGAGACACTGATGTCTTTGAGGCCGCTTTTGAGGAAGCTGAGTACCTCGTTCTTCCGCGTCTCAGGTTGGATGAATTGGGGGTTGCTCTGGATGTGTTTCAGGATTTGATTCCGGTACTTTGAAAGTTTGAAAAAGTAGTTCTTCTCTTTGATTAGCTTGGGCTTCTTTTGGTGAAGGGGGCATTTCCCATCGACGAGATCTCCCTCCGCGATGTAGGCCTCGCAGCCCTCGCAGTAAAGCCCCTCATACTCTCCTTTGTAGATGTCCCCGCGCTCTTTGATTCGATTGAACAACTCGTGCACATTCCGCTTGTGGCGCTCTTGGGTAGTACGGATGAAATCATCATAACTTATATCAAGCAATTTCCAAGCGCCAACCCACGCCTTCGCCATCGAGTCCGCGTAGGCTTGGATGTCTTTGAACCCCTGCTCTCTTGCAGCCTCAACTGTTTTGATGGAGTTCTCGTCCAACCCCGTTAGGAAGAAGACATCATCTCCAAACAGGCGGTGCCAGCGAGCGAGCACATCCGCAACTATTGTGGTGTAGGCGTGCCCGATGTGGGGCACCGCGTTGATGTAGTATATCGGCGTGGTGATGTAGAACTTCGCCATACCTTTTCCCCTTTTTCTTTGAGTGGTGATAATTTAAATGTCGCTTGGGTTAAGAACGTAGCTGGGGTTGAATGGGAAAAACCCTTCCCAACTTTATTAAACCCAGATGTAATATTCATATTGATGGGGGGTGTAACCTTGAGTGGAAAACGAGTTTTGATGGTCATCGCGCCTGAGAACTTTAGGGACGAAGAACTATTGCACACGAAGGAGGAGCTCGAGCGTGCTGGGGCAGAAACGACTATTGCAAGTACCAAGACAGGCGTGGTAAAAGGTTTACTCGGTGCAACGGTGACGCCGGATTTCAAGCTAGATCAGGTAAACGTGGACGACTATGATGCGATCGTGTTTGTAGGTGGACCTGGTTCGTCAGTTTATTTCAACGACAAGCAGGCGCTCTCAATAGCAACTCAGATGTTCAGCAAGGGCAAAAAAACTTGCGCGATCTGCATAGCACCGGTGATTCTCGCTAACGCCGGGATGTTAAAAGGCAAACGTGCGACGGTTTGGGATGGTGATTACGTTAGAAAGATTGAAAGCAAAGGCGCCACCTACACCGGAAAGTCAGTCGAAGTTGATGGAAATATCATAACCGCGAACGGTCCAGCGGCGGCACGCGAGTTCGGACGCACGATTGCCAAGGAACTTGAGCGTTAGGGGCGATGGCTTGGCCGATGTCTTAATCAAGGACGGCCACATCATCACAATGGATTCTCAGCGCCGCATTTTTGAGCGGGGTTCAGTTGCGATAGCGGATGGAAAAATCGTTGCAGTCGGGAAAAACATCAATGTCAAGGCCGATACAGTGATTGACGCCAAAGGCAAGGTTGTACTGCCAGGCCTCGTCAACGCGCACACTCACCTCTCGATGACTTTGTTGCGAGGCGTTGCTGACGATATGGAGCTCGACCCTTGGCTAAAAACTAAAATTTGGCCAATCGAGAAGCACCTTCGAGCCGAGGACTGCTACGTTGGTGCATTGCTCGGTTGCTTAGAGATGATAAAATCTGGGACGACTTGCTTTGCCGACCAATATTTTTTCATGGGGGATGTTGCCCGAGCAGTTGAAAAAGCTGGCATCCGTGGCGTGCTCTCTTACGGCATCATCGAACAAGGCGACCCCAAGAAGCGGAAGTCGGAGATTCGGGAAGGTGAAAAGTTGGTTAAGACTTGTCATGGCATGGCAAATGGTCGGATTTTAACCATGTTTGGTCCACATGCTCCATACACATGCTCACCCGAGTGCCTCGCGCAAGTGAAACAGTTGGCAAAAAAATACAAAGTTGGAATTCATACTCACATCGCCGAGTCCAAATGGGAAGTTGAGGAAATAATCAAAAAATACGGTAAGCGTCCAGTTGAGCATCTCGATGCAATTGGTTTTCTCGGACCCGAAGTTCTAGCGGCGCACTGTGTTCAATTGGCCGAGCAAGAGATTCGAATTTTACGCGATCGTGGGGTCAAGCCTGTACATAACCCAGTGAGTAACATGAAGATTGCATGCGGTGTATCCCCCGTACCAGAAATGCTGGCAGCGGGCATACCCGTAGCGCTCGGCACGGATGGAGCCGCTTCAAACAATTCGCTGGACATGTTCAACGAGATGAAATTTGCAGCGCTGCTCAACAAAGTTGATAAATTTGATCCTACGGTCATGCCCGTTCAATCGGTGCTCGAAATGGCGACGGTTAATGGGGCGAGAGCACTCGGGTTGGGGGAAAATCTGGGGTCGCTTGAGGTTGGAAAGAAAGCCGATTTAACACTAGTTGATCTCCGGAAGCCGCACCTTACGCCCCTTTGCAACGTCATATCTCATTTGGTCTACAGCGCAACCGGCGGCGATGTCGATACGGTTATCGTGGATGGTAAGGTGATCATGCAGGGGCGAAGGGTTCTAACACTCGAAGAGGATAAAGTTTTGGAGGAGGCCCAGAAAGTTGCAGATGATTTACTTGCGCAAAAGGAGGCAGCAAAATGACTTATAAAGTTAAGGACATCAAGCTCGCGCCCCAAGGCAAACGTATGATTGATTGGGCTGAGCACCACATGCCGGTGCTGGCCGCAATTCGCCGTGAACTCTCAAAGACAAAGCCGCTCAAGGGTATGAGAGTCGGGGCGGCCCTGCACACCGAGGCCAAGACGGCGGTGCTCGTCCAAACTCTCGTGGCGGCGGGGGCCAAAGTGGCGATAACGAGCTGCAACCCGCTTTCGACGCGCGATGAAGTCGCTGCAGCTCTAGCGAAGGAAGGCGTTGAAGTTTACGCGTGGCGGGGGGAAACTTCGCGAGAATATTACGCCAACCTCAATCACGTGCTCGATATCAAGCCTGATGTGCTCGTGGACGATGGGGCCGACCTTATCTCGCTCGTCCATGCAAAGCGTACCGCGCTTTTGAAACGCGTTCAGGGTGCATCGGAGGAAACGACTACAGGGGTTAATAGGCTGCGGATGATGGCAGCGGATGGCGCGCTCAAGTTTCCTGTGATAGCGGTCAACGACTCACCCGCGAAGCGCTTTTTTGACAACCGCTTCGGCACAGCAGAATCCGCGTTTCAAGCAATCATGGGCATCACCAACACGCTTATCGCTGGCAAGAATATCGTCGTCGTTGGTTACGGTTTTGTTGGCCGAGGTATCGCTTCGCGCGCGAAAGGGTTGGGGGCAATTGTGACCGTTGTCGAAACCGATCCAATCAAGGCGCTTGAAGCGACGATGGATGGCTTCAGAGTTGTAGGGATGGCAAAGGCTGCTCGTGCGGGTGATATCTTCGTAACGACGACGGGTAACCTAAAGGTTATTCGTGAGGAGCATATGCGCGCGATGAAGGATGGCGCGATTTTGTGTAACGCTGGACATTTCAACGTTGAGATAGATATCCCGGCGCTCAGGAAACTCGCCGTGAAGAGGCGTGAAGTGTTGGAGGATGTTGAGGAGTTTCAGTTAAAGGGTGGTAAGCGGCTCTACTTGCTTGCTGAGGGGCGCTTGGTGAATCTCGCTGGCAAGCGCTCGCTCGGGCACCCAATGGAGATTATGGATATGAGCTTTGCTCTGCAGGCTCTAAGCGTCGAATATATTGCTAAACATGCTGGCGAGCTTGAGCCCAAGGTGTACGAGGTACCGGCAGATATCGATTGCGAGGTGGCTGAGCTCAAACTCAAGTCGATTGGTGTGGAACTTGAAAAGCCAACGAAGGAGCAACTTGAGTATTTGAGATCGTGGCGTGCAGGCACTTGACCCACTAAAAATTCAGCGCGCCCGTTCTGGAATATCCTAGTTTTCGCCCGACAAATTCATTTCAAATTTGAAACTTAATTTATTAGCCGTTGTGAGCCCATATTTTAAAATGAGCGTGAGCTAGATGCCGAGCAGGTATTTGATCGTCGCTGTGCTTCTGGTCGCTATTTGCTTAGGCGCTTTAGTGTTTTACGAGTGGCAAGGTAGGCAGATAGGGCAATTAGGGGAGAACACATATGTTTTTCTTGAAATTTGGCAACACACTAACGGCGAACTCATAGAAGGAGAATATGCGCCTGGGATGTGTATTGATTTTCCCGGATACGATTTCTATGAGAATGCCGGAGTACTAAGCATATTTACTCCGTTGGCAGAAGTGCCAGACAATTTTTTAACGGTGGTGGGCGTGGGTGAGAGTCTAAGTGGGTCTGCTGGAATGGGGGCAGCGAGCGGTTTAGTTTGGATAAATTCTTTCCCTACAACAGTTGGTGCAGTTGGCGGCAATTTTTCAATGACAAGTTTAGATGCCGATGGCACTGTATCGCTAACATATCGTGGGATAAATCTCGTCCTTGAGCTAGGTGAGTGGTGGGAGAATGTGACTATTTCAACAGAACAAACAGGAGAGAATAGTTTAGTAAAATACACAACTATGGTTACGGTTAAGAATTATGGGTTTCAAGATAAAAACAAAATTAAAGTTTACTAAAGGTTCAGGTGCATCCGATTGAAGGTTTCAGCCCGCCGCGCTACAACCTCCTGATTTCCCCACGCCCCACGCTGAAACCCCTCTATAACTCTTATCAACAAAATAGAAGTTACGAAAATCGATGAGACCACTTGGAAGATAATAATCAAAAAAGAGTTAGCGTCACGAAGTTAATTGTTCCACCACTTTTTTCACGATTGGAAATGTCACTAATGCAACGGGCAACCCAACGAGAAATCCAACCCCGAATCCTCTTAACCATTTTTGTAAAAAGTCGGGAGAAAAGCCGATGTTCATGTACGTGAGGATTAACGAGATGAAAAATGCCATCGGCAAGACATGAGAAACGCGGTTAAAACTGTAGCATATTTTTTATCGATTTTCATGTCCTCACTCCTTTAAATTGTTCGCAAGTTTTTACTCTAGTTATTGGTTCGGGCAAGAAGCAGGTTTCAAGTAATCATCAGCTCGACCAAGCGAGAGTCTGATCACCTCGGGACAAACATGGGAACTTTTTTCTGGTAACTTTTATATTCTCCACCAAACTCCCTGACCAGCTCCTTCTCCTCCTTCCATGCAACCAGATAATTGTAAAAAATGTAAACTGGTATGAAAAGCAAAGAATGCCAAGCCGAAAAAAGGAAAGACATCCCTATCTGCACCAAATTTGCGCCAAAATATTGGGGGTGTCGAACCACGGAGTAAGGTCCGCTGGTCATTATTTTACTCGGTTTGCCGTGGGTCTCAGCGACCTTCAAGCTCACTACTTTAACGGCTTTAATTGCGAGCCAGGCCCCAGCCAACACAAAAGGTAGAGCGATTATCAGGTGTAGAATCGGAATCGAAAAATTAACAAATGGAATTGAGATGGACGAGCCTGAGAGAACATGGACAGTAAATCTCGGCTGCGGTGAGACCCATAATCCAATCAAAAAAATGAACTCCATCTCGCCAGAAATGGTGCCAAGGATATTCCCGATTTTGGTCCCCTTTTTTTCGCCATATTTTCTCTGAAGTTTCTGATGTTCAACTGACCAAAAATGAAGCGGCAATGCCAAAGTCAGACCCACTACACAAATAAAAAACCAGATTGACATAGTCATTTTCACCTCGCGATTTTCCGATATAGTCTTCCATGTAGCTGAAATCTTAGAATCTCCGCTCGAGCCGTGCTGGAACCTCCTGCATTTATAATTCGCTTTTCTTACCGTATTTCTTTTCGAGTAATATAAAGGATATGGCACCAATCGCCCCAAATATCAAAGGAATGTACCAGCTCTCACCCATGCATACGCCCATCCTATGCCAAAAAGTAGTTTCGGGTATCCAAACGAGTTGCCTTTGACACACGTAAGCTCAAACTACCCAAGCCAATAATCCACAGATGATTATAGTTATAAAGACCAGCTTAGGAATCCACCATTCGATGCTTTTCGTCCTGCTCACGCTGAAACCTCTTTACTAGATTTTGGAGTAGTGTAACATAATTTCTTTTTGTTTGTCTTAATCACAATTTCCATCGCGAACACTCCCTGTGACGAATGCTTCTACGCGGCAGGTCTAAACCTCAAGAGCGCTGCCAATCCCTTGAAAGCTAGGAGAAGTTGTTTGCCCTCCTCGGTTTCGGTCGAGATGAACTCAGCGCCAGCACCAAACTTGTCCGCTAGCTCCAGCAGCTCTTGCACGACATCCTTGCTCTCGACTAACGACAACCTGGTTTCGCCGCAACTTGGGCATTCTCGCGCAGGCAGCTGTTTTTTGAATTTTTCAACATCCTCGACGGTTTCCCGCAGCTCATGCCCGCAAGCTTGGCATTTGGCAGTTACGCGGTTTTTCCGTATCCCCTCTGAAATCAGCAATAGCTCGACCGCCCCCAGCTCGAGGGAGTGCCTGATTTCCCGCTCGCCATACGTCGCTAGTCCTCTGCCCGCGACGAGCTCCTCCATGAAGCGTTGGACGAGCGATTTTTCCTTCAGGATATCGAGGTCGGCGAGTATCTCACCTGATTTGTTGACTACCTCCTTTACCCCTTGCTCATCGGTGTAGCCCGTGTCGAGCACTCCGGCGATTTTCTTCTGGATCCTATCCTGCAGCAATTCGCTTTTCAGGAATTCGTCTTTAGTCGGCCCAGGCCCACCGACTAGGACCGCCCGCAGATCTGGGAGTTGCGAAAATATCTCGTTGGCGGCCGTCGCAACCCTTTTCGCGTACTCATGAGCAGCGATTTCTATCAACCGCTCGAACCGTCGTGCAGATTGGCCTCCTTTGCCGTGTTTTCCTGGGACGCCGGAGGTCAGCTTTCTCACGATATCGATGCGTTTGCCACGTAGGATCGCGAGCGTTGCCTCTCGCCGGTCTATGACGAGCACCCCCACGGTTTCTTTCACCTGAAGCAGCTCTCGCAGCGGGTCGAGCACGAACTCTTGGTCGCAGCGATACATCCTGATAGTTATCCGCTCGGGGGGCTCGACCCAATAAAGCTTGATGTCGGCGATGTCCTCGCGTCCAGCCACGTTTCCACAAAATATGGCCATCCCATTTGAGGGGGGGCGCTTGTGGGCGTCGATATAGGTGCGCAGGAACTGGACAATTCGCTCGAGGGCGCTTACCACGTTCTTTCGGGTCGTTTTCGATTTTATGTTGGCAGCTGTTCCTTGCTCGTCCCGGAGCTGTTGGATGACCTTGGCGAGCTCGAAATCTGGGGTAATGTAGACCGAGATGAGCTCGGTTCCTCGGCCGCGCTTGCCAGCTAAATCTTCGAGCATCCGCTTGAATTGGTAACGCGCCTTGCTATCGACAGACATTTTTATTCCTATCACACGTTTCGACCGCGAACGTTAATAATATGGCGCCGAACTTATTTTGGAGATAATATGCGGGTGACGTTTTGCGTTGGTGGCTCGATCTTGGCGCCGGATGATCCGGATGTGAGCTGTATCCGGGAGATAGCTCAGACGCTCCGTGCGCTTAAGTCGCAGAAGCATGAGATCCTCGTCGTCATCGGTGGAGGGGGGTCTTCGCGCAAGTACATCGAGGTGGCACGAAAACTGAAAGCCTCAAGCACCCTCTGCGACATCATTGGCATAGATGTCACGCGTCTGAATGCCCGGCTGTTGATTGCGGCCCTCGGCAATCTCGCGGAACAGGAACCCCTTACTACATTTGCAGCGGCGATTAGGGCGATGCTTAGGGGTAAAGTGCCAGTAATGGGCGGCATGATGCCAGGCCAAACTACCGATGCGGTCGCCGCGATGTTGGCTAGCTCAAGCAAGTCCGAACTTTTGATTTTCTTAACGGATGTGGACGGAGTCTACACAGCTGATCCCAAAATTAATTCAAGAGCGAAGAAGCTTGAGAGGATGACTGTGGATGAGCTCATGAAGCTGGTGACCGCGAAAAAAGTGAAACCGGGGATTAACGTGATAATCGATCCTGTGTGCGCGAGACTCATCCAGCGTAGAGGTATGCGAACGCTTGTGCTGGGAAAACACGAAATCAAAAGGTTGCCGGAGATTTTAAAGGGAGCCAAGCATAGTGGCACTACGATTGTGCCCGGATGATAAGATGCCCGAAGACCATAGACATTGCATTGTTTGCGGGAAAGCGATTGAGTCAGATAAATTTTTCTGTTCACCCTCATGTGAGGATATCTTCAAAAAACAACAGAAACGCATGGCACGCACTAGGTTAATTATGATGGCAATTTTCATCGCAATTTTCGTGGTGATCATAGTTTTGACTTATCTTAAACCTTAGATAGATCCACCTCATGAAGACGAGATCAGGATAGTTAACGCGGGCTCTTGGATATCAATGACTTCGACTTTGTGCCCCGCGCTCGCGGTCTCTTTTATCACCCTCAAATCTTCGGGCGCGAGTTCGAATTGCTTTCCACCCGCGCGGAGCTTAAGCTTCCCCTCTGTGAGCTGTTTTGCTAGTTTCTCCGGTTTCGCCTCACGCAAAGCTTGCACGACAAGTTTCATGTCCGCACGTAGGCGCGGCCCTAGCTTTGCCAATTTGGGTGTAACCGCAAGCACGCGCTCGACCAGCTTCGGCCTGCCGACTTTGATGTCGAGCTTGCCCACGCGCATGGTGCCGGCGATGTCGTCACCCACCTGCTTCACATGTTTTGCTATCTCCTTGCTAGAGGCATAAATTTCGACCGATGGAAGTTCCTTGCTAAGCGCCATCTTGTGCGCAGACTTGAATTGTCGAAGGGCACTCACTATTAAGTTTGCGACCTCGCCAGTTCGTTCGGCTGATTCGTTGATGAACTCCTCGTTTGCCTCGGGCCAGCTTGAGACGTGAACGCTTGGGTGTGGGCGATCCTTGGCGAAGTGGGCCTGGTAGACTTCCTCGGAGAAGTGTGGCGTGAATGGAGCGAGCAGTTTGGTGGCGATTAATATCACATGGTAAAGAGTATAGCGCGCAGCGTCGGCAGTAGTATCGTTACCGTAGAGGCGGTGTTTAACTTCTTCGATGTACATATCGCAAAACTCGTGCCACACGAAAGTCTGAATCGCACCTAGTGCGTGATTAAATTGGAAGTCATCGAGCCAGTCCGTGGTTTGCTTGATGAGTCGGTTGAGGCGGCTGAGAATCCAGAGGTCGACAGGTCTAAATTTGAGCTTCTTCGGGTCGAGTTCAGCAATTTTCGTGTTCAGGTGGAGCCCAGCGAAACGCGCGGCATTCCAGAACTTGCGCATGAACCGGAAGCCGAAGTCAACGTCCTTCCAGCTGAAGGGGATATCGGAGCCCGTGGAGGCGCCGATCGCTGCCCACTGACGGAGGGCATCAGCCCCATACTTGCTTCGCGCCATGGTCGTGTCGACGTAGTTGCCGAGTGACTTCGACATCTTTCGGCCGTCCTCACCAAAAACCATACCGTTAATGAGCACCGTGCGATAGGGCGCCTCGCCTAGCAGCGCCAGGTGTCGGACCAGCAGGTAGTAATCCCATGTGCGGATGATGTCGGTCCCATTGGGTTGAAGGTCTGCTGGAAAGAGGCGTCGGTCGAGCTCTGGCCAGCCAGCATGAGCGGCGATCGTTATTGAACTGTCCATCCACGTATCGAGCACATCCTGCTCTGGCTCGAAGCTTTTGCCGCCACACTTCGGGCATCGTTTGACTGGTGGTTTATCTTTTGCGGGATTTACGGGCAGTTGTTTCTCCTTGGCGACAATCGGCTCTTTACAGCCCGTACAGTACCAAGCAGGAATCGGGGTCGCGAAGATCCGCTGCCTCGAGATCACCCAGTCCCAATCCATCGACTCTACCCAGTCGATTAACCTCTGCCGCATGTGCTCGGGAACCCAACGAACTTGCTTGGCGCCCTCGATTACCTTGTCTTTCAAATCTAGCACGCGCATGAACCACTGAGGCTTTGTCAGAATCTCGACCGGTGTCTTGCACCGCCAGCACGCTCCGACGCTTTGAGCCAGCTTCTCCTGCTTCACGAGCAGTCCTGCCTTGCGGAGGTCATCGACGATCGCACGCTTGCACTCCTCGAGCGTCAGCCCAGCATATTTGCCAGCCGCCTCGCTCATGTTCCCTTTTTCATCGATGAGCTTGACCACGGGTAGCTTGTGGCGCTTCACCCAGCGCACATCGGTTTTATCGCCGAAGGTGCAGACCATCACAACTCCCGTGCCGAACTCGGGGTCGACCTCGTGGTCCTCGATGAGCTCGACGACTTGGCCGAATGGAGGCACCTCGACCTTTTTTCCAACTTGCTTCTCATAGCGCTCGTCCCCGGGGTAAACCGCCACGACCACGCACGCGGGGAGATACTCGGGTCGGGTGGTGGCGATGGTGAGGTACTCGTCCTCGCCGTGGCGCTTGAACTTGATGTGGCTGAGCGTCGCCTCCCGATCTGCATACTCCACTTCGGCATCCGCTATTGCTGTCTCACATCGAGGGCACCAGTTGACAGGGTGCTCGCCCCGATAGATCAAACCACGCTTGTAGAGCTGCACGAAGGAGAGCTGGGTTCGCCTGTAGTAGTCCGGGTCCATCGTCCGGTACTCGGTAGACCAATCGATTGAAAAGCCGAGCGAGTTCATCTCCTCCCGCATGTGACCGATGTTTTCCTCGGTCAGCTTGATGCAGAGTTCGCGGAATTTTTCAGGCGGGAGATCACCCTTGCGGATTCCGTAGCGCTTTTCGACTTGAACCTCAGTCGGCAACCCGTGACAATCCCAGCCCTGCGGGAACAGCACGTTGAAGCCGCGCATTCGCTTGTAGCGGGCGACGATATCGAAATAGGTCCAGTTCAGCGCCGTGCCCATGTGAAATTCGCCCGACGGATAGGGAGGTGGAGTGTCAATAACGTAAGTCGGCTTTTTTTTATCCTCGCGATCAAAGCGATAGACGCCTAACTCGCCCCATCGCTTTTGCCACTTAGGTTCGATTTTGAACGGGTCGTAGTCCTTTGATACTTCCACTTTATACTCCCCCTTGACTTTTCTCGACTGCCTCATCAAAATCTAAGTCGAACAATATAAAGCAATTCGGCTGTTACACCTCGATGCGCTCGGGGGGCAATCGCACAAAAGCTTCCAAACTGGGCTGCTTGGTAGGGCGCTTGAATTTCACTTTTTTGTCGAGGTTAACACGTAGCCCGGCGTAACCCGGCACCGTTTCCACACCAGTTGCAGTCTTGATTCGCTTCGCCTCTTTCTCAGGTGGGTGTTTCAAAAACAGCATGCCCATGTGCAGCATCACTGCGAGTTCTGGTTTTACTTTATTTAGGAGAGTGATGAGGTCGTCAGAGCAGAGGTGCCACGGGATCCGCATTGCCAGCGGGCGCGTGACATTTGCTATTAGAACTCGGCTGCCTATGAAGTGCTTCGCGAGTTCATCAAAGTACTGGGTATCGTTGGTGTAGCCTATGATGCCCTTTTGAGAGTGGATCTTTAGCCCAAACGTCGTGGGGTCGCCATGTTTGGTCGGTGTCGTCTCGACCTTTATGTCGCCGAGCTCGTAGCTTTCGCCAGCTCGAAGGCAAACGACTTTCTCCGCCTTTCCTTGATGAAAGCGCGAGATCGCCGGGCCAAATTTTCCCATGCCTTTGAGCACGCTCTCGCTTCCTATGAGCACGCCTCGTCTGCGGGTCATGTGCTGAGTCATCGCCTCTATGAGCACTTCGGCGTCACAGTAATGATCGGGATGACAATGGGTAGCTACGACGCAGTCAAGGGCAAGCGGGTCTAGGTTGTGCTGGTGGGAAAGCAAGAGAGCTCCGGGCCCAGGATCAACGTGTATTTTGACCCCCGCGTGCAAGCGGAAGCCCCCAGTCTTGAAATGCTGCGCGATAACTTGATAACGACCGCCACCGCACCCCAGAAATGCGAGTTCGACCACAGAATCTCCAATTTTTATTTGCGTGGGGGAAAATAAACTTGCTCAAACAAACTGTGGATGGCCCCTCGCAGGGTTACCACAGGCATCCCTGAGTTTTAACCCTCTCGCCTAGCTCGCGGCACCCGCTCATTCAACTATCAGTGAGGTCTCCGTGTACCTGACTCCGGGGATGCCCTGAATCTTACTCACGACGGCATCGCCTAGCGCTTTAAGATCTGCGGCTTCGATTCGTGCCACGATATCGAATCTTCCCGCGGTTGCAGCGGCGAATTTAACTCCTGGAAGTTTTTTGACTTCATCCAAGAGTGCCAGCGCCTTTCCCGGTTCAGTACGGATGTACACGATTGCTTGCATTGCCCGCCTCCTTGAGTGGTGGACCGGGCGGGACTCGAACCCGCGACCTCTCGCTATCTCGGTTACCATGCGAAGCGAGCGCGATACCACTTCGCCACCGGCCCCCAAGTTATTTTTCGGCGTCAAGCTTAAAACTACTCTTCCCACTTGAACAAAAGCAACCCTAGCGCGAAGAAAACCAAAACGAAGCCAGC
>SOKQ01000017.1 GCA_004375695.1 Hadesarchaea archaeon | reverse complement strand
AGAGTTCACCGACCTGAAGTATCCTGTTCTCCTCCCCGCAACGTCTGCATTTGAATACCGCCTCCGTCGCCTCCGGCTTTACCTCGCCCGCCCGTGTCAGGATTCCCTCAACCTGGATGAAATTGCCCACGTGCTCAGCACGAATTTTGCGAATTTCTGTTGACTTATCGAGCCCCATCACGCGCAAGCGCATTCCGGGAACCTTTGTTATACCTTCTAATACTTCGGCAGCGGCATTAAAAAAATCAGATGGGGAATCTAGAATGCTTTTAGCGAGTTCCATGTCGAACTCTAGGAGCCGTTCGAAGGCGATCACGAGTGATTTTCGCCCGGCTGCCGTTGTCCTGCGCAGCTCCTTGAGGACCTCCCTGCGGTGCAGGAACTTTTCTAACTTCTCCTTTGCTTTAGGTTCCAAGTTTTTCACCCCAGCGGGCAACGGTAGAAGAAAGAGTGGAGTTTGGGGATATAAAACTTGAACTTTTCGTTTTGCACTTTAAAACAAAAGTATGTATAACTTTTTTGCACGTTCTATTTATTTTTGTGTAACTATTTTTTACTCTAGGGCGGGGGATTACATCAGCACTAAAAAGCGATTTAATTGTTTTTAAATACATTTTAACGTCCCACATAAAATTTAATATTAAACAGAGCTTTTTTGAAGTCGTTTGGGGGGAGAGGTCACCGAAAGTATTCCCAATCCTAAATTCCTGAATTTATACCCTCTATTTTCAAAATGACCTTAAAATAGCGGCTTTTCTACAACGTACCTCTTTATTCCCCGAGTTCGAGTGGAAACAGTCGAAAACAGGGGAAACGTAGGTCATAAAGCTTTGAGTTCTGAGTTAAGCTTCAATTTTAAATTTTGGAAGTCGCCTTTTTACTACTAACGTATTTTCACGTACTCGTACGCCTGCGTCGCGGACTCAAAACAATAGTGAACCTTTTGATAATCACGCCTGAATTCGGCCACATCGGCTGCAACACGCTTGGTTTCCTCCCCATCGACGATCACCCGCTTGATGAACTCCGCTATCTCCCCCATTTCGCTCTCTTTCATGCCAATCCTCGTCACCTCAGACGTTCCCAGCCTTAGGCCACCTGGATTCCTAAAATGCCTTCCTTGTCTAGGATCCCAAGGTAAGAGCTCACGGTTGAGTATCACGTTGGCTTGCTCAAGTTTTCGCTCGAGCACCCCTCCATCTCCGTACTTGGTGACGTCTATGGCGAGGGTGTGCGAGGCTGTGAATCCCTGATCTGGGCACAGAACTGCTAGGCCTCGGTCGTAAAGAGCCTTCCCGAGGACCTTTGCGTTTTTCACTATTTGCGCCGTGTATTCCTTCCCGAACTCCAACATCTCCGCGAGAACCACCGCAAGACCCGCCACAGCGTGGAGGTGGTGGTTGCTCACCATGCCTGGGAATACCCCTCGATTTATTGGGTCCGCCAGCTCCTTTTTACACAAAATCATGCCGTGCTGGGGCCCCGGGAGGGTCTTGTGTGTGCTGCAGGTCACTACTTCGGCACCCTCGCGCAGGGGATCCTGGAACTGGCCGCCTCCAATAAGACCGATAACGTGGGCGGCGTCGTAGGCTACGTGCGCGCCGTGCTCTTTGGCCACCTCACTTAGCTCTTTAACTGGGTGTGGAAACAAAAATAAGCTCCCCCCGAACATCACAAGCTTTGGCTTTAACTCCGCTATCTTCTTGGCAGTCGCGTCAACATCGATGTTCATGCGCTTCTCATCGAAGGGGAAATACTCGACCTCCAGACCGTGGACCGCCCCTGCCGCCCCTCCGAACTTCTTCTTCCCCATGGTGATGTGCCCTCCGGCGGCTATGGAAAGACACATTATGGTATCTCCGGGGTCTGTTAGCGCCGTGTACATGGCAAGGTTGGAGACGGCCCCCGAAACTGGCTGCACATTAGCATGCTCCGCCTTGAAGAGCTCTCGGGCCAGCTCCATGGCGAGCAGCTCCACTTGGTCGATATAGGTACATCCAGCATAGACCCGCTCCCCCGGCATGCCTTCAGCATAACGCCCACCAAAATCTGTGGTGAGCGCCTCCCGGACCGCTGGAGATTGCACGTTTTCGCTAGCTATCAGCGGCAAAACTGTCTTGAACCACTCGTGGTGCTTTTGCAACAGCCCCAATGTCCGGTCGTATGCTTCCCTTGGGAGCATTTCGTTCACCTTAATAGCTTTATTATTTCCTTATACCTCGCCGGAGCCTCGCGCGGGCGCTCCGAGACCCTTATTGCCTCTTCAGGGTCTTTTAATATGTGTCCCGTTGCCACGCACACCACGCGCTCATCCCGCTTGATGGTTCCACGACGCACGAGCTTTTTGAGCCCAGCGACCGTAGACGCGCTGGCGGGCTCCGCTCCAATTCCCTCCAAGCGGGTCATTAACTTTTGGGCCTTGATGATTTCAGCGTCACTCACTGACTCCGCCGTGCCCTTTGAAGCTCGGATTGCCCGAATTGCCTTTGGACCGTTCACTGGATTGCCTATGCGGATTGCCGTGGCTATCGTTTCGGGTTTTTTAACTGGCACGAATTTGTCAAGCCCCCTCTTGATAGCGTCAACGATTGGCATTGAGCCCTCGGATTGGATCCCGGTCATCATAGGTATTCCCTTCGTCAACCCGACCAAGTCGAACTCGAAGAAGCCCTTGTAAATCGCCCAGATGTTGGCGCAGTTCCCCATGGGCACCACCACACGGTCCGGCACTTCCCACCCAAGCTGATCCGCTATCTCAAATCCTATCGTCTTCTGACCTTGGGGTCTAAAGGGGTTCAGTGAATTCAAAAGATAGATGTCCTTCCGCTCCTCGCATATCCTTCGCACAATCGTCAGTGCCTCGTCGAAGTTCCCCTTTACTGCTATCGTCTGCGCGCCGTAAATCAGCGTCTGCGCCAGCTTGCCTCGTGCCACCTTACCCTTGGGGAGCAAGACTACGCAGCGTAACCCGGCCTTGGCCGCATAGGCCGCCAGCGAGGCTGAGGTGTTGCCAGTCGAAGCACACGCGACGGTCTTAGCTCCAAGCTCGAGCGCCTTCGTGACACCAACCGTCATCCCACGGTCCTTGAATGAACCCGTTGGGTTAGCTCCCTCAAATTTCACGTAGAGTTCCCGAACCCCGACTTCCTTGGCAAGACGGTTGCAGCGGTAGAGGGGTGTTCCTCCCTCACTCAAGCTGACGATTTTTGATTCATCTAAAATCGGCATGAATGCACGATACTTCCAGACGCTCGGCGCCTCAACCTTCAAGCGCTTGCGATCGAGCTTTCGCTTCAGCTCGCTTAGCTCGAACTCGACCTCGAGCAAGCCTCCGCATTTTGGGCACGTGTAAAATCTCTCGTGGAGCTTGAACTTGCTGCCGCACTCGATACACTCTAACCGCAAGCTTAGCCCCCAAGCGTTCGATGAATGTCTATCAGATCGCCAAGCAATGAGCTGGAAGTCTCCTTCGGGCCCGCCCCGAAGCCCGTGATCGAGATCTCCCGCGCCAAATCGAGCTTAAAGGTTACCGCATTTAGGGTGCCACCAACAGCGAGTGGGTGCCCTAGTGGGACTAGCTTCGGCCCTACTTCCAGCGAACCACGTTTCGCAATGCCGATGAGCTTTATCGTGCATCCCACCTCTTGAGCCAGCCGAATCGCCTCGGGCCGAACTCGTGTGATGCCCGCTCTCTTGACCTCCTTGAGCCTTGCGTTCATACCCAACAAGGAGTTCGCTAGAATCGTGATTTTGCATGCTGTATCAATTCCCTCTATGTCGAGCGTCGGGTCCTTCTCGGCTATCCCAAGCTCTTGGGCTTCCCGCAAGACAACCTCAAAGGGGACACCTTCCTTGCTCATGCGCGTGAGGATGTAGTTTGTGGTGCCGTTGAGCACGCCCCTGATTTCGCGAATCTCATTTCCGGCCAACAGTTTCTTCGCGAGTCCCACCACTGGCACTGCCCCACCGACTGAAGCGGAATACCTGAATTCCACGCCACATCGCTTTGCCAGTGAGTCGAGCTCCCTGAATGCTACCACGAGCGGCCCCTTGTTTGAGGTTATAACGTGCTTTCCTGCCCGCATCGCCCGCTTGATGTGGGTCAGCCCGGGTTCTCCTGTCTTGATGTTGGTCAGTGTGAGTTCGTAGACGACATCCGCCTCGACTTCCTCGATCACCTGTAGGGCCCGCTTTCCTCGTTTCCCTCCCTTGTATGCTGCCACCGTTCCTGCCTTCTCGGTGGCTCTGAGCAACTTTGTTAAATTGAGCCCCTTTTCATCAATTACGGCGCCGAACTCGTCAACGGCTGCAACCACTCGGGGAATCAAACCATGAGCCTTGCGCAAAAAACCCGCTTTTTGAATAAACGCGCGGCTGAGCCCTCTGCCCAAGTTTCCGAATCCAACTAGCATTATGCGCATCATTCCGCCTCAAGTGAAGTTATCATGAGCAGGTCTTTTCTGTCGGCTATGCGCCGCATGCTGGAGATGACCAAATTCTTATGTTTCTCGTCATCGGCCATAATCGTCATTCGAGCTGCCGACTCCTGGCCGGGGGCACCCATCGCGAGACTTAAGTCGGATACCATTACCCCCTTAAGAGCGTTCAGGCGATCGATGGTGTCCCGAACGTCGGTGTGGATGATGTGGCCTATCAACAAAACTGTGGTCCTCACTGCGCCCTCACGTTCCCCAATCCGGACAATCCGCACCCCCATCGCCCGAAGTGCTGCTAAAATTCGATTGAGTCTCGCTCGCTCGCCGATCTCAAAAATCAACATGACAGGTAGCCGCCCGAGTGGTGTCTTTTTCTCGCGCTGGTGCATGATGCTTTGAATGTTGCCCCCGTAGCGTGAAATGGGCTCGAGCGCCTTGACGAGCTGTCCTGGGACGTCTTCGAGCTCCATTTCGAGCCTTATCAACAATTCTTCACCCTCGCTTCCCTCAAGACTTCATGCGGGGGCGCCTTCTCCTCGGGATTGAAATAATCAACATTTTCCCTTTCAGCTCAACTTCTCGCTCGCTTGGCGCCGCATCAGGTGGGAGCTCAAACGCCCCAAAATATGCCTCGCCACTAGGCTTCCGCGCGATGATTTCGAGCGCATTACCCAGCTGCCTAACCTCGACATCTTTCTTCTTCACTCCCGGCACCTGCATCGTAAGCACGATTTCGTCAAGACGCTCTATCTTCCCGCAGTTCGTCTCAAGCATGCGGGTTACGGGTTTGATCTCTTTCCGTTCAACCTTTGGCGGCTTCAGCCGTTCCACGGGTACTTCGGCTGGCGCTTCGAGGGGCGCTATCCTCATCGGGCGCTTGCCTATCGGTGTTACTTTGACCTCTGGTTTGCCTTTACCGAAGTCCCTTATCTCCACCTTGAAGCCCGTGACCCCCGGCCTTCGCTCGAATTCTCGAAAGTCTATCTTGAACTTGTTCTCCATTTCTTTGAACTCACGATCGAACTCTCGCAACATGCGCCATATACGCTTGAAGAACTCATCGTCGAATGGATTGTATGCCATGTGCTCACTAGTTAGATGTTTCGACTAGCACTTATAAATTTAGGAGTGGACACGGCGCTTCTCGCCACGAAAATTGAATCTTCCAGGGCGATTACTCCTCTTCTAACTCCTCGTAAGGTTCCACTTCAGAGTAGATGCACTCGCCGTTAGAGTAGTAGTCGCACTCAGGACAACACTCGTTCCGATTCTCACACTCATAGTACTGCCAACATTTAGGACAGCACTTCGGCATCCTTCCCCTCCCAAGAATTTTCATTTGATATGAGCAAACATCGCTTATTTAAGGTTTTCGACCCCTTCCGCCGGGAAGTGAGAAAGTTATTTATGGAAGTTAAACTAATTTTTTCTCGCGCCGGGAGAGCAAACCGGAAGGGCCTCTAGAATCGGTCTTGGTGGATCCCACTGGTAGGGGCCTCAGAGAGCTAGGCCGGCTCAACGAGGCCTTGAACAGCAGGCTGACAGGTTTGATTCAAAAGCTCTCGAAGGGTTGCGGCGTGGAGAACTCGTCAGGGTAATCCACACGGTCCGTAAAGGATCGGAGCGACATGGTTCAGCGAGCTGCTCAAAAGGCGGTTCGGGTGGGCTACGTCGTCCGCAGTCATCGAGATGCCCGCGGCTCTTATCTCGGCGCGCCTTTTTACAAACGTTCAAGTTGATTTATTTCAAGACTTCGCCCGTCTTCAAGTACCAAAGATAGAGATCCAGCTCGCCAAGCGTGAGCCCGAGCTTCTCCGCGAGCCTCACGAGCTTTTCCTCGATCTCCAGATATCGCCTACGTGTCAGCGAGCGGGGCACCTCATCGATTAATTCATATTCGTGCAACACGCTGAGCACATGCCGGTCCAAAATTGCTACATCATCAAATCCCACATTGCGCAAGAAATGGCTCGATTCCTTATAACCCACACCCCTCACGTTCTCAACCAGCCACCCACGAGCCTGCCGCACATCCGTGAATCTCTCGATGATATTCTTTATGTTGCGAAATCTGCGTGCCTCGACGATGAAGTGTGCCCGGATATTCGAAAATCGATGCCCCGCAGCCCTTAGCTTGTGCCTGAGTTCCTCGAGCGGGAGCGTCAAAAATCCCTCGCTGCCCAGCTCGCGCTGAATCTTCATCCCCCGCCTCGCGGTCGAGTTCGCCGTCAGGATGCAGAAGCAAAGCTCCGAAAACCATTCCTCGTTGCCCTTGCGGCTGAGCTCCTTGAACTCTCGCATCCTCCGAGCTATGAGTTTGCCTGTCTTGCTTCCCCTCAGCTCATTTACCCTGCCCGCTAAATCCGCGCTCACCAACTTGCCCCAACTTTCTTATTAAAATACAAACTGTTTAATGTGCTACCTGGGCTAGGCGATTGCGAGCTTCTTTTGGATTGGGGCGAGCTGCCATTGGCGGGCGTGCTTCACTAACTCGTGCGCCACCCGTGAAGGCTGTTTCCACTCAAACGGCCGCGCATCAGCAGGGCTGGAATCAAGCACGGAAAACTCTGCTACCTCATCTGGGGCGACAGGAACCGAAACCAAGCCCGACTCCGGGTTGAGGCTCATTGGCGCCAGCAATAAGCCTCGCCTCACCCGGAGCTCGGAGAGGAGGCAGGTATCCGTCCCTTGCTTTATCTCAAGGAAGGAAGAAACGCCATTAACTCGAATGCTCGAACGACGCTCGGTTAAATAGCTCACGATAGAATTTGTTAGTCCTCTCTGTAGGTCTGTCAGTGCATATCTATCTCCCGCCCAAGCTTCGGGGGGAATAGCCTCGAAAGGTATCAATAAATCAAACCCAAGTTGGCCGGAGTACTTGACCCACGGCTCAGAGATGCCATCCTCCGCCAGCGCTTCGGTCACCCAAGCAGTTACCCTCTTGGCAAACTCTAACCCTCCTCGCCTCGCCCGCACGATCCATACTAAATCGTGACCAATCGGGCGCGAGAAGTCCTGGCCAGGATAACGCCAGTAAGAACAATAGAATGCCGTCGCTCCTGAGGCCAAGGCTCGGTCAAAGGCCGCCGCCGAATCCAAGACAATGGGGTGCTCGCTTAGGTGGCGTTGAATGCTCTTGATGCGGGAGTTGTAGAAAGTGCATTCTCGCTCGCCGCTGCCTTTACTAGCACTCGCGAAATCCATTATCGTTTGTCTCACATCTAGGCGCCTGTAATAATCCATTTTCTCCCTTCAAACGAACGCTTGGGTGGAACTTTTAAGCGTCTTTAGGGGAGGGAGGTCACCGAAAGTATTGATACTATAGTAACAGTAAATTAGATTACTTTTCTCAATTGAATCAAGTACGGCTCAAGCCTGCGTGAAAATTCCTGTCTGTCGGTCCAGTCAACGGCGATAAACTCCTCAATCACGCGCAAAAGGCGCCGCGCCCGTTCAGCAAGCTCAGGGGGCAACTTCCTCTGCCCAGCCGTTGTTATAATATCATCCATTTCGGTGTTAATCTTCACCCGTTCTCGCCCAATAACATAACCAAAGAGTGCCTCCTCCATCGCGCGTTCTCTAAGCTCGGGATGTAGGATAGCGTCGAAACTGTGAAGCTCCATTGGTTGCCACCGGGGGTTAGAGAAGAATTCCTCCAAACGGGGGGCTGCTGCCTTTGGGACGGCAATGACACTCTTCCCCAGCTTCAAGTGAGGAATCGTCCCGAGTAGACCCCGCGCAACGTGAGTGTAAGTCTTTGTAGTACCGTCTTTTTTGGTTCGCTTTGTGGAGCTTGAGTACCCGAAAAGCTTGCGGTAAAAAAGCGTCTTGCGGGTGCCCGTAAATCTAATGTCAAAGCTGAATACCCTTGCAAGAGTCTTTTCTTGCCTTTCCACACAACCAACCCCTTGATTTCCACTGCAACCTATTTAGATTTTTACTGTTTTTTATGATACTATTGTAACAGTATTATTGTAATAGGTTTGTTTATTAGTTAACGTCCATGCGAAACAAAGGGGTCACACATCTCCAACAAAAGCTTTTAGCTGTCCGGTATACTTTTCGAGTGGTGATCAAACGGAGGCAGAGGAGCGCTTCAAGTGTGCGGCGCAAGGCACGAGTGAAGTGGTAACAGAAACAGAACTCCGCAAACTGCTGGATAAGGAGAAAATTACAGTCTACTGCGGCTACGAACCCTCCGGAAAAATTCATTTTGGGCATGCGCTGGCCGTGCAAAAACTCATGGATTTTCAAAAACTGGGAGCGCGCGTGATTGTATTGCTCGCAGATCTGCACGCGTACCTCAATGATAAGGGGACACTTGAGGAAATTCGCCGGGTGGCCGAGTATAATAAACATTGCTTCATCGCGTTGGGCCTCGACCCCAAGCGTACGGAGTTCTTGCTCGGGTCAGACTTTCAGTTAAAACCCAAGTTCATGATGGACGTACTTCGAATGGCCACCGGTATAACTTTGCTTCGGGCGCATCGTTCAATGGCTGAGATAGCTCGCCATCTAAAGGATCCTGACGTGGCGCAGGTGCTCTACCCCCTCATGCAAGCCGTAGATATAGCTCACCTCAATGTCGATGTGGCGGTTGGGGGTATCGACCAGCGGAAGGTGCACATGGTCGCGCGGGAGAAATTGCCAGCGTTAGGCTATCAAAAACCCGTCTGCGTGCACATGCCTTTGCTTCATGGCTTGGACGGGGCAGCCAAAATGTCTTCGTCAAAAGGCAACTTCATCGCTATCGACGACGAGCCTTCAGTAGTCAAGAAAAAGGTGACGAAAGCATTCTGCCCGCCGAAGCAAACGAAGGATAATCCAATAATAGAATACGTTGAGCACGTTGTCTTGCCCGCTCTCGGCAAGCTAGAAGTTAGCAGGCAAGCGAAGTACGGAGGCCCGCTTGAAGTAGAGGATGCAGCAAAACTCCGGAAGTTGTATTCGTCCGGCGAACTCCACCCCACAGACCTGAAAGCGGCAGTTGCTGAGGAACTGGTTCGGGTGCTCGAGCCGGTTAGGCGATATTTTGAGGAACACCCGGACGCAAAACTTACGCAACCATCCTCAGTTCTTTGAATTTCTTGATTTAGTTAAAATTAAAACAATATTCATGTTTTTAAGCGCGCGCCGTCAATAAATTTGGGGGTTGAAATTTGCGTGTTAGGCCACGTTCGATAGTGATTGCCTCAGGCAAAGGTGGGGCGGGAAAGACCACCCTCACGGCGAATCTCGGAGTGGCATTGGGTGTGCTCGGGCGCGATGTCACGATCCTCGACGGCGACCTCGCGATGGCAAACTTGGGAATAATCATGGGAATGCACAAGTGTGAAGTGAGTTTTTTGGATGTTCTAACCGGAAAAGCCGATGTTAAAGACGTAATTTACGAGAACCACGGCATAAAAGTCGTCCCAACTGGTTTTCGTTTTGAAGATGTACATGACGTGCTCTCGAAGGTGAAGCGCGAGCGCGTCGAGGAAATTGTTGAAAAGTTTCTGCGGCAAACCGAATTACTTCTAATCGATGCACCCGCCGGGATAGCCGACGCGACGATAATTTCGATTGCGGCCGCTCGCGAAATGTTGCCGGTTTGCAATCTACGAAATGGGAGATGTTACTCCTAGAAAGAACGATCCATCCTAGCTAGGTCGACTGCCACAAGACAATCCGCTTGGCAAATGTGCTAGGTTCTTGGGCTCGGGGTCTCGTCGTCAACCGCACTGGTAAGACAGCGGATCTTTCAACAGGTGAGGTCGAGCAGTTCATGGGCCGTACGCTTGGCGCGATGCCAGTGCTTGCGGATATCCCCGAGGATTCAAAGGTTCAGGAAGCAGAGCGCGAGGGGATCCCAGTTGTTGTGTACGAACCTGAATGTGAAGCATCAGTCGCGATTAACGAGCTTGCAAAAGTTGTGGCTGGTGAGGCGGATTTGCCCTACGTGCCCTATGAAGATCGTGCTGTGGAGGAGACCACCAACAGGCTAATCCGGGCGCTTACTGGGCGGAGAGTCTAAAAGGACAATTGTTAAGTACGAAGAAGGGCTGACCTGAGAAACGCAGCGACACACGAGGCTGGACACTCGCTGGTTCTTTTGAATCTCACTGAGGATGTTTACTCGGAGATGACGATGTACGGAGATACGGTTAAAGGCGAGACCAAGAAGCGCTCACTGGAGTGGGGGGATCTGGAGGGACGGCTAATCCACAAGTTAAAGTAGCCGCTGCTTGGACTCTGAGGGTAGAGGAGGGGAGGTAAAAACTCAATTGAGGAAACTTTTTATCAATGACTGTAAGAGAAACATATGGGGTTTTTTTTGATATGAGGGGCCTATTGGGCGAGAAGGGCAGGCTCTCCGGTGCTATGGTGGTGGTCCTTGCCCTCGCCTCAATTGCTGCTGTAACTATTGTCTATGTGAGCTATAAAACGGGACCCGGCGAGAACGGTGAGAATAAAACACCCGGGGAGGATAACGAAAAATTTACTGATCAGGATTCCTACATCTTCCTTGAAATCTGGTGCCACAAGGACGGTAAGATTATAGAAGAGAAGGAAAATATGGTGAGATCCTTTGTCTTTATTGATTTCGCCACGTATCTCTTTAACGAGGAGACGGGGGTGCTGAGAACTGGTTACTTTGAAATGCCGGACAACTTCAAGGTGGCGGTGGGCGTAGGACATAGCCTAGGTGGAGATGCTGGAGGGGGAGTTGCAAGCACTATATGGTGGGTAAGTTCTATTCCCTCAGAGGATGTGGGGGGTTCCAACCTTTCAATAACAAATCTGGATGCGAACGGTTCTGTATCACTAACATATCGGGGGGAAAATATCATACTCAGATCAGGCGAGGAATGGGAGAACGTGACTACGGGGATTGAAGAGGTCTCCCTAGAACTAAGTGAGGATTATTTAATGGAATACGAAACGACCGTCACCATCAAAAACTATGGATTTCAAGATAAGGACAAGATCGAGCTTGTGAGACCTTGACCGTTGATATCACCAGTCCTCATTACGATTTTGGGAATGACGACATAGAACACTATGAGTTTACAACTGAGGGCGATTATTCGATGAGGGATTTATAGGTCGGCCCTTCACTCGTGGGAGGTAAATCTGTTGAGAATTGCCTTCTTTATTCAACCGTTCGAAACTTTACCATCGGATGACGCTTGGGCGATGGGGGCCGATTAAACTATGATGACGAACAAAAAATTGATTTGCGGGCCTTGGCCGTTGCTGTGGTCGAGCTTGCGAAAGTTGTAGCTGGTGAGGCGGACTTGCCCTACGTGCCCCACGAAAATCGTGCTGTGGAGGAGACCACCAACAGATTAATCCGAGCGCTTACTGGACGGCGGGTCTGATACATTAGGCTGGAGTCCAGACCAAATCCTCTCAGAGTAAACCTATTTATTCAAACCAGTTGGCATTTTGTTGTTATAAAATATAACAAAAGTATCGGAACCACAGCCTTTTTAGGCGGGGGACACAACTAAAATTAATCATCAAATCAAGCCAGAATCACCATCAGGCTCATTCTGGCTTTCGAGGGCGTGGTGCCCTTGGAAGGAAAAAAACTGCAAGAACTGGTAGCTAAGCGAATCAACAAAAAGGAGGTTCCCGTTATGCGAGAGGATATTGGTACGACCAAGTATCTCATCCACGCCAAAATAGAGACGAATGGCGTGGTGGAGCGTCCCGATGTAGTGGGCGCAATTTTTGGACAAACTGAGGGTCTGCTGGGGGATGAGCTAGACCTACGCGAGCTGCTCAAGACCGGCAGGATAGGGCGCCTCAAGGTGAACATCAGCTCAAACCAAGGAAAATCGTCAGGCACGATAATGATACCCTCGAGCCTTAACCGAGTCGAAACGTCGATTATCGCCGCTGCACTTGAAACCATCAATCGGGTAGGCCCCTGCGAGGCGACAATCAAGATCGAGCGAATCGAGGACGTGCGTGACGCCAAGCGGAGGTTCATCGTGGGGCGTGCCAAGGAGATCCTTGAGTTCGTCGAGAAGGCCGCTCCAGAAACCCAAGAAATAGCCGAGATGGTCAAGGAGTCCGTGCGCCTTGAGGAGATTTCTGAATACGAGGGCTTACCCGCAGGCCCGGGGGTGCGGAGTTCCGATGCGGTGATAATCGTCGAGGGACGCGCTGATGTGTTAAACTTGCTTCGCGCGGGCATCCGAAACACCATCGCCATCGAGGGGACGAGCATACCCAAGGCAGTGATTGACCTAAGCAGAAACAAGACGGTGACGGCTTTCCTTGACAGCGATAGGGGTGGAGACCTAATCCTGAAGGAGCTGCGCCAAGTTGCCGACATCGACTTTATCGCGAGGCCTCCTCAGAACAGTAGTGTGGAGGACCTCACGCGAAAGGAAATAATCAAGGCGTTGCAAGACAAAGTACCCCTCGAGCACGCGTTGGCCGAGCTCCGAGGGAAGCCAGCGCCAGAAACAGCGCCCGCCGCCGAAGAGGAAACCCAGGAGCTTCAAAAACTGAAGAGTATTATTGGCAAGCTGCGCGGCACCCTGAGGGCACAGCTGCTTGACAAAAAACTCGATCAGATCGAAGAGATTCGAGTGAGGGAGTTAAAGGAACGACTGCCCAAAGTCTCGGACGTTAAAGCTGTGGTGTTCGATGGTGTCGTAACCCAAGAGCTCGCGGACATGGCGGCCGAGCGCGGCGTGCAATACGTCGCCGGAATGCGCTCGCGCGTCGAAGTGGCGCCAACAAACGTACACGTCCTAACAGTGGAGGATCTTCGAAAGTTGAGGTACCGGGGATAGCTAGCTCTTGACTTCGTAGTCCATTACCACGGCCGTTTCGCCGTCCTCGTAATAGTAGGGGATTTCCCCCCGCTGTCGAAAGCCGAGCTTTAGGTAGAACCGCTGCGCACCAACGTTGCTCTTTCGCACCTCTAGCCGCACGAGTTTCATCCCCTTCACGCGGAGGCGGCCGATGATTTGTTCCATGAGGGTTGAGCCAATGTTCTGCTTCTGGTAGGGTGGGTCAACACCGATGGCTAAAATGTGACCCATCATTTCCCATCGGATTACCCCAATCACGTAGCCCACCACTTTACCGTCAGCTTCGGCCAGTAGAAATCCATCGGGGTGCATCGTGTATAAGTGGTTGAGCAGGCTTAACGGGTAGGGATCCTTAAAGCACTTGTATTCTATGCTCAAGATCGCCTGCATGTCGATTGGATTTAGATCCCGAATTCGAATGGACCGTTGGGCCACCACAGAGGGCACCTCAATTATGTTTTAAGCAACCATGGATAAAATCATTTGGATATAGCATGATAACGTCAAAGGCTTGCGGACAGAAATTCGAATATTCGACGGCTTATATCTTGGGTGAAGCTTGAGGCGTGAAAAAATGGGATTGTTTGATCGAATCCGAGATGCTATGGGGGTAGGACCGCCGAAACCCCCACCAAGATTTGAGCCATTTGAAGCCGTTGAAGAGCGGAGGGGGGCTTACGCAAATTTCGAACGAGCGCTTCAGAAATACGGCTTAATCATGCTCATAGTCGGAAAACGCGGGGGTGGAAAAACTGCGCTCGGGATGCAGTTCCTAACTTGGTTTAACCACGTTACTCGGCGGAAGTGTTACGGGATTGGATATGACGCTGCGAAGTTGCCGCGATGGATCCACAAGACGAACCGCATCGAGGATATTCCGAATGATTCTGTTGTGCTCATCGATGAAGCCGCGATTTTATTTTTCTCGCGTGAGGCAATGACCTCAATGAACAAAATGCTTACCAAGCTCATGGCGATCGCACGCCATAAGAACCTGTCAATGGTGCTCATAACTCAAAGCTCGGCCCTGATCGAGATCAACGTGCTTCGCTTGGCAGATGTGCTTTTGCTTAAGGAACCGTCACTGCTTCAGGCAAGGTTTGAGCGAAAGGCCTTGCAGGACATCTTCTCCGTCGCCAACAAAACGTTTAAAAAGATCGATGACCGCGTCAGCCATTTCTATGTATACTCCGATGAGTTCGAGGGGCTCGTGCGTTACAGCCTGCCTTATTTCTGGAACGACAGCATAAGCCGCTCCTTCCGGGAATTCCGCGGCAGGTAGCGGGTGTTTTACCTAAGATATTTGGGGTTCGCAAATGCGGGTGGTCCACAAAGATTTGAAGCATGGAAAAATCAAGCTCGTAGTCGAGACGCTTGACGATCTCTGGCACCTCCAGCACCTAGTCGAACCCAACGACATCGCGACTGCTCAAACTTGGCGCCGGGAGCGGGAGGTTGGGGACAAGCTCAGGCCGGAGCGGCTCAAGAAGCGGCGCGTAACACTGTCCATTCGTGTCGAAGAAGTCGAGTTTCATAAACATGCAAACCGCCTCCGCCTGCTGGGCACTATCCTCAGGGGCCCCGATATCGGAAAACATCACTCTTTCAGCTTGGAGTTTGGGTCTGCACTTGCCATTACAAAAACTTGGAGACCGGACCACCTAAATCGCATCAGGGTGGCCGTTCGAGCCAGCCGTCGTCCACGTGTCCTACTCGTAGCACTCGAAGATGTTTCAGCAGAGCTCGCGTTGGTTCGTCAGTATGGGCTCGATGAGATTGGCACGATTTCTCGAGCGAAAGTGGGCAAGCGCTACGCGGTCGAGCGGGAAGCAGATACGCGAAAATTCTTCCATGAGCTTGCCGCGGCGATGAACGACATCATCTTGCGCGAGGGTGTTCGAGTTGCAATAGTCGCTGGCCCCGGGTTCACCAAGGATGCATTCGTAGAGTTTCTGCGTGAGAAATATCCAGAACTTATCCCGAAGATAAAACGTGATAACATCAGCTCGGGAGGTAGATCCGGACTCTACGAGATTGTGCGTCGCGGACTGGTCGAACAGGTCTCGCACGAGAACCGTATTTCATTTGAGACATCGCTGATTGATCGGTTGATGATGGAAATCGCAAAGGGAGGGCTCGCCACCTATGGAGAAGTAGAGGTCAAGCGAGCAGCATCGCTAGGTGCCGTAGAGAAGTTGCTGGTCGCGGATGAGCTGCTCCGACGGAATCGGGCTGGTGTCGAGGAAGTGCTGGAACAGGTACGAAGGACGCGGGGGCAAGTAATCGTTGTAAGCACCGAGCACGACGCAGGCAAACAGTTACTATCACTTGGAGGCATCGCTGCGTTGCTGAGGTTCAAGGTGAGATTTTAAAAATTGAATAGCTCAAATGCCAAAGGACAATAAATCCTAACTTGGTCAAAGTGGCTCAAGCAAAAATCTATTTATGCATTCAGCTTTAAAGAAAACTCGAAGAGGTGGACCGATGTTGGAGGGCATTTTCGGAGATGTACTAAACTTCCTGCACCAAGTGGAACCAGTTATCCTCGTCATCGTTGGGTTTATTATATTCATATTTGCAGGCATGGCGAAGTGGCTGATAAGGTTGGCGGGAGCTGGGATAACCATCTATGGGCTGTTGGTTCTCTTGGGATATCTTTGAAAACAAGTACTGGGCGCTATTAAAGCCAAATTGAACACGGAGATATCACGACTCGAGAACCTCTTAAACTTTATCTAATCCTGTCTAAACTCATTTGTGATTATCATGACCGCTGTCCCGATTTATGGGACTCCAGCCTTGGTCGTGCGCATCGGACGCGAGCGTACGCTAGTAGTTGCTGACCTTCACCTAGGCCTAGAAGGAGAGCTCGCAAGAAAGGGTGTTTCGCTGCCCAGTCAGGTTCCTAAAGTCAAGAAACGACTCATCGAGCTTATTAAGCGACGAAAGCTGAACCGCTTGATTTTCCTTGGGGACGTGAAACACAATGTTCCCATCGCCAGCTGGCAGGAGTGGCGCGAGCTCCCTGGCTTCTTCGAGGAGCTAACGAAGTTAGTCCGCGTCGAGGTCATCCGCGGAAACCACGACGGCGGACTGGAAGGTATGGTATCCAAAGGCGTCGCAATTCATGGCGCCAAAGGTATCGTGCTCGGTAAACGTCGTCGCATAGGGCTGATGCACGGCCACACTTGGCCTTCGCCCGAGTTACTCAATACAAAACTGCTCGTGATGGCACATAACCACCCAGCGGTCGAGTTCCGTGACGAACTTGGAGGGCGAACGGTCGAGCCTATTTGGCTCCGGGCTAAACTTGATGCATCGAAGTTTCCAAAAAAGGTTGGAGTGCAGATTAAGGGCGAATTACCAGAACTGCTTGTGATGCCAGCGTTCAGCGAGCTCGTAGGGGGTGCTGCAGTTAATCGAAAGATGCCCAAAGAATTGATCGGGCCAATGTTCAAAGCCGGTACCGTGAAACTTGAAAAAGCCGAGGCTTACTTGTTGGATGGCACTTTTTTGGGCAAGGTGCGTGATTTGAGAAAGTGAAAAGGTGCCATCTCTAAAAGCTTTTATATTGGTGCGACATTAAGCTTCGGGGGAATTCTACGGTAGATGTGCTCATCATCGGGGCAGGTCCTGCGGGGTTATTCGCAGCGTACGAGTTATCAAAAAATTCGAAACTTTCCGTAACCGTCGTTGACTGGGGGCAGGAGATCGAGAAGCGCATCTGCCCTGCTGTTGAAACTGGAACGTGCATAAGTTGCAAGCCATGCCACATCATGTGCGGCCTAGGCGGTGCAGGGGGCATGTCGAGCGGCATCCTCAACCTTCGTCACGACATCGGCGGGGATCTCAGCAAGCTCACGAAAAGCGTCCCAAAAGCCGAAAAACTCGTCAAGGAAGTGGATGACCTCTTCGTCGAGCATGGTGCCCCTAAGAAAGTCCACGGCACGAGCTCTAAGGAAGTAGAAGAGCTCACGAGGCGTGCAGCTGCAGCTAGCGTTCGATTCATCCCAATCCTCCAGCGCCACATAGGCAGTGAGTACCTACCTGATATCACCAACTCGTTCAGGAACACACTTGAAAAGCAGGGCGTAAACTTCATGCTCAACTCAAAAGTCGAGCAGATCGGAAAAGGTGAGGTCGTCGTCAAGGGGAAGCGGATCCATGCGAAGTACATTCTCGCGGCCCCGGGGCGGGTAGGGGCTGATTGGTTTGCAGAACAGGCACGAAACCTAGGGGTAAAGCTCACCCACGGTCCCATTGATGTCGGGGTACGTGTGGAGGTGCCGGCGGTTGTCTATGAGCCTGTGGTCAAGGTGAATCGCGACCCGAAATTTCACATCCGCACAAAAACTT
>SOKQ01000013.1 GCA_004375695.1 Hadesarchaea archaeon | reverse complement strand
CATCGGGATGCACGAGTTTGGAATAGATTTCACATTTCCGAAGACAGAACTTTTCACGGTATTTAATCCCTTTGCACCGGTGGCAGCCATCGTCTTGGCGTTCAGGACCATCTTCTACCTCGGTTTGGGAACTGGCATGGTCGGTGCGGTGTTGATCGGCAAAGGGGCAGGAGAAAAGATTGGGGGACCGATTAACATTATCTATGGCATAACTGGGCTTATCGCAGATGTGACCTCTTACACTAGGCTTTTGGCTCTCGGCATCGCGACGGGAGTAATAGCATTTTCGATAAATTTCATCGTCGAATTTGCGTACAGTGGCATGATGCCAGCCGAGCTCACACCGCTGTCGACGATTTATGCCGGCTTGCTGCTAATCGGACTGGCATTCATCTTCATCGCTGCGCACTGCTTCAATATTTTTATCAATAGCCTCGGAGGGTTCATCCACACCATGCGTTTGCACTTCGCGGAGTTCTTCAGCAAGTTCTACGAGGCTGGAGGCGAGAAGTTCGCTCCCTTTAAAGCTAAAAGGACGTTCACCAAAGTAAAAGGGGGTGAGTGGCCTGGTAGGTGAAGAGGTCTGGATAGCGCTGGCAGCTGGGCTAGCGGTCGCGATTCCAGGGATCCTATCGGCAATCGGCGTTGGGATGACCGGAGTTGCAGCAGCAGCGGTATCGGCTGAGGACCCAAAGAAGTTCTCAAAGCTCTTCGTGCTAGAGGTGCTCCCAGGCACGCAGGGAATCTACGGTTTCGTCGCGGGCTTTTTGATTCTCATCGGTACAGGTATGCTTGGGGGTGGTGGACTAAATGAAGGCATAGTGGGACTGGCCGTACTGGCGGCAGCTGTTCCATCTATTCTCCAAGGATTTACTGCATACGCGCAGGGAAAGGTTGCCACGGCAGGCGTCAGTGCCGTCGCAAAAAGACCGGAGGTATTTGGACAAAGTATAATGTACACGGTGATGGTTGAGCTCTACGCTATCCTTGGGCTTCTAGCGACGATCTTGATTTTGGTAAGTCTCGGAGCGTTGTAAGGAGGCTAGGTCTTGTCAGCTGAAAAAGGCGCCCAGCTGATAGCAGATGATATCCTAAAAGAAGCGATGGAAAAAGCCGCGGGGATAATTGAGACGGCGAAGAAGGAAGCACGCACGTTGCTCGATGCGGCCCGCTTCGGCGCCAAGGAAGAGGAGGAACGCGAGACAAAGGAAGCACAAACCCGTGGCAAACATGTTTACGATGGAGTACTCGCGGAGGGCAGGATGCGCGCGAAGCGGGAAGTGCTTCAAAAGAGGGAAGAGCGCATCAACGAGGTCTTCCGAGAGGTAGAGGAGAAACTTCAAGCGCATGCCTCGTCTAAAGAGTACGAGGAGGACATCATTCGAATTGCTGCAATGGCGTGCAAAAAACTTGGTCAAGATAATTTGGTAATCCGAGCTAATCGCCGAGACCTGGAACTTCTTGAAGGATCTAAAGATCAAATAACACGTGAGTTGGGTGAAGGCACAAAAACGGTGAGTGTTTCACTGGGTGAACCAATCCAAACGATTGGCGGGGTAAAGGTCAGGACTGCGGATGGCAGGATTGAGATTGATGAAACGTTCGAGGGTAGGATACGGAGGGAATTCGAGGGCATCAGGGTAAAAGTCGCGAAAGTCCTATTCGAAGGGTTGAAATGATAAGTGTTCTCGTAGCTATTTTCCTGATTATAGGTACCCTCTTCTCCCTGGTGTTTTACAACGCTAGGCGCTCGATGGCTTACGTTTACTGCAATGCGACCCTCAGTGCGTGGGAGGCGAGATTGCTTTCTGAGGCGCGCCTGATGGAACTTGCTGATGCCCCAAGAGCCACAAACATATTTGCGGCCCTCGACGACACCGACTACCGACAGCAGCTAGCTGAGGTTCCGAGGGTCGAGGAGGGGATCGACATGCCGACGGTCGAGCGATCGCTCAGGGAGAACTTGAACACACGTTATCGCGAGCTTTTGGGGATGGTGCCGAAGGAGCGAGGGGAAACGGTCGCGAGGGTGATTGGGCGAGTTGATATCTGGAACCTTAAGGCGATCATCACAGCGATTCACAATAAAGTTTCCAAGGAAAAGAGGCTTGAGGAGTTAATTCCATCACCGACACTTCCCCGTGAAAGGCTTGAGATGCTTGCATCCGCCGAGAGCTTTGAAGAACTGCTTGAATTTCTGCAAGGGAGCGAGTACTTCGACGTACTTTCAGAGGCGCTAAAAGAATATGAGACGCGAGGGTTGATTGCCATCCTATTGGCGCTCGACAAGCACTACTACACGAGCTTGTGGAAGGATGTGTTGAGCAAGCGCGCACAGCGCTCGGTTTTGAGGGCGATCGTGGGGTACGAAATGGATGCTTTGAACATCAAGCTGATTTTGAGGCTCAAGCGGGAAGGTGCGCCTCCCGAGGAGATTGACAGATACCTCATCTTACCCCCCCACGAGCTCACGGAGGCGATGCTGAAGGCGATGATTACCGCTGAGGATGTTCCTTCGGCGATAAACATGATTCATCGTACCGTCTATGGCCAAATTTTGCTGGAGGTTCTCCCGCAGATCGAGGCCCGAGGGATTTTTGTGGCGGAGAAGGTCCTAGATGAAATGCACCTAAAGATATGCAGGTGGCTCGCGCTCACCCAGCTCTTCACCATAGCTCCCGTGCTTTCATACATCTACCTGAAAGAGAACGAGATGAGAAACCTGCGCACCGCGATTCGGCTCAAGGTGGATGAGGTCGAACCGCAACGTATCAAGGAAACGATAATGAAGGTGCCGAGAATTGAGCTATAGAATCGCAGTCGTTGGGGATCAGGACACCGTGACGGGCCTTGCTTTAGCGGGTGCGACCTACGCACACATTCACACTACGAATGAGGAAACGCTTGCCAAACTGAACGAATTCTTCGACAGCGAAGAAATCGGGGTCTTGTTGATAACCCATCGTGTTGCGGAGGAGCTCGGTTACGACTTCCGCCGGATGGTGCGGACAAAGCGATTGCTCCCACTCGTGCTGAGAATTCCAGACAAGACAGGATATGTGCCGAAGGTCGACGAGCTGCGCGAGATAATCCGACGCACGGTTGGGGCCGAGATCATGATTAAGAAGGAGAGTAGCTAATGACAATAGCCTTAGCAGTATCCCCAACCCGGATGGAACTCCTGAAGCTGAAGCAAAGGGTAGGCCTCGCGCAGAAGGGCCACGACCTGCTCAAGGAGAAGATGGATGCCCTCGTCATCGAGTTCTTCGAGGTATTGAGGCGAATCCAAGAAGCTAGGATGAAGGCGTTTGACCAGCTCTCGGTAGCTCATCGCGCGTTGTCGATGGGCTTTGCTGTCGTGGGGACGCTCGAGACCAAGCAGGCTTCAAAAGAAACAAAGCGGGAGCTTCAAGTGGAGATTTCAACCCGTCACATCATGGGTATCGCGGTGCCAGCGGTCGAAGTCGGGGAGGTCGAGCGCAGCGCTTTGGTGAGGGGTTATGGATTACACATGACATCCTCGGTACTCGATGAAGCATCGAGGGAGTTCGAGCGAGCGCTTAAGCTTCTGATCGAGCTAGCTGAGCTGGAAGCATCGGCATTCGCCATCGTTAGGGAGCTCGAAAAGACCAAGCGAAGGGTGAACGCGCTCGAGTACATCCTAATCCCGAGACTAAGGGAAGCCCTCAAGTTCATCATGATGAGGCTAGATGAAATGGAGCGGGAAAACTTCACCCGTCTCAAGCGGATAAAAGCTATGATGGAGAAACGGGAGTGAGCGCAGATCGTTTAATAAAATTCGAGCTGAGCAAGCTCAACGTGCACTTGCCCGAGAGGCGCCTGTCGCTGAAGGAGGCCCTTTCGTCCGCGAAGCCCCAAGTCGTGTCACGTGATGGCAGCGTTCACACGTTTAAGCGCGAGGAGCTCGAGTTCTTGGCGGGACTTCTCCCCGAGGCGGATCGGGATAAACTCCAGGTGCCAATTCTAATCGCGCTGGAGCCGAAGCTCGGTCGGGGGACTGCTAGGATAAGTGGAGAGGCCGAGGTAAAGGTTGTCAGCCAAGTTCTCGAAAAGGAGCTTACTGCTGTGGAGCTGCTGATTTACCGCCCTGAGGTGGCGATTTTGAGGAGAAAACTCCCGACGACCACTCAGTACCTTTTTCTTTGGTGATCGCATGGAAGCACGCAAGGGTGCTATCTTGATGGCTTTGTTTTACCCGTTCACGATCGCGACGATTGCAGCTGGCTTCTTGGCATTCGTGATGATTGTGCTTAAGGTTGATATCCTCACGGTTTCGACTGTGGTTCTGTGGTTCTACTTCGCGTGTGCGGCGTCTATTTATTTCATCTCAGAGCGAGCGCTCAAGGCGTTTGGGGTTCGCGGGCTTTTCTTGGGTTTCATAATCACCATCGGAATTCTCGCAATTTTGTCCGTAGCCTTATTTGTTTTAGACAGTTTGGGAATTCTTAGTTTAGCTACTTGTCGCTTTTGATTGTTTCCTCATCACGATAGCGCTGACTATTCGGGCGTAGGCGGGCCGCGTCACGAGCACGGCGATGAATACCCCCGTTAGCGTGATCAAGGCGAAGCCGCGCATCGCGCCAAAGCCCAGCCAAGCAAGCGATACCATCGCTGCGATTGTCGTCGCAACCGCAACGAAGATCACTGCGAACGCTCGCGAGACCCTCCCTCGCAGGCTCACCATCTTTGCCCCGGGCAGGCCTCCTCGGAGCACCTCGTCGGTTATGATGATTTGGTGGTCGATGCCGGTACCGATGACGATGATTAGGCCACCTAGCTCGGGCAGCCCGATGGTCCATCCTAACACCGATGCCGCGCCGAGGGTGATAACGAGTTCACAGATCATGGTCCCGGTGATCGCGAAGCCGATGAGCCGATGTCGATACCGGAGATAGACGAGGACCCAGATTCCCCCGAGGGCAACGATTCCCGCGA